>JAIXTK010000287.1 GCA_027483995.1 Acetobacteraceae bacterium
CAGCGCGGCGCGGCGGGCACGAGGGGCGGCGGCAGGGGGAAGGACGTGCGCATCGCCGGGAGGGGCATGGCGGCGGGGATGGCGGGCATGGCGGGCAAGGCTGCCGCGATCGGGGCCGCGGCAGGGGGCACCAGGGGGGCGGCCGTGGCGGGCTGCAGGGCGCGCAGGTCGGCCGGCACCGGCAGCGGGCGGGGCGGGGCGGGAGGCGGGGGCAGCGGCATGGAGGTGCGCTGGCCGGTGCCGAACAGCTTGGCCCAGAAACCCTTGCGGCGGCGCCCGCGCTGCGGCGCGTTGGCCTGGAGCATGGCGGCCATCTGCGCCGAATCGGATGCCATCTTCGCCGCCCTGGCCTTGCGGCGGCGGCGTCGCTCCAGATAGGCGCCGAGCCACCCGAACATTGCCATGACTCCCGATGCCGGTGCGTGCCGCAGGTGGCGGCACCGCACCATACGTTGCCTCTACGGCGCGCATGCCCTTCCGGTCAATGTACCCAGACCTTTGCGGGCAATGGGGCGGCCCGGGCCGTTGCGGCCGTTGCAATCCACGCCCGCAGCCGCTGCACGCCGGGTTGATCGAGATCAAGGCGGCGGCAGGGCGGCTGTGGGAGAAAGGGTGCGTTCGGAGGCGCGGCAATGCCCGCCTCCTGGCCCCCCAGACGGCCGGCCATGGTGCCGGCCCACTGATCCCCCGGTGGGATCGGCCCGGCCGTATCTTCCCCAACGGCCGGGCTTTTTTTTCCTCGACGGACCCTGGCATGGCGTGGCCCGCGCGGGCACAGTCCCGCCGCCGAGATGGAGGCCGACGCTGCCGCACCCCCCCGCCTTTTCGCCACGTTTCGCCGCGCCGCCGCATCCACCGCTCTGGAGCGGGGAAGGCGTGGGCGCTGAGATGAGGGTGGCCACGCCGCAAGGGCCGGTGGCCGCGGTGCGGCTGCAGCCGGGGGCGGAGGTGATCGGGCCAGGCGGGCAGGCGGTGCGGGTGGAGGCGGTGCGGCATCTCGCCTTGCCGGCGGCGGCGCATCGGCGGCTGGGGCTGCCGGCGCCGGTGCTGGTGGAGGCCGGCGCGCTGGGCTTCGGCCAGCCGGCGCAGGACCTGGTGCTGGGCCCGGCGCAATGCCTGCGGCTGGATGGGGCCTGGGTGCCGGCCTTCCTGCTGGCCGGCCTGCCCGGTGTGCGGCTGCTGGAGCAGGGGGCGGCGTTGGTGCTGCTGCGGTGTGCGGGTGGCGCGGGGGTGATGGTGTCGGGCGTGATGCTGGCCTCGGCCGGGACGGCGCCGGCATCCGGGGCGGCGGCGGTGCCGGCGCTGCTGCGGCTGGCCGGCGGCATCAGGCCGATGGACGGGTTCGTGGACCATGCCGACCGGCACGGGGTTGCGGGCTGGGCGATCGATCCCGCCGCGCGCGACCGGGTGCTGGCGCTGGAGGTGGTGTGCGGGGAGGAGGTTCTGGCCCAGGGCCTGGCAGACCGGCCGCGGCCGGACCTGGTGCAGGCCGGCACCGGGGGGCGGCTGGGGCGGCATGGCTTCGCGCTGCGCTTCCCGCGCCCACTGCCGCCCGGTCGGCCCTGGATGCTGTTCGTGCGCGGAGCGGGCGGCGGGCCGGTGCTGCCAGGCTGCCCGCTGCTGGTGGATGCCGCGGTGGCGGAGCCCGGGCGGTTCGATGTCGCGCTGGCGGGGCTGCCGGCGGATGCGAGGAGTGTGGACTTTCTGGCCGGGCTGGTGCGGCTTGCACTGCAAGGAAAGAAAGCAGTTCTTTTTTGAAAAAAAGAACCAAAAAACTTCTATCGGCTGGCACGCGTGCTGGCCGTTCCAGCACGCGCGCCAGCGGATGAAGTCTTTTTTGCTTCTTTTTTCTTCAGAAAAAAGAAGATTCTTCCTTCAATCGATCTTCGTGCTTTCCGCCCATTCGAAGTAGCGCTTGCGCGCCAGGGTGCCGATCGGGCCGGTGCCGAGCTGGCGGTTTTCGTAGCGGGTGCAGGGCACGATCTTGCCGTAGTTGCCGCTGGAGAAGATCTCGTCGGCCTCTTCCAGGTCTGCCGCGCTGATGGTGGCTTCGCGGGCTTCGATGCCGGCTTCGTTCAGCAGCTGCATGGTGCGCCAGCGGGTGATGCCGGCGAGGAAGGTCTTGTTGTCGCGCGGGGTCAGCGCCACGCCGTTCTTGACCATCCAGAGATTGGCCATGGAGAACTCGGCGATGTTGTTCCAGGGGTCGCGCATCACGGCCGCCTCGAAGCCGCGGCTTTCGGCCTCGCGGTTGGCGCGCGTGGAGTTGGGGTAGAGGCAGGAGGCCTTGGCATCGGTCGGCGCCATGTCTGGCGCGGGGCGGCGCAGGGGGGAGAGGGTGGCGGAGAAGCCCTCGTGCTCACCGGGCAGGGGGGCGTCGTAGATGTGCAGCACGAAGGCGGTGCGGCCGTTGCCGTGCCGGGCGCCGGCGCCCTGGGTGAAGAACATCGGCTTGATGTAGAGCTCGGCCTCGCGGGGGAAGAGGCGGATGCCTTCCAGCGCCAGGGCGTGGATTTCCTCGGCGGTCTTGTCCGGGGCGAGGCCCAGGGCATCGGCGGAGCGCAGCACGCGCTGGCAGTGCAGTTCCAGGTCTGGCGCGCAGCGGCGGAAGGCGCGGGCGCCATCGAACACCATGGAGGCCAGCCAGAAGGAATGGTCGGCCGGGCCGGTGAGCTTGATGTTCTCGTCGGTCCAGGAACCTTCGTACCAGAACTGGGCAGCCATGGGGTGGTCTCCGCGGGGAATGCAGGGGCGCGGACGGAACGCCGGCCATGGTGCGCCGTCAAGGGGGCGGATGGGTCATGGCGCGCGGGGCAGGGTTTCCGGGGCGAAGAACGGCGTTGTCTCGAGTTCCGGCTCGGCGAAGGCGGCGAGGCGGGATTGCAGGGCGGTGCGGTCTTCCAGGAACAGCGCGCGGGCGATGGCGCTGGCGAGCAGGGTGGCGGCGGTGGAAACGCCGGGGATGTCGCTGGCGATGGCGCCCATCGAGGCATAGGCGGCGTGGTTGAAGACGTGCACGCGGGAGAGTGCGGGGCAGGCGCCGGGGGCTTTCTCTGTCAGTTCGAAGCCGGGGCCGAGGAAGGGATAGCCGGCGAGCTCCGGGCGCTGCAGGGCGGGCGGTGCCGGATAGGCGTCTGGCCAGAGGGCGATGTGGGGGGCGAGGGCGGCGAGTTCGGGGCGGCGGGCCAGGTTCACCTCGAACCCCGTGGCGGCGATGAGGAAATCGGCGATGGCGGTGCGGCCGGGGAGGTCGAGGGTAACGCCGTGCTCCGCCGGGTGGGCGGCGAGGATGGGGGTGGCGAAATGGAGGCGAAAGCCCGGGTGCTTCAGCACGCGGTGGACGCTTTCGTGCGGCGGGGGGGAGCGTTCGTCGTGCAGCCAGACCATGAGCTGCCAGCGCTCGGCGGGCGGCAGGGCGGACCAGCCTTCGAAATAGCCGGGGTTGGTGGCGCCGCGGCTTTTGTTCACCTGCGGCAGGGTGGGGCGGCGGCAATACATGTCCACGGCCGCGGCACCGGCTTCGAGGGCTGTGGCGGCGTTGTCGAAGGCGGCCGCGTTGGCGCCCAGCACGGCCACGCGCTGTCCGGCGAGGCCGGCGAAGTCGATCGGTTGGGAGGCGTGGGCGGCGCGGCTGGGGAACAGGGCCGGGTCGATGAAGGCGGGCAGGTTCATGCCGCCGGCGCCGAGGCGGCCGGTGGCGAGAATAACGTGGCGGGCGAAGCGCGGGCCGGTGGGGGTCTCCACGCGCAGGCGATCGCCATCTTGGGTGATGGCGGTGGCTGGGGTGTGGTGGCGGATGGGCAGGGCGAGCACGCGCTGGAGCCAGGCGAGGTAGGCCTGCCAATCCGCGTTGGCGATCTTGTAGAGCGCGGCCCAGCCTTCCTCGCCATGGCGCGCGGTGTACCAGGCGCGGAAGGTGAGGGAGGGGATGCCGAGCGCGATGCCGGGCAGGTGCTTGGGGCTGCGCAGCGTGGCCATGCGGGCGGTGGTGGACCACGGCCCTTCCTGGCCCGGGGCTGCTTCGTCCAGCACTTCGATCGCGCGGATGCCCTTGAACAGAAGTGCCGCGGCGGCGGCGATGCCGCACATGCCGGCGCCGATGACCAGGGCATCGAGCGTGCCGGGGGGCGTGGCCGCCCAGGGGCGCGGGGGCAGGCCGAGATAGTCGAGGTCGCGGGCGACCTGGGCGTCGTGGGCGTGCACGTGGGTCAATCGGCCAGCGGGTAGAGCGAGCGCGGGGCGTGGCGGAAGGTGAAGGCCTTGATCTCCAGCGCGGCGGGGCCGGGGGCGTCCACGTCGATGATGTCGGTCAGCAGCGGCTTGAAGGCGGCGCGGAAGTGGTTCTTCGCCTTGACGCAGAGCAGGCTGACTTCCTCCAGCGCGATGCCGTGCAGGGCGAGCAGGCCGGGATCGTGCGGCGAGCGGCTGTAGGTGGTGACGATCACGCGCACGTTCCGCCCGCCCGGGGTGCCGGCGAGCGAGAGCAGGGCGGTGGGGCCGAAATTCGAGAGCACGCCGCGCATCATCGGGCCGGTGTTGCGGAATTTGCCTTCCGTCAGTGCCTGCACCGTGCCGTTGAACGGAACCGGCGCGCCATAGAGGTTGGTGAGCCGGCCGCCGAGGCTGCCGGTAAGCTCCCCGCCGATGCCCACCTGCTGGGCGCGCTCCACCAGGCCGGGATCGGTGATGTAGGCGAACACGGTGGGCACATCGACATCGGCATCGAGCAGGGCGCGCAGCAGGCCCGGCGTGTCGCCGATGCCGCCGGAGCCGGCATTGTCGCCGGGGTCCGTCACCGCAACCGGGAACTTGCCGGCGGTC
>JAIXTK010000014.1 GCA_027483995.1 Acetobacteraceae bacterium
CCCGCCCCACCACCCAACGCCCGAAGACCGTCCAAAAACCCACCCCGCCCCAGATCCCCGAATTCCCCCACCCCGGCGCCACTCTCGTGGACTCCCCCTCCCGCCTCCCGCGCGGCCGAGGCTGGATCACCAGGCGCATCCCCGAAGCAGGCCCCAGCGCCGGCGCGCTCCACGACCTCCTGCAGCAGCCCAACATCCAGGATTTCGTGCAAGCGGCGCCCCAGGCCGCCCGCCTCCTGCGCCCGCTCTGCCACGCCCTCGGCGTCGACCAGCCCGCCTGGCTTCAGCGCCCCCCGCGCCCCCGCCGGCCGGGAAAGCCGCGCCCCCGCAGGCCGCGCCGCCTGAAACTCACCGACCCCGAACTGAACCTGCGCCCCTACGAAATCGCCGCCGCCCGCTATTTCCACAAAAAATTCGGCCGCGACTGAGCATCCCCAGCCGCGGCCAAATCATTACGATATCAGAAAGTTACGCCATTAACCGTATTGCGGCACGTCCAGCGAAACCACGATCCCGGCATTGGCGATCACCGCGGTATCTTTCGCGCCAACCACATCCAGCCCGCCCTTCACCACCGTCACCGTCACCACCCCATACGGCAGGGACGCTTTCACCCGCTCAACATCCACCTGCGATGGCTCCTGCACCCCAATCGTCACATCCACCTGCATCTTGTGGATATCCAGCCCCAACGACCCCACCAGGCTCATCGAGGAATGATGCAGCGCATCCTGCACCGCCCGCAGCGCCGCCTTGGTGTAGTCGCTGCCATGCAAATCATTGCCCATCCCCATCTCAAGGATGATCCGCTTCAACGCCGTCTTGCGCGCCATCACTCGGTCTCCTCAGGCAGGTCGAGCCACACCACCGCCGCCGCCGTCGCCATCACGGTGGACCCGGTGCCGGAAGCGTTCGCAATCTCCAACCCGCCTTCCACCACCTCGCAGGTCCCCGTCCCATGCGGCAGCACCGCCAGCACCTGCGCGGTATCCACCGCCTCGGGCTTCGGCACCCCGATCTTCACCTCCACCTTCATGGAATCGATCGGCACCCCCAGCGCCGACGTCACCGTCAGCGAATTGTGCCACAGCGCATCCCGCAGCGCCCGCACGGCCGCCTTGGTATAGTCGGTGCCCCGGATATCGGTCCCCATGCCGATCTCCAGCACCATCCGCTTCATCGCCATCTACTTGTTCTTCCAGTTCGGCTTGCGCTTCTCCGCGAACGCCTTCGGGCCCTCGATGTAGTCCTCGCTCTTCATCATCGCCTCCTGCATCGGGTAGCGCGCATTCAGCGCATCGCGCAGCGTCGGCTCGTTCATGCCGCGATACACCGCCTGCTTCGATGTCCGCACCGACATCGGCGAGCATTCCAGGATCATCTCCGCCCAGCGCTTCGCCGCCACCAGCGCCTCGCCCTGCGGCACCACCTCGGTCACGAAACCCAGTTCCTTGCCCTCCGCAGCCGGCACCCGCCGCCCGGTCAGGATCATCCCCAGCGCCTGCTTCTGCGGGATCATCCGCGGCAGCCGGTGCACGCCACCCGCCCCCGCGATCAGCCCCACCCGCGGCTCAGGCAACGCGAAGATCGCATTCTCGGCAGCGATGATGATGTCGCAGGCCAGCGCGATCTCGAACCCGCCGCCCATCGCCACCCCGTTCACCGCGGCAATCAACGGCTTGTCGAGATCGAACCGGTTGCAGATCCCCGCGAACCCCGTCCGCGCCCCCTGCCCCCGCTTGCCCGCCGCCTGCACCTTCAGGTCATTGCCGGCCGAGAAGGCCCGCTCCCCCGCCCCGGTCACGATCCCCACCCAGAGGTCATCGCGGGCGGCGAACTCGTCCCACACCTGCTCCAGCTCCAGATGCGCATCGCTGTGCAACGCGTTCAGCACCTCCGGCCTGTTGAGCGTGACGATGCGTATCCGCCCTTCGTCCTCGACCTTGCAGTATTGATAATCGGCCATTCCGGCGCTCCCTCATCCCGTCCCCAGACTGCGCCACACATGCCTGCGCCGCGCAACCCCACCACCACAGGCCATGTGGTTGCGATCCCCTTGCCATCGCCTCCACCCCGCAGTACCCGTTAACCTCTTCCGACCGGGTTCGTGCTAGAACCCCGCCATCGAACTCCGCGCCAGAACGACGCACCCCTCCCTGACCAGCCCCAAGCGGGCCAGCCGGGTTGCCATGAGCGTCGCTGACACGGTCTTCCATGTTTCCGATCTCGCCGGCCTCAACGCCGCCCTGCGCAGCGCGGCGGCCGCCGACGGCACGTACACCATCGCGCTGGAGGTGCCAGACGGCACGCTCCGCCTGAACGACGCGCTGTTGGCGGTGAACCTCACCGCGGGATCGCGCCTCACCATCGAAGGCAACGGCGCCACGCTCGATGGCCTCGGCACCCAGCGCGGCCTGATGGTGCTGGGCGGCACGGTCGAAATCCACGACCTCGCCATCACCCACGCCCTGGCCCGCGGCGGCGATGGCGGCAGCGGCTTCTACGGCGGCGGCGGCGGCGCCGGCCTCGGCGGCGGCCTGTTCGTGGGAGCCGCCGGCGTCGTGACGCTGCGCGGCGTAAGCTTCACCGGCAATGCCGCACAGGGCGGCAATGGCGGCGACGGCCTGGGCACCGGTGCCGGCGGCGGCGGCGGCCTGGGCGGCGATGGCGGCATCGGCACCGGCCCAAGCGAGTTGTTCTACGGCACCGATGACCCCACCGGCTTCGGCGGCGG
>JAIXTK010000055.1 GCA_027483995.1 Acetobacteraceae bacterium
CCCGAACCTGCATTCCTGCGGCACGGTGCGCCCGCATGGCGAGGCGGAACTGCGCCACCCGGAGGCTGGGTTCTGGATCGCCGGCATGAAGAGCTATGGCCGCGCGCCGACCTTCCTGATGGCCACCGGCTATGAGCAGGTGCGCAGCATCGCCGCGGCCCTGGCCGGGGACTGGGTGGCAGCGCGGGAAGTGCATCTGGAACTGCCGGAGACCGGCGTTTGCTCCACGGAGCCGGTGGCGGAGGTGGCCGGGAGTTGCTGCACGCCGGAAACGGCGGATACGTCGTCGGGTTGCTGTACACCGCAGACGGCGGGGCAACCCGGCTGCTGCGCGCCGGCGCAGCAGGTGGTGCTGGTGGAGGCGGGCGCCGCGGCACCGTGCTGCGCGCCGGCGCCGAAGCCGCAGGCCAAGGGATGTTGCGGGTAAGGCTCAGCCCGGCTGCTTCGCCGCCCAGCCGAGGCGGCGCAGCAGCCAGAGCCCGAAAAGCAGGAACGGGGCGACATGGCCGAAGGCCAGCGCCCAGCCCCACACCGTCTCGCGGCCGAACAGGTCCAGCGCCCAGCCGGCGGCCAGCGGGCCCATGAAGCCGCCGGCATAGCCGCACATGGAATGCAGCCCCATCGTGGCGCCGCGGCGCCCGGGCTCGGCGGCCTGCACGGTGCCGGCGGTGAGTGCCGAACTGTCCAGGAAGATCGCGGCGTACCAGGCGAGCACGGCGAGTGCCGCGAGCGGGGCGGAGAACGCGATCGAGGCGCCGACACCGAGTGACAGCAACGCACCGGCGGCGGTGGCCAGGCTGACCATGCGCATCCGGCCCAGGCGCACCGACATCTCGTTGCCGGTGAGCGAGACGGCGATGCCGAGCAGGCCGGCGAGTGCGATCAGCACGCTGGGTGCCGGCAGCCAGGTGGGCGCGCCGTGCATCGCGACCGCCACGGTGAGGAACGTCACCCCCCAGGCGCGAACCGCCGCCATCTCCCAGGTGTGAAAGGTGTAGCCGGTGATCCAGGCCATGGCGGCGCGGTTGCGCAGCACCGGGCGGAAATCGAGCAGGCCGGCGGGGGCCGGGCCTTCGCGCGGCGGAACGCTGCGGGGCATCACGGCGAAACCGATGGCGAAGGCGCCGCACGCCGCGGCGAAGCAGAACAGGAAGGCGGCATTCGGCCCGGCGAGCGCATCGAGCCCGCCGGCCACGAGGAAGGAGGCGGCGCCGGAGACGCCGACACCGGCGGCGTGCCAGCCCACGGCGCGGGCCTGGGCATCGCCGCTGAGGCGATCCGCCAGCACCTTCAGCCCCGGCATGTAGCAGCCGGCCCAGCCGATGCCGGCCAGGGCACGCAAGGCGAGGCCGGTCCAGAACCCATCTGCCACCAATATGAAGCCGAGATGGGAGAGCGCGGTGCAGGCGGTGCCGAACAGATACACGCGGCGGGCGGGAATGCGGTCCGTCAATGCCACCAGCACCGGCACGGCGGCGACGTAGCCGGCGAAGAAGATGCCGAGCATCCAGCCGGCCTGGGCGGAGGAGAGGTGCCACCGTTCAATGAAGCCGGGCAGCAGCGCGGCCAGGGCGAAGGCGCCGATCTGGGCGAGAAACTGGGCCGCGACCACGGCGCGGGCGAAGCCTTTCTGGGTCATGCCGGCGCCATGTTGTTGCGTCGGCAGCCTAGCCGGGCCGGCCGCGGCGGCAAGGGCCTGTCATGGAACTGTCGCTTGGCAGGCATCATATTTTGATTATCGTCGAATCATGGAACTGGATGACGCCGCGCTGGCCTACGCCGCCCTGGGGCAGCCAACCCGGCTGGCGTTGCTGCGCCTGCTGCTGCGGGCCGGACCCAACGGGATGGCGGCGGGCGGGATCGCGGCGGGGATGGGGGTGCCGCCCTCCTCGCTGTCATTCCACCTTCGCGCGCTGGAGCAGGCCGGGCTGATCCGGCCCACGCGGCAGGGGCGCAGCCTGATCTACGCCGCCCAGCTGCTGCGGCTGCAGGCGGTGCTGCTGTACCTGGCCGAGATCGCACGGGATGGGTTTCCCGGCGGGCACGGCGACCTTGCTGCCACCCTCGATACCCTTTCGGGAGATGCCGCCATGTCCTCACATGCACCCTTTCATGTGTTGTTCCTATGTACCCGCAACTCGGCCCGCTCGATCATGGCCGAAGCGATCCTGGCGCGGCTGGCACCCGGGCGCTTCGTGGCGCATTCGGCGGGCTCCATGCCCTCCACCGAAGGGCCGATGCCGGAGGTGCTGGCGCAGCTGAAGGCTCTGGGGCACGACGTGTCAGCGCTGCGCTCCAAGTCCTGGGACGAATTCCAGGGCGAGGGCGCGCCGCGGATGGATTTCGTGATCACGCTTTGCGACATCGTGGCCGGGCAGGTGTGCCCGGATTTCGGCACCACCACCGTGACCGCGGCCTGGCCGCTGCCGGACCCGGCGAAGTTCAACGGCAGCGCCGCGGAGCGGGCCACGCTGCTGAACGAGCTGTATGCCGGGCTGCGTCGGCGCCTGGAGGCATTCACGGCGCTGCCGCTGGCCGCACTGGACCGGATGGCGCTGCAGGCACGGATCGACGAACTGGCCGATCCGCATATCGGAGCACGCTGAACATGCGCGTTGGCATCAACGGAATGGGCCGGATCGGCCGGCTGGCGCTGCGCGCGGCCTTTGGCGCGGCGTGGCGCGCGGAGGATGACCCGCGCGCCGGCAACCGGCTGGAGGTGGTGCATCTGAACGAGATCAAGGGCGGCGTGGCGGCCGCCGCGCATCTGCTGGAATTCGACAGCGTGCAGGGGCGCTGGCGGACGGGGTTCGAGGCCGAGCCGGGTGCGATCCATATCGGCGGGCGGCGGCTGGGGTTCAGCGAGCATGCGCGGCCCGGCGAGATTCCCTGGGGCGATCTCGGCGTGGATGTGGTTCTGGAATGCACCGGCAAGTTCCTGACCCCCGAGGTGCTGCAGGGGCATCTCGACCGCGGCGCGAAACGGGTGATCGTGGCCGCGCCGGTGAAGCATGACAGCGTGCTGAACGTGGTGGTGGGGGTGAACCATCATCTGTACGACCGCACGCTTCATCCGATCGTGACGGCGGCCTCCTGCACCACGAACTGCCTGGCCCCTGTGGTGAAGGTGGTGCACGAGGCGATCGGCATCCGGCACGGGCAGATCACCACCATCCATGATCCCACCAACACCAACGTGGTGCACGACGCGCCGCACAAGGATCTGCGCCGGGCGCGCAGCGCGCTGCTGAGCCTGCAGCCCACCACCACCGGCAGCGCCACGGCGATCGCGCTGATCTACCCGGAGCTGCGCGGCAAGCTGAACGGCCATGCCGTGCGCGCCCCGGTGCTGAACGCCAGCCTGACCGATTGCGTGTTCGAACTGCGGCGCGAAACCACCGCCGAGGAGGTGAACGCCCTGTTCCGCGAAGCCGCCGCCGGGCCCCTGGCCGGCATCCTGGGTTTTGAGACGCGGCCGCTGGTGAGTGCCGATTACGCGCGCGACACGCGCAGCGCCATCGTGGACGCGCCGAGCACGCTGGTGACCGACGGCACGCTGCTGAAGGTCTATGCCTGGTACGACAACGAGATGGGCTACGCCTGCCGCATGGTCGACCTCGCCTGCCTGATCGGCGAGGCGGGGCTGTGAACGCCGGGCTGCGCAACTACGCCATCGTCACGTCGGCCTATTGGGGCTTCACGCTGACCGACGGCGCGCTGCGGATGCTGGTGCTGCTCCACTTCTTCCAGCTCG
>JAIXTK010000024.1 GCA_027483995.1 Acetobacteraceae bacterium
CCGGCCTTCCCCGCTTGCCATTACGTTGACAGATGCCGACTACGTATGCAAGGACCGATCCACAAGGCGGGAGACAGCGCATGGGCGACCCAAACCTGGCGAACAAGCGCTTCGCCCACGCGGCGCTCTACGACCTCGCCCGCGCCACGCCAGGCACGCTGATGCAACGCCTGGAACACGCCTACCACCCCGATGCCGAATGGCGCGGCTCCCACCCGCTCAACGAAATGCGCGGGCTGGATGCCATCGCCGCCACCGTCTGGCGCCCACTGCTCGCCGCCTTCCCCGATCTCGAACGCCGCGATTCCATCCTCATCGGCGGCAGCTTCGAGGGATTGGAATTTGTCGGCGCCATGGGCCATTACTGCGGCACCTTCACGCGCAATTGGCTCGGCATCCCCGCCACCGGCCGCCCGATCTGGATCCGCTATGGCGAAATGCACCGCATGCGCGCCGGCAAGATCGACCAGAGCACGGTCCTGATCGACGTGCTGGATGTCATCCGCCAGGCCGGCTTCTGGCCCGTCGCCCCCAGCCTCGGCACCGAGGGCCTATGGCCCGGCCCGATCACCGGCAACGGCATTGTGCTGCACGAAACCAATCCCGCCGAGGGGGCCGCCAACCTCGCCCAGATGCGCGACATGCAGGCCAAGCTGGGCCTGGCCAATTACGAGGCGATGGGCCGGGCCACCTACTTTGAGCCGCACCAGGTGGAGCACTGGCACCCACAGATGATGTGGTACGGCCCCAGCGGCATCGGCAGCACCCGCGGCGTCAGCGGATTCGTCGATTGGCACCGCATCCCCTGGCGCGACAGCTTCCGCAACATCAAGGGCGGCCAGCACTACGTCCGCATCGGCGACGGCCCGTTCTCCGCCACCGGCGGCTGGCCCAGCATCACCACGGAACACAGCGGCGGCGACTTCATGGGCATTCCGCCCACGGGCAAAGCCATCACCTGCCGCGTGATGGATTTCTACGCCCACCACGAAGGCCTGATCCGCGAGAACTGGGTTCCCATCGACATCCTGCACATGCTGCACCAGCTCGGCCTGGACGTGTTCGCCCGCATGCAAAGCATCTTTCGCCGCGGCGGCTAAAGCCCAAGTACCAACTGGCGCTTTCCCTCGCGCGCCTTCGCCGCCGTCTTCGGCGGATCGTCATCATCGATCCGCCGCGCCCGGCTACCATGCCGCGCATAGACCTGCTCCGAGATCGCCCGATACCCCGGCTGCGCCCGCACCGCCGACAATCGCTCCCGCGCCGCGCGCAAGCCCGCGTCGGGATCCACCAACGGCCGTGGATACCCCTCCAGCAACCACGGTGTATGCACCATCGCGCCGGCCACCCCGCGCAACTCCGGCACCCAGCGCCGCACGAAGCGCCCATCGGGATCGTGATCCAGCCCCTGCTTTACCGGGTTGTAGAGGCGCGGCGTATTGATCCCCGTCTGCGCCGCCTGCATCTGCACCTGCGGCCAATGGATGCCCGGCTCGTAATCGGTGAACAGCCGCGCCAGCCGCGTGCCCACCGCGTGCCAATCCAGGCCCAGTTGCTGGCACGCCACCGAAACCACCATCGCCCGCATGCGGAAATTCAACCACCCCGTCACCACCAGCGACCGCATGCAGGCATCCAGGAATGGGAACCCGGTGCGCCCCTCCGCCCAGGCTGCCAACATGGGATCATCCGTCGCCGTGCGCGTCCGCTCCGCCTCATGCAGCGCATGGGCCGATCGCATCTCCAGCGCCGGCTCGCGCTCCAGCTTCTGGATGAAGTGGCAATGCCAGTGTAGCCGCGAGACCAAACTCTCCACCGCCTCCCGCGGCACCGAAGCCGGACCCTGCACCCGCCGCAGCACCTCGCGGATCGAAACCGCCCCCGTCGCCAGCGGCACCGAAAGCCGCGAACACGCCCGCGCCCCACCCTCCGGCGAGGACATCGCTCGCCGATACCCCGCCCCGCGCCCGGCCAGGAAACTCTCCAGCTGTACCCAGCATTCTTCCCGCGTGCCCGGCTGCGGTCGCGCGCACCCATCCGGCGCCAGGCCAAGATCACCCGCCTCCGGCACCCGCCCCGGCACCGCCCCGGGCACCGGCACCAACCGGCCGGGCTCCGCCACCAAAGGCGCGGCCAGGAACCCATGATGCGCCGCCGCCCAACGGTCCCGGTCGCGCAACCCGCGCACCACGCCGAACTGCGGCACCTCCAGAAACGGTATCCCCGCCTCCCGGCAGAACCGGTGCACCGCCCTGTCGCGCGCGAAACTCCAAAGGTTGCCGGTCTCCTCATGCGCCAGCAGCCGCGTGATCCCCACGGCCGCATGAATGCGCGCCAGCACCGCCACCACCTCGCCCACCCGCACCACCAGCGGCGCCCCCAGCCACCCAAGCCGCGCCGAAAGCTCCCCCAGCGCCCCGCGCACCGCCAGCCATTGCCGCGCCGAGGCATCCGGCTGCGCCCAATACACGGGCTCCGCCACGTGCAGCGGCAACACAGGCCCCGAAGCGGCGGCCAGCGCCAACGGCGCATGATCCACCGTCCGCAAATCGCGCTTGAACCAAACCACCTGAACCATATGAGCCAGATGGCCCCGGCCGCCGCGCCCGCAACCTTATCCAGGCAGCCGCGCCGAACCCCGCAGCACCAGCCGGCTCGGCAGCACCGCCGCCCGGCGAGACACCTCGCCCCGCTCCACCTGCTCCAGCAGCATCGCCACCGTCGCCTCCACCATCTCCGCCCCCGGCTGCGCCACCGTGGTCAGGTCATAGGCCGCCCAGCCCGCCTCCGGCACGTCGTCATACCCCACCACGGAGACATCCTCCGGAATCCGCAGCCCATATTGCCCACGCAGCAGATCCATCGCCGCGAAGGCCATGTGGTCGTTGGCGACAAACACCGCATCCGGCCGCACCGCCGCGCCGAACAGCGCATGCACCGCCTGCGACGCCCCCTCGCGCGCATAACCGCCCACGGAGCGGGCAAAAATCGCCGCCCCGCCCTCGGCCAGCCCGCGCGCGAACCCCGCCTCACGGTCCCGGCTGGTGGACGAGTCTTCCTGCCCCGAAATGAACGCGATGCGCTTGTGCCCCGCCTGCGCCAGCAGCCGCCCCACCTGGCGCCCACCCTCGGCATTGTCCGATGTCACCGAACTCACCGGCAGCCCCGGCACGGTGCGGTTGAACAGCACCACCGGCGTGCCCGTCTTGGCGCATTCCCGCGCCAGGCTGGAGGACAGCGTGGCCGATGCCATCACGATCCCCTCCACCTGGTACTGCAGCATCCGCTGCACCACCATGTCCTGCCGGCCGCGGTCGGTCATGAACAGCAGCACCTGGAACCCACGGTTCTGCAGCGCGCGGGAGAGCATCTCCAGCACCTGCGGATAGAAATGATTGTCCAGATACGCCACCAGCAGCGCGATCAGGCCGGACCGCCCAGAGATCATCGCCCGCGCCAGCGCATTGGGCCGATAGCCCAGCTGATGCGCCGCCGCCAGCACCCGGGCGCGCATCTCCGGGGAGACGCTGGCGCCCGGCGAGAAGGTGCGGCTCACCGCGGATTGCGAAACCTTCGCCAGCCGCGCCACGTCGCCCGATGTCACCGCACCTTTTGGCATGCGGCCATTCTGGCCCAGGAAGCGCTAGCTGGGAACGGTCCCCATCGCGCCCAGCTTGATCTGCGCCAGCATCGCCAGCTCGTCGTACACCGTCCACTCCTCCACGATCTTCCCGTCGATCACGTGGAACTGCGAAACACCCATCAGGAACACGCGATGCCCGGTCGGCTCACCCAGCAGCCCCCAGCCCAGGTGATGCCCCTCCAGGTTCCAGCGCACCGCGATCTTCTCGCCGCCTTCCTCGCATGGCACGGAGCAGATGTGCTGCGGCACGAAGGCACAGTCCGGCAAGGTCCCGATCAGCTTCAGCGTCGCCTGCAGCACCGCGGCCGAGCCGTACAGCTCCCGCATGTTCGGCCCATGGTACAGCACCGTCGGCGCATAAACCTTGCTGATCACCCCCAGCATCCGCTTGTTGTACGCCTCATGCATCCAGCGCAGGCACTCGGCCTCGCTGTCCGAATGCGCCAGTGAAATGTCCGCCTCGGCCTCCGGCGGATACTGCCCCAGCAGGCGCCGGTTCTCGCCGAAATCCAGAGCCCCCTGCCCCTTCGAATGCAGCTCTTTCGCCATCTTCTCGGCGATCGGGTGCGGATCCAGCCCCAGCTGTCGCAGCTGCGCCATGCTGTCGCTCACGATCCACTCCCGGTAGATGCGGTTGTTCAGGATCATGCAGTCGGCAATGGTGCGCGAGGTGAATGTCCGCCCCGTCGGCGCACCGAGATGCCCGAACTGCGTATGCCGCCCCACCCCGGTCACCAGGTGCGAGGTATAGAACCCGTCCACATCATTGCCACGCCACACCACCTGCGTGGCCTGCCCGCGACGCTCCGGAAAGCTCACCAGCCGCTGGATCGTATCGCGCACGATCGCCTCGCGGTCATGCACCGCGCCCAAATTGTAGTACACCGCGGCATTGTGGGTGTAGTGGCTGTAGATCAGCCCGATATCGCGCTCATCCCAAATCCGGTGCGTGCAGCGCACGATGTAGTCCACGATATCCGTATAGATCGGATCGAACCCGCGCATCGGCTGCGCCCGCGGCCGGTCCTCCGGCACCAGGTCGGTAAAGTCCCGCCGCTCCACCTGCAACACGCCCCGCCCAGGGTTGGTCGCCGGCGCCAGCGGAGTGACGCGGTCGCTCTGGTCTCGCTCGGCCATGATGCCTCCTGGGGGTGCAGGCGGCATTCTGTGCCCGGCATGGCAGCTTGATGCAACCTGCCGAGGTTGCATACGTGGTCAACGCGAAGGAAGAATGTTCTTTTTTGAAAAAAAGAACCAAAAAACTTTCATTAACTTGCACACACGCCAGACCCCCAGCACGCGCTCCAGCAGATGAAAGTCTTTTTGCTTCTTTTTCTTCAGAAAAAGAAGACTCTTGCTTATGCTATCCTCAGCCCAAGAATGAGCCACCCGATGATCGACATGGTCCAGTGCTCCTGAATGGTCCCGGGCTCCGCGCCTGTCCGGGCAGTCGCGCCACGCCGGCGTCGTGATGCCCACAAACGTCAGCCGGCCGCGATCGCCACCACCGTCACGTTGTCGCTCGCCCGCCGCGCCAGCGCCGCATCCACCAGCCGCTCCGCCGGCAGCGGTCCCGCCAGCAAGGCCGCCAGTTCCGCCTCCGGCACCGCCTTGTTCAACCCGTCGCTGCACAACAGGAACCGGTCCCCCGCGGCCAGGCCCTGGCGCACCTCCTCCAACTCCAGTGCGTCCTCCGCACCCACCGCCCGCGTGATCACATTGGCCCGCGGATGCCGCTCCGCCTCCGCCGCGGTGATCGCGCCGGCATCCACCAGCGACTGCACCAGCGAATGATCCCGCGTCATCTGCGCCAGCGTTCCGTCCCGCAGCCGATAGGCCCGCGCATCCCCGGCCCACAGGCAGGCCACCTCGCCCCCCTCCGCCAACAACACCACCAGCGTGGATGCAATGATCGACCGCGGCCCGCGCTTCGCCGCCTCCGCGCGCAACGCCTGGTGAACGCCCTCCACCCGCGCCCGCACCTCGGCCATCAGCGCGCCCCCAGCCAGCCCCGCCGGAATCCCCTCAAGCGCCTGCTTCAGCATCGCAGCCGCCACCTCGCCCGAATCATGCCCCCCGGCCCCGTCGGCCACCGCCCACAGGCCGAGGTCCGGCCGATCCACGAAACTGTCCTCATTGTGCCGCCGCACGGCACCAGGATGCGTTACCGCCCAGGACACGAACCTGCTCATCCCGCACTCCTCGCGCGCCTCATGCGGCAGGATAGCCTCGCGCTTCGGGCGGGCGAAGCACCCGCCCCCCCCACTCTCACGGGATCGGCATCAACTTCACGCAATGGTCAGAGAACGCCCGCCGCCTCAGCCCCCCGCCGCCATGTCCAGCGCCGGCTTCACGTCATCCGGCAGCGGGCACACATAGGGGTTGCCGGCGGTCCGTGCCGCGAAATCCGCCTTCGCCTTGGCCAGCAGCGCCGGATCGCGGATCACATCCACCGCGGTCGCCGCCATCACCTTGGCCGCATGCACCATCCCCTTATGCGCAATCCCGCTCTTGCCCTGCGCCGTCAGCTGCCAGGAATGCCCCGGCGTCCCGATCGCATAGGTTGCCCCGCGGATCTGCGCCGTTGGCACCACCCAGGAAACGTCGCCCACATCGGTGGAGCCGATCCCCTTCCCGCCGCCATTGCTGCCCAGCGGCACGATCCGGTCGCACAACTCCGTCTCCATGTCCGGCGCCAGGCCGAAGCGCAGATGGGCACCCGCGATATCATCCGGCCGCAACGTCGCCCGGATCTCCCGCGCCAACGTCCGATCCGCCTCGTCCCACTCCGGCGGCCCCAGATGCATCAAATTGTCGAACATCGCCTGCTCCAGCGGCGAATTCCCGAGAAGGTTGGACATGCCGGAAATGGCCTTCCACGCCACCTCCGTCTCCGTCATCAGCGCCGCCCCCTGCGCGATCTTCTGCACCCGCCCCACCAGCCCATTGAGCTCCGGCAACTCCCGCGCCCGCACGATGTAGCGCACCACGGCCCGGCTCTGCACCACGTTCGGCGCGATCCCACCGGGATCGATCGTCGCGTAATGCACCCGCGCATCGCTCGGCATGTGCTCGCGCATGTAGTTCACGCCCACATTCATCAGCTCCACCGCATCCAGCGCCGAACGCCCGAGATGCGGCGAGGCCGCGGCATGCGAAGCCCGCCCCGTGAACACGAAATCATACGAAACCAACGCCAGCGAAATCGCCGGATTCACCGCGCAGAACGGCGCCGGATGCCAGGAAAGCGCGATGTCCACATCCCTAAACGCCCCCTCCCGCACCATGAACAGCTTGCCCGCCCCGCTCTCCTCCGCCGGGCAGCCATAGTAGCGCACGCGCCCCTTGATCCCCTGCGCCGCCAGCCAGTCCTTCACCGCGGTGGCCGCCAACATCGCAGCCGAG
The DNA here is from genome assembly GCA_027483995.1 of Acetobacteraceae bacterium. Lineage (GTDB taxonomy): Bacteria > Pseudomonadota > Alphaproteobacteria > Acetobacterales > Acetobacteraceae > CAMDGX01. The sequence continues at coordinate 7,049 of JAIXTK010000024.1, forward strand.
CCCAGCAGATTGTGCCCGCAGGCATGCCCCGCCGCCTCGCCCGCGCGCGGCCGCTTCTCCGCCACCCCTGCCTCCTGCGAAAGCCCCGGCAGCGCATCGAACTCGCCCAGGATCGCGATCACCGGCCCCTCATCCCCGGCCTCGCCCACGATCGCCGTCGGAATCCCCGCAACCCCCGTCGTCACCCGGAACCCCTGCTCCTCCAGCATCGCCACATGCTCCGCCGCCGAGCGATGCTCCTGGTAGCCCAGCTCCGGCATCTCCCACACCCGATCGGCCAGCCCGACAAATTCCTCCCGGTGGTCATCCACCAGCCGCCAAACCTGCTCGGTATTCCCCCCGCTCCCCCCTGGATTGCTCACAGCGCCACCCTCCCGATATTCCCGTCGATCTCGATCTTCGTCCCCATCGCCTCGGAAAGCTTCGCCAGATGCGGCAGGATATCTTCATCCTCCGAAAGCCGCGGCGTCCCGCGCCGAGACCGCTCCACCCCGAACCCCAGCTCCACCGGAATCAGCTCGATCAGGTTCGCCTCGTCCCCCACCATGTTCCAGCGCGCCACAACCGACTTCCACGCCCAGGGATCCGCCGCGAACCCCTTCGTATTCCCGTCGGACCGCTTGTCGATCGCATCCGCCACGTTCTCCGTCAGCCCCATCCCGAACTTCTCGTAGAAATCCTGCGGCAGATGCGGAATCGTCTCGTTGTGGAAGATGAAGTTGCCCAGCGAATGGAAAATCGGCCGCTTCTTGTAGATCTCCACACCGCGCAGCACGTGCGGCCCATGCCCGATCACCGCATGCGCCCCGGCATCGATGCAGGCCCTGGAAAAATCCACCAGGAACGCAGCCGGCACCGCCTTGTCCGTCCCCAGCGCCTCATGCGCATGCAGGCTCACCAGCACATAGTCGCCCTGCCGCTTCGCCTCCGAAATCCCTGCCAGCGTCCGCGCCACATCGGCCTTGTTCGCCTCCGTCACCACGCCCACCGGGCCTTCCTTGAACGTATGCTGCCCGAACAGCACCGTCCCCGCCTCTGGCGCCTTGCCGAACCCCGCCTTCACCCGCATCGCGTGCCCGTCATTCACCCCGCACGAACCGGCAATCGCCTCCAGCGCCGCCAGCTGCTCGCGCGGCAGCGTATAGGTCGTCGTGAACCGCAGCATGTTGATCCCCGGCCGCCCCATCGCATCCGGCCGCTGCTGCCCCGCCGCCGACGTCTCATGAAACGTCGAACAGATCCCGATCAGCGCCACCCGCCCCTGCGGGCACTCCAGGTACCGCGGTGCCGCCGCCTCGGCCAGATTCCGCCCCACCCCCGCATGCAGAATCCCGGCCCGATCCAGCGCCGCCTGCGTGTTCGCCAACCCGTCATAGCCGTAATCCAGCGTATGGTTGTTCGACCATGTCAGCATGTTGAAGCCCATGGTCTGCAGATCGTGGATCACCCCCTCCGGCGCCTTCGCCCACGTCCCCCCGCTCACCGCGAACGGAAACGCATCCCCCGGCGTCAACACCTCGAAATTCGTGAACCGCGCATCGGCATCGCGCACGATATCCGCCAGCTGCCACAACGCCTCGGATGAGGCCAGGCGCCGCGTGATGAAGCTGTCGCCGGTGGCAACGAAACGCATCGGGGGAAGAGACATCAAAAACCTCCAGGCTCGAACCCAAACTCTATCCAACCCAGGGCAGAAGGAAAGACTCTTCTTTTTGTGAACAAAAAGAAGCAAAAAAACTTCATGAGTCCGCCAATGGCAAACGCCCGATCCTCCAGGGGGAGAACCGGGCGCCGCGAACCGCAAACAAACAAAAGTCTTTTTGCTTCTTTTTCTTCAGAAAAAGAAGATTCTTACTTCTTCTTCGCCGGAGCCGCCTTAGGCGCCGGCCCACCCCGCAGCTGCGTGATCGTCCCGCGTGAGGTGATCTGCTCCGGGTTCATCCGCAGCTCGATCACGCTCGCCCGCCCACAGGCAGCCGCCCGCTTGAACGCATCCGCGAACTGGGAGGCATCGTCCACCACTTCGCCATGCCCGCCGAAGCTTTCGATGAACTTGGCGAAATCCGGATTGGTCAGCTCGGTGCCGGAAACCCGCCCGGGATAGGTCCGCTCCTGGTACATGCGGATCGTGCCGTACATCGCGTTGTTGAACACCAGGATGATGGGCGCCACGCCATGGTGGAACGCGGTGGCCAGCTCCTGCCCGGTCATCAGGAACCCGCCATCGCCCACGAAGCACACCACCTGCCGGTTGCGGAACGCAATCGCCGCCCCGATCGCCGCCGGCACACCATAGCCCATCGCCCCGTTCGTCGGCCCGATGAAGCGCTGGTTGTCCTTGAAGTTGATGAAGCGCGGCGGCCAGGTCGCGAAATTCCCGGCATCGCAGGTCAGGATCGCATCATCCTCCAGCAGCCCGGCCAGCGTGTGCATCACGTCCGAGAGGTTCAGCCCCTCGTACTCCTGCCGCGCCAGGCCCTGCATGCGGATCGCGCGCAGCTCCTTCGTCCAGGTCTTCCACGGCATCCGCGCCGAGCGCTCGCCCGCCACCACCGCGGCAAACGTATTCACATCCGAAACAATCCCCAGCGCCGGCCGCGTCACCCGCCCGATCTCGCTGCCATCGGGATGCACATGCACGATCGGCGCCTCATGCCCGGCCCCGAACAGCGTATAGCCCTGGCTCACCGGCTCACCCAGCCGCGTCCCGATCGCCAGGATCAGGTCGGCCTCGCGCGCCTTGGCCACCAGCGCCGGGTCGCTGCCCACGCCCAGATCGCCCGCGAAATTGTCCCGCGTCCCGTCATACAACGCCTGGCGCCGGAAGCTCACCGTGGTCGGGATGTTGTTGGCCACCAGGAACTCGCGAATATCCGCCCGCGCCTGCTCGCTCCAGCGCGAGCCCCCCAGGATCGCCAGCGGCTTCTTCGCGCGGCCGATCATCGCCATCATCTTCGCGATCGCCGCCGGGTCCGGATGCGCCGGCGAAACCGCCACCGGGCCCAGATCGGGCACATCGGCCATACGCTTCTGCATCTCTTCGGAAATCGCAATCACCACCGGCCCCGGCCGGCCGGAAACCGCCACATCCACCGCATGCGCGATCAGCTCCGGAATGCGGCGCTCATCGTCGATCTGCGTCACCCACTTCGCCAGCGGCGCGAACATCCGGCGATAGTCCACCTCCTGGAAGCTCTCGCGGTCGGTTTCCTCGAACGGGATCTGGCCCACGAACAGCAGCAGCGGCGTCGAATCCTGCATCGCCGTGTGCACACCGATCGCGCCATGGCACGCACCTGGCCCGCGCGTCACGAACGCCGCCGCCGGCTTGCCGGTCAGCTTGCCATAGGCCTCGGCCATGTTCACCGCACCCGCCTCGAACCGGCACGTCGTCAGATGCAGCCGCTGCCGCACCGCGTACAGCCCGTCGAGCACATCCAGGTAGCTCTCCCCGGGCACCGCGAACACCTGCTCGATCCCCTGCGCCACCAGCGCATCCGCGATCAGCCGCCCGCCGCTGCGCGCCCCCGGCTTCCCACCCGACTTGGCCATTTTCCCCGACTCCCGGACCATATTCTGGCGCGCAGGATACCCACGCGCCCGCGCCGCGTCACCCCGCCGGAACGTCCACCCCCTGCTCCACCAGCCGCCGGAAATACGCCACCGTCCGCGAAAGCCCCTCGCGCAGCGAAACCCGCGGCTCCCAGCCCAGCGTGGTCCGTGCCCGCGTGATATCCGGGCAGCGCTGCATCGGGTCATCCTGCGGCAGCGGCCGGAACACCAGTTTCGATGCGGCGCCTGTCAGCGCCAGCACCTCCTCCGCCAGCTCCCGCACCCGGATCTCATGCGTGTTGCCCAGGTTGATCGGCCCGGTCACCGCATCCGGGCTGTCCATCAGCCGCAGCAACCCCTCCACCAGATCATCCACGAAGCAGAAGCTGCGCGTCTGCTGCCCGTCGCCATACAGCGTGATCTCCTCGCCGCGCAGCGCCTGCAGGATGAAATTGGAAACCACCCGCCCGTCATCCGGATGCATCCGCGGCCCATAGGTGTTGAAGATCCTGGCCACCTTGATCCGCACCCCGCTCTGCCGGTGGAAATCGAAGAACAGGGTCTCCGCGCAGCGCTTGCCCTCGTCGTAGCAGGCGCGCGGCCCCGTCGTGCTCACATTCCCCCGGTAATCCTCGGTCTGCGGATGCACCGTCGGGTCGCCATACACCTCGCTGGTCGAAGCCTGCAGCACCTTCGCCTTCAACCGCCGCGCCAACTCCAGCATGTTCAACGCGCCGAGCACGCTGGTCCGCGTCGTCTGCACCGGGTCGTCCTGGTAGTGCACCGGGGAGGCCGGGCAGGCGAGATTGTAGATCTCGTCCACCTCCACGCTCAACGGCACCGTCACGTCATGCCGCATCGCCTCGAAATTCGGCAGCCCCAGCAGATGCGCGATATTGTCCTTGCGGCCGGTGAAGTAGTTGTCCACGCACAGCACGTCGTCGCCGCGCGCCACCAGCCGCTCGCAAAGATGCGACCCCACGAAGCCCGCCCCGCCCGTCACCAGCACCCGCTTGCGCGTCAGGTTCTTCACGCGGCGCCCTCCAGCCAACCAAGCCGCCGGTAGCACAGCCCCGCCTGTTCCGCGAGGCAGCCACCGCGCTATGCTGCGGCACGAACCAGCGGAGCGGCGCCATGCGAGCCATCTATGTGATGATCAAGTGCGAGATGGGCCAAGCCTACAAGGTCGCCCAAACCGCCGCGGACGGGATCGAGGAGCTCTCGGAACTCCACTCCACCTCCGGCCAATACGACCTCCTGGGCAAATTCTACCTCGCCCCCACCCAGGATACCGGCCTCTTCGTCACAGAAAAACTCCAAACCATCCCGGGCGTGAAGGATACCTACACCCTCATCACCTTCAACGCGTTTGTGGGAACGTAAGAAAGAATCTTCTTTTTGTGAACAAAAAGAAGCAAAAAAACTTCATTAATTTTTGGCACCCCCCACAACGACCAACCCATCACCCTCCCGTCATTGCGAGCGAAGCGAAGCAATCCAGTTCTGTCCTCCCCGCCATAGCATGGGTCATTGTTTGTGCA
>JAIXTK010000065.1 GCA_027483995.1 Acetobacteraceae bacterium
CCCCGCCCTACCGCCGGCAACCACCTCGCCATCCCATGCGAGGCGCCAAGTCAAAAAGTCTTTTTGCTTCTTTTTCTTCAGAAAAAGAAGAATCCTTACTTACTGAAAACCCGCCCCAACCAGGCACACGCCTCCCGCATCGCCTCCGTCGCCGCATCCACCTGGTTCACCCAGAACAGGAACCCGTGGTTCATCCCGTCCCAGCGCGACAGCTCCGTGGGCACATGCGCGGCAAGCAGCCGCTCGGCATAGCGCACCCCCTCGTCGCGCAGCGGGTCGTATTCAGCCACCTGCACCAGCGCGGGCGGCAGGCGAGAGAGATCGGACGCAACAAGCGGTGCCGCGTGCGGATCGGTGGCGGCCGAGGGATCGGCATAGTGCCCCCAGAACCATTCCATCGTGGCGCGCGTCAGCCCATAGCCCACGGCGTTCTCCGCGTAGGAGGGCATGTCCGCGCTGCAATGCGCCGTGGCGGGATACAGCAGCAACTGCCCAACCAGCGCCGGCCCACCCTCATCCCGAATCCGCAGCGCGGTCACCGCGGCAAGGTTCCCCCCGGCGCTGTCCCCGGCCACCACAATCCGCGCGGGATCACCGCCCAGCTCGGCGGCATGCGCCGCAGCCCAGCGCGTGGCCATCAGGCAATCCTCGGGTGCCGCGGGAAAGCGGTGTTCCGGCGCCAGGCGGTAATCCACCGAGATCACCAGCGCCCCCGCCCCGCCGCACAGGTTGCGGCACATGCCATCATGCGTATCCAGGCTGCACAGCACGAAGCCGCTGCCATGGAAGAACACCACCACCGGGAACGGCCCGGTGCCCTCCGGCGTGTACAGCCGGAGCGTCAGCGGCCCGCCCGGCCCGTCGATCACGCGCTCCTCCACCCGGGCCACGGGCGCGGCCGGCGGCAGCACCTTCACCAGCGCATCGTAGCGCGCCCGGGCATCGGCCACGCTCAGCGTATGGGTGCCGGGAAGATGCGCGGCACGGTCCAGCATTGCTTGGATCTGCGGGTCAACGGGCAAGGTGGCCTCCCAGGAGTTGTTGTTGCTGGGCCGTGCGATCGGCGCAGGCGGCACGCCGGAGCCGTGAATCGCCCGGCCGCTACCAAATCGTATAGCCGCCATCGATCAGCAACGCGCTGCCGGTCATGTAGCGCGCGGCATCGCTGGCCAGGTACACCGCCAGCGGCCCCAAATCCTCCGGCTGCCCGGCCTCGCCGATCGGCACCGAATTACGAATGTTGTCGATCATCGCAGGGTTCTCCCGCGCCCAACGCTTGTTCGGCTCGGTCATGAAGAACCCGGGCAGGATGGCATTCACCGTCACCCGATGCGGCGCCCAGTCGGCCGCCACCGCCTTGGTGAAATGGATCACCGCCGCCTTGGCCGCCTCATAGTGCCGCCCGCCAATGCCGCGATTGGCGATCAGCCCGCTCATCGAAGCGATGTTGATGACCCGCCCCGCCGCCGCCTCGCCCGCCTTGGTCCGCGCCACCATCTGCCCGCCAACCAGCTTGGTGCACAGGAACGTGCTGGTCAGGTTCAGGTCGATCATCGCCTGCCAGTCCGCCAGGGACTGCGCCTCCACCGGCACGTTGATCCGCCGCCCGCCGATATTGTTGATCAGGATATCGATCGGCCCCAGCGCCAGCGCCTCGGCGCAGGCCCGCTCGCAGCCCTCCGGCGTGCCGGCATCGCCCGTCAGCGTCCAGCACTGCCGCCCGCGCGCGCGAATGTCGGCGGCGGTGGCCGCCAGGCTGTCGGCATCGCGCCCCACCATCACCACGTCCGCCCCGGCCTCGGCGATGGCCAGCGACATCTCGCGGCCCAGGCCACGGCTGCCGCCGGTGATGAACAGGCGCTTGCCATCAAGGCGGAAGCGATCGAGCACAGTCATGGCATGTTCTCCCTGCCGCGACAGAAACACCGCGGGGCTGCGCTGGCAACCAGAGCCCGTTTGAGAACGCGCTCTGGCGAGTCAAACGGGCTCACAGATACGGCAGCAGCAGCCGGCAGGCCGCATCGCGCAGCCGCACCGGGATGCGCCGCGCCAGCAGTTCGCGCAACGTCGCCGGGCGCGTCGGCGTCTCGTCGATCAGGGCATCGATGCGGGTGGCCAGCGCGGGGTCGAGAATCTCCACATTCAGCTCGAAATTCAGGCGCAGGCTGCGCATGTCCCAGTTGGCGCTGCCCATCAGGCACCAGGCGCCATCCACCGTCATCAGCTTGGCATGGTTGAACGGCGGCGCGCTCCACAGCACGTGGCACCCGGCCCGTACCATGGCGAGCAACCCGTCGCGCATCGCCCAGTCCAGCACGCGGTGATCGCTGCGCTCGGCCACGATGATCTCCACCCGCACGCCACGCAGGGCGGCCAGCGCAAGCGTGCTGGCCAGCGCGTCATCCGGCAGGAAATACGGCGTCACGATGCGCACGCGCCGCTGCGCCGCCGTCACCGCAGACATCTTGAGCATCTTGATCCGCTCGATGTCGTGATCGGGCCCGGACGTCGCCACGCGCGCAAAGGCCTCCCCGGCGGCGCTGGCCGCGGGGAACCAGGCGGGCCCGCGCAGCATCTCGCCGGTGGCGAACTCCCAGTCCTCCGCGAAGGCGGCCATCATCTGCGCCACCACCGGGCCCTGGCAGCGGAACTGCATGTCGCGGATGCCACGCCGTCGCGGGCCCACCAGCAGGCGCCGGCGCAGCGGCGGCCCGGGCACCTCCAGGTTCTCGTCGCCGATGTTCAGCCCGCCGGCAAAGCCCACCTCGCCGTCCACCACCAGCAGCTTACGGTGCGTGCGCAGGTTGACCAGCGGCATGCGCCAGGGGAGGTGGGAGTGCAGGAAGCGCGCCGCCGGCACCCCCAGCCGGCGCAGCCGGTGATAGGCGCCGGAGTTGAACCACCCCCCGCCAATGCCGTCGATCAGCACGCACACCGCCACCCCGCGCGCCCGCGCCCGCGCCAGGGCGGCGATGAAGGCACGGCCGGTGCGGTCGTTGCGGAAGATGTAGCTGCTCAGCGCAATGCCGGTCCGCGCCGCCTCGATCGCCTCCAGCATGGCGGGGTAGGCGGCATCGCCATGCGCCAGCGGTTCCACCTTGTTGCCCGCCAGCAGCGGCCGCCGCGTGATGCGGGTGGCCGCGCGCTCCAGCGGCATCAGGTGCGGCGGGCTCAGGGCGCAGCACGCGAACTGGTCCGGCGCCGCAAGCTGCCGCCGCCGTAACCGCAGCCCGCGCCGCTCGATCCGGTTCACGCCCAGCAGCACATACAGCGCCGCGCCAAAGCCCGGCGCGAGCCACGCCAGCCCGATCCAGGCGGAGGCCGAAACCGGCGCGGGCCGGCGCAGCAGCACATGCGCCGTCACAGCCACGGAGCCGGCCAGCTGCAGCACGGCGAGTGCCGCCCAGGCGATCTCCCAATCCAGGCTCATCCACGCCACTGGCGCGAAAGGCTCAGCCCTTGCGCAGGTTCCAGAACAGCGGCCGCGCCGCGCGCAGGATGCCCGTCACATTGCTGCGCCGCGCGATCGGCGAGCGCCACATGCCGGTCGGCACGAAGGGCACCTCCTCCAGCGCCAGCACCTGCATCTCCCGCCCCAGCCGCTGCTGCGTCGGCAGGTCGGCCGCGTCGTACCAGGCATCCCGCAGCGCCTCCATCGCAGGCGAGTTGTACCACCCGAACCAGGCCTTCTCCCCGGTGCCCCACAGCGACGTGTACACGGCCGGGTTGGAGGAGGTGAAGCCACCGCCGGACGTGCAGAAGATGCTCCAGCCCCCCTTCTCCACCGGCTCGCGTGAGGCGCGCCGCTGGATCAGGGATCCCCAGTCGGTAACCACGAACTCCACGTTCAGCCCAAGCTGGTTGCACAGCGCGCGCGTCACCTGCGCAATCGCATTCAGCGTGGGGAAATCCGTGGGCGCCATCAGCACCAGGCGCTCGCCCTTGTAGCCACTCTCGGCCACCAGCCGTTTCGCTGCCGCAAGGTCGCGCTTGCCAGTGATCTTCTCCATCCCCGCATCGTTGGCCAGCGGCGTGCCCGGCGTCCAGATGCCCACGGGCTGCGTCGTGAACGGGCTGTCCGGCCCCATCACCGCGGCCAGATAATCCTTCTGGTCCGCCACCATCAGCAGCGCCTGGCGCAGCTTCACATTGTTGAACGGCGGGTGCAGGTGGTTCGGCCGCACAATGCCGAGTTCGCCCAGCAGGTCGGTGTTGTCCACCACCACCTCCCGGTTGCGGCCCAGCACCGGGATCAGATCCGCCAGCGGCCGCTCCACCCAGTCGATCTCGCCGGTCTGCAGCGCCGCCGCCGCCGTGGCCGGGTCCGGCATGATGACCCACTCAACCCGATCGACATTCACCACCTTGCCACCGGCCATGTTGCTTGGCGCCTCGGAGCGCGGGATGTACTTGTCGTTGCGCAGATACACCGCGCGCGACCCGCTGACCCATTCCTCCTTCACGAAACGAAACGGCCCGCTGCCGACATACTCGGTGATCTGCTGGAAGGCGTCGGTCTTGGCGATGCGCTCCGGCATGATGTGGCAGTTATTGGCCAGCGCCATCGGCAGCAGCGGGAACGGCTTGCTCAGCACGATGTCGAAGCTGCGGTCGTTCACCACGCGCATCTCGTTCAGCTGGCTGGCGATGCGCTGCCCCATGCCATCGCGCTTCATCCAGCGCAGCAGGGAGGCGATGCAATCCATCGCCCGCACCGGCTCGCCATCATGGAACGCCAGCCCGTCGCGCAGCGCCAGCCGCCAGGTCAGCCGGTCGTCGCTGGTGGTCACCCCGGCCAGCATCTGCAACCGCGGCAGCATCTGCTCGTCGAAGGTCCAAAGCTGGTCCCACACCATGTGCGCGTGGTTGGCCGCCACCGTCGCCGTGGTCCACACCGGATCGGCATTGGCGAGATTGGCCTGCGGCACGAATTTCAGCACCCGGGCCGCACCCTGGGCGATCGCCGGGCGGGCCAGCTGGGCGGTGGCGCCCAGCGCGGCGGCGCCGGCAAGGAGGCTCCTGCGCTTCATCCTATGCTCTCCCTGAAGCGCCCATCCGAGAGGGCGCGCATCAGCCTAACGCAGGCCGGGCGCCGAAGGGAACGACGACATGCGCGTTGCACCCTCGCCACCGCACCGGGCATGCTCGGCCCCATGTTCGGCACTGTCAGGAGAATGCGATGAGGATCACGGGATCAGCGATGCGGCTCGCGGCCGCGGGGCTTGCAGCCATCGGCCTGTCGGCGGCCGTGCCGCAGCAGGCCCACGCCCAGGCCCAGGCCCCGGCCAACGTCCTGCGGGTGGTCCCCCATGCGGACCTCACCCTGCTCGATCCCGTCTGGGCCCCCATCGTCATCACCCGCCAATACGGCCTGATGGTGTTCGAACAGCTCTTCGCCTGGGACTCCAAGCTCGAAGCCAAGCCGCAGATGGTCGAAAGCTGGACCACCACGCCCGATGGCCTCGCCTGGCGCTTCGTCCTGCGGGACGGCCTCAAGTTCCACGACGGCTCCCCCGTCACCTCCGCCGATGCCGTCGCCTCGCTCAAGCGCTGGATGGGCCGCGACCTCGTCGGCACCAAGCTCGCTTCCTATGCCACCGGCGTGGAGGCGATTGACGGCCGCACCTTCGAGATCCGCCTGAACAAGCCCTTCCCCGGCATGCTGTTCGCCCTCGGCTCCGGCGTGGCCATGATCCCGGTGATCATGCGCGCGAAAGATATCGAGGCCGATCCCACCAAGCCCGTCATCACCGCCATCGGCAGCGGCCCGTTCCGCTTCAACCACGCCGCCCGCGTCTCCGGCGCGCTCACCGTGTTCGACCGCAACACGGATTACGTGCCGCGCAAGGAAGCACCGGATGGCCTCACCGGCGCCCGCCTCGCCAAGGTCGACCGCGTCGAGTGGAAGGTCATCCCCGATGCCTCCACCGCCGCCGCCGCCCTGCAGGCCGGCGAGGTGGACATGTGGGAACAGCCCGCGCTCGACCTCCTGCCGGTGCTGGAGCGCAACCGCAACATCAAGCTGCAGAAGCTGACCGAGATGTCCAACGTCGCCCTGCTGCGGCCGAACTCGCTCCACCCGCCCTTCAACAACCCCAAGGCCCGCCAGGCGCTGGCCTACATCATCGACCAGCGCGACGTGATGGCCGCCGGCTTCGGTGACGAGAAGAACTGGAAGACCTGCAACTCCTACTACGTCTGCGGCGGCCCCTACGGCAGCCTGGCCGGCGCCGAAGGCCTCGGCCAGAACTTCGAGAAGGCCCGCCAGCTCCTGAAGGAAGCCGGCTACAACGGCGAGAAGCTCACCTACATCGCCACCACCGAAATCGCCTGGATCGGCCGCCAGGCCGAGGTCATGGCCGATGCCATGCGCAAGGCCGGCATGAACATCGACCTGGTGATCGCCGATTGGGGCACCACCGCCGGCCGCCAGTCCAACAAGGGCACCCCGGCCCAGGGCGGCTGGCACCTGCTCAACACCGGCTCCTCCGGCCCCACCATGCACCACCCGCTCACCAATATCGGCACCAACATGGCCTGTGACGGCCGCAACTTCGCCGGCTGGCCGTGCGATGAGGAAGCGGAAAAGCTGCGCCAGGCCTTCCTGGACGCAACCGACGCCGAACGCCCCGCCGCACTGGAACGCCTGCACCGCCGCCTGGCCGAAATGCAGCCCTACCGCGTGCTCGGCCAATACGACCAGCCCGTGGCCATGCGCACCAACGTCAACGGCATGCTCAGCTCCGCCGTGATGGTCTACTGGAACATCGCCAAGCAATAACCCGCCTGAACGCGGCTCGACACGCCGCCCCGCTTTGCTACCGTCGCCGCTCCCGAACAGGAGCGGCGACAATGGCACCCATTTGGCAATGGTCCGCGGTGGAAACCGCCCACGCAATCCGCACCGGCCAGATCAGTGCCATGGAGGTCGTGGCCGCCCACCAGGCCCGCCTGCGCGCCGCCAACCCGGCCGTCAACGCTGTGGTCGTCGACCTCTCCGATGCCGCGCTGAAGCAGGCCGAACAGGCCGACGCCGCCCGCGCCCGCGGCGAGGCGCTGGGGCCCCTGCACGGCGTCCCCGTCACCATCAAGATCAACATCGACGTCGAGGGCCAGGCCAACTCCAACGGCATCCCGGCCTTCCGGAACAACATCGCCCCCGGCGATTCCCCCGTCACCGCCAACCTGAAAAAATCCGGCGCCATCATCCTCGGGCTCACCAACACGCCCGAATTTTCCATGCGCGGCTTCACCGACAACCCGCTGCACGGCCAAACCCTGAACCCGTGGAACCCCGCCATCACCTGCGGCGGCTCCTCCGGCGGCGCCGGCGCCTCGATCGCACTCGGCATCGGCGCCATCGCCCATGGCAACGACATCGGCGGCTCCCTGCGCTGGCCCGCCTTCTGCAACGGGGTGGCCACCATCAAGCCCACCCAGGGCCGCATCCCCGCCTTCAACCCCTCGGCCACCGCCGAGCGCCCGCTGATGGCCCAGTTCATGTCCGCCCAGGGCCCGCTCGCCCGCAGCGTGGCCGATGTGCGCCTGGGCCTGGAGGTGATGAGCCAGCCCGACCTGCGCGACCCCTGGTGGGTCCCCGCGCCCCTGGTGGGCCCCAAGCCCCCCACCCCCATCCGCGTGGCCCTGGCCAGGCTGCCGGCGGACATGCGGCCCGATCCCGCCATGATGGCCCTCCTCCGCCAGGCCGCCGACCACCTCGCCAATGCCGGCTACGCGGTGGAGGAGGTGGAGGTGCCCGACCTCGACGGCACCTGGAAGCTCTGGGCCGACCTCATCCTCACTGAGCTGGCGGTGCTGCAGAAGGCGCAGATGTGGGAGGTGGGCAGCGACCGCTTCAAGGCGGCGCTGGAAGGCTTCCTCGGCCTCGGCACCATCCTGGGCCAGGAAGGCTACATGAAGGGCATCGCCCAGCGCTCCCGCATCATCCGCAATTGGCTCGCCTTCCTGGAAACCTATCCGGTCCTGCTCACCCCGCTCAGCATCGCCCCGGTCCCCGGCAAGGACGCGGATTTGGGCGGCGCCGCGGCGGTGAAGCAGCTCTTCCACCACGATCTGCGCTTCATGGGCGCGATGAACCTGCTGGGCCTGCCGGCCGCCACCGTGCCGGTCGGCCTGGTGGCGGGCGCACCGGCCGGGGTGCAACTGGTCGCCTCCCGCTACCGCGAGGACCTCTGCCTCGATGCCGCCGCCGCCATCGAAGCCCGCGCCGGCACGCTGGTGGGCCAACTCTGGGCGCGCTGATGGTCCTGCGAGGGCGGGGTTGCGCCGGGTCCGCTTGACTCACCCCCGCCCCCTCGCCATAAGCCCGCCTTCCATTCGCTGCCCGTTTGCCGGGCGGCGCCCTACACCTTGAGGATCTCACGATGTCCCGCCGCTGCGAAATCACGGGCAAGGGCGTGCTCTCTGGCAACAACGTCAGCCACGCCAACAACAAGACGCGCCGTCGCTTCCTGCCCAACCTGCAGGAAACCTCGATGCTCTCCGACACGCTCGGCTCCAACGTGAAGATGCGCCTCTCCACCCGCGGCATCCGCACCGTGGAAAAGAACGGCGGCATCGATGCCTTCCTGCTCGGCACGCCGAACTCGCGCCTGCCGGAAGAGGCGCTGGTGGTGAAGCGCCAGATCATGAAGGCCGCGGCGAAGAAGGCCGGCGCTGCCTGAGCAAACCGCGGGGCTTCGGTCCCGTTGTTAACCAGGGGTAAGCGACTGCTGCGCCATACCGGGCGCCATGGTCCTTGATCTCGCCCCCTATGCCGGCCTGCTGATTGCCCTGATCGCCTGCGTGGCGCTGGCTGCCCGGATCGGGCGGCTGCGCCACGATCTGGCGCGCGCCACGGCCATGCGCGAAACCGCCCAGGGCGCCGAACAAACCGCCACCCGCCTGCTGCGCCTCGCCGCCCACGAACTGCGCGGCATCGGCATGACCCTGCACGGCCATGCCGACCGTCTCGCAGCCCCGGAAGGCCAGGCCCAGATCGGCGTGCACGCCATGGGCCTCGCCGCCGCCTCCGCCCAGGTGCTGGGCCTGGCGGATGAACTGCAAGACCACACCATGCCCGATATCGGCACCCAATCCCTGCGCGAAGAACTCATCGACCCCGGCGAAGCCATGAACGCCGCCGTCGAAGCCGCCGCCCTGGCCCTGGAACCCGGCCGCCGCCACTGGCGCGTCTCCGCCACCCACGGCCACTACCTCTGGGGCGACCGCCGCGCCGTCCGCCACATCCTCGGCCGCGTCCTCGGCGACGCCGCCCGCAACACCCGCCAGGACGACATCATCGAACTGCGCGTGCTCCCCCACGCCGAAGGCCTCTGCCTGCAAGTGGAAGACGAAGGCACCGGCCTCGCCCGCCCGGAACCCACCGCCGGCGCCGCACGCGACAGCCGCGGCATCGGCCTGCGCCTCGCCCTCGCCCGCTCCCTCATGCTCGCCCATGGCGGAAGGCTGGAAGTCGAAGCCGCCGCCCAAATCGGCACCCGCGTCCGCCTCATCTTCCCCGCCACCCGCCTGCGCGACGCCAACGGCCTCCCCGTGGCAACTCCCGCTGCGGCGATGGCAGGGTAAAGGAAGGCCAGGGGCTCTGCCCCTGGACCCCGCTGGGGCCTTAGGCCCCAGACCCCTGGACCTGAAGTGAGAGCCACTCCCAAAACCCGAGTACGTACGGGATTAAAAACCTTGTCCGCCGGTGTTGCGTTTGGCAAACTC
>JAIXTK010000168.1 GCA_027483995.1 Acetobacteraceae bacterium
CGGACACACGGACGCTCTCGCACCCGGATCAGACATTTTCTCCCAAGACACCTTGCAGCGGAGGGGCCGTCCACACACGCCCTACGAGCTGACGATGGCTTGGAGCTGGGCGAAGCCCTGGTCGGGGTCGGCGGGGGTTTTGGTATCCTGGCGGAGGAATTCGACCAGGAGGCGGTTGAGCGCGATCATCCGGTCCGAATGGGCGTCGGCGCCGGTGCGGTAGAGGCCCATGCGCTGGAGCTGGTCCAGTTCCTCGGCTTCGGCCATGGCCTGGCGGGCGAGGCGCAGGGCCTCGTTGCGTTCCGGCGTGTGCCAGGCGGTGGCGACGCGGGAGAGGGAGCGGGGGACGTCCACGGCGGGGTAGCGGCCGCGTTCGGCGATGGTGCGCGAGAGGATGACGTGGCCGTCGACGATGCCGCGGACGGCGTCGGCCACCGGTTCGGTCATGTCGTCTCCGTCCACCAGGATGGTGAAGAAGGCGGTGATGGAGCCGGGCGGCTTGCCGTCTGGGCGTTCCTCGCCGGGGCCGGCGCGTTCCAGGAGGGAGGCGAGCTCGGCGAAGGTGCTGGGGGGGTAGCCGCGGGCGACGGGGAGTTCGCCGGCGGAGAGGGCCACTTCGCGGACGGAGTGGCAGAAGCGGGTGAGGCTATCGACCAGGAGAAGGACGCGCTGGCCCTGGTCGCGGAAGTGTTCGGCGGCGGCCATGGCGGCGTGGACGGCTTCGGCGCGCATGAGGGCCGGGGCGTCGGCGGTGGCGACGAAGAGGAGGGCGCGTTCGCGGCCCTGGGGCCCGAGGTCGTCTTCGAGGAATTCGCGCACTTCACGGCCGCGTTCGCCGACGAGGGCGACGACGATGGCATCGAATTCGGACCAGCGGGCGAGCATGCCGAGCAGGGTGGATTTGCCGACGCCGGGGCCGGCGAAGAGGCCCATGCGCTGGCCTTCGCGCACGGTGGTGAAGAGATCCATGGCGCGGACGCCGAGCGTGACGGCGGGGCCGATGCGCGCGCGGGTGGCGGCCGGGGGCGGGGCGCGGCGGACGGGCTGGGGGGCGCCGAGGGGCAGGGTGCCGCGGTTGTCGAGCGGGGCGCCGAGGGGATCGACCACGCGGCCGATCCAGCCCTGGTTGATGGGCAGGGTGGCGGCGGCGGGCTTGATGGGCAGGCGGACGGGGGCGCCGGCGCCGAGGCCGGTGGCATCGCGGAAGAGGGTGGCGGTGGTGGCTTCGGCGGTGCTGCTGGTGACCTGGGCGGGGACGGCGACGCCATCCCGGCTGATGACGTCGAGGCGGTCGCCGACCGAGAGCAGGCCGGGGAAGGGGGGGAGGGTGGCACGGGTGGCGGTGGCCGCGGTGGTGCGGGCCTCGATGTGCTCGGCCGAAAGGCGGGCGACGGCGTGGGTCGCGCGGGCGAGTCGCTCGGCGAGGGTGGTGGGGGTCGGAGAACGCATGGGTGTAGTCTGGCGGCGATAGGTTACCTGAGGGTTGGCGTGATGGACGTGGTGGTGCGGCCGGTGCAGCGGGCGGATGGGGGGCGGCTGATCGCGGCGAACCTGGCGGCGCGGGAGTTTCATGCGCCGTGGGTGCGGCCGTTCGGGGACGAGGCGGGGTTCGAGGCCTGGTGGGCGGGGGTGGAGCAGGGGCGGCGGGCGGCGTTCCTGGTGGAGGCGGAGGGGGCGTTGGCCGGCGTGTTCAACCTGAGTGAGATCGTGCGGGGCGGGTTTCTGAGCGCGTATCTGGGCTACTACGCCTATCCCGGGTTTGGCGGGCAGGGGGTGATGGCGCGGGGGCTGGCGCTGGTGCTGGCGGAGGCGTTCGGGGCGCTGGGGCTGCACCGGGTGGAGGCCAATATCCAGCCGGGGAATGCGCGCTCGATCGCGCTGGCGCGGCGGGCGGGGTTTCGGCTGGAGGGGTTTTCGCCGCGGTATCTGTTCATCGACGGGGCGTGGCGGGACCATGAGCGGTGGGCGAAGCTGGCCGACGACTAGACTGGCAGGGCGATGATGTTGCGGGAGATGCCGGGGCGGGGGCGGGCCAGGCCTGCGAAGGTGGCGGTGGCGGGATCGAGCTCGCGCGCATCGTAGCCATGGGCAGCGAGCCAGGCGAGGAGATCGGCTTCGGTGGCGCCGCAGCCGGCCAGGGCCTGGTCGAAGACTTCCAGGATGAGGGCGGGGCGGAGGCGGGCGAGGGCTTGGTCGGCGCCCTGGAGGGCACGGAGTTCCGCGCCTTCGATGTCCATCTTGATGAGGTCGCAGCGTTCGAGGCCGGCGAGGGCTTCGTTGAGGGTGGTGGCCTCTACCTGGTGCAGGGTTTCCGTGACGACGCCCTTATAGGCAAAGGCCTCGCCGATCGTGTTGTGGCCGGCGTGGCCGGCTTCGGCGAGGCGCAGAGTGACGGTGCCGGGGGCCTCGGCGACCGCCTGCTGGTGGGGGATGACGTTGGCGGCCTCGTTGGCGGCGAGGTTGGCCATGAGGCGGGCGTATTCGCGGGGGCTCGGCTCGAACGCCAGGACGCGGGCGGCGCGGCGGGCGGCGAAGGCGGTGATCAGGCCGCAATTGGCGCCGACATCGACGAAAATGCCGCCTTGCGGGAGAAGGGCTTGGACGGCGAGGAGGGTTTCGGGCTCGTAGAGGCCGGAAAGGAGGACGGCGCGGCTGAGCTCGTCGCCGGGTTCGAGCCAGAGTTTCAGCGTGCCGAGGAGGGGGACGAGGACGGGGGCGGGGAGGCTGGCGAAGACCCGGTCGCGCAGGCGGGGGAGCGCCTCATCCGCGGTTGGGGTGCCGTAGGCGCGGGACCAGGTTTCGTCGGAGACCAGGGGGGGCGCGGGGATGAGGGTGGCGGGGGTTAGGGCTTCGGCGGGGAGGTGCCAGGCGGCGGCTTCCAGGAGGCGGGGGTTGGTTCTGGGTTGGACGGGATGGAGAGCGATGTGGATCGGGCCGGGCGGGGCGTAGAGCCAGACGTGCCAGGGGGTTTCGCGCGGGGTGAGGTCCAGCGTTTCGAACAGGGTGCCGTCGGGGCCGGAGAGGCTGAGATGGGCGTGGCCGCCGGTGACGGTGGCGCCGACGAGGATGGCGATGAGGCCGCCAGGCGCGGGGGCGTCGGCGGCGAGCGTGGCGTGCCGGCGGGTCGCCGCGTTGGCCAGCTGAGCGTGGGCGGGGAGGCTTTGGGCGCCGAGGGCGGCGAGCGGGGCGGCGTGGTGCGGGGCCGGATGCGGCAGGAGGGGCGCGGGCGGGACGGGACGCAGGCGGCGTGCGATGCGGCGCAGGAGGCGGACGAGCATTCAGCGGTTCTCCGGGGAGGGCGAGTCGGCTGCCGGCACCGGCGTAGCATACACACAGGTGCGTGATGCGGCGCCGTTGACAGGGCGGGCCGGAGCGGCCATTCGGGTTAACAATTTCCTGCGGCCGGGACAGCAGCATATGAATCAGATGGCCTCGATCGAGACGGTTGCCGAATACTGGAACCGGCGGCCCTGCAACATTCGCCACTCGCGCGCCGAAGTGGGCTCGCGGGCGTATTTCGACGAGGTCGAGGAGCGGAAGTATTTCGTGGAGCCGCATATTCCGGCCTTCGCGCAGTTCGAGCGCTGGAAAGACAAGCGCGTTCTGGAGATCGGCTGCGGGCTGGGGACGGATGCGACGAACTTCGCGCGGGCGGGGGCGGAGTATACCGGGCTGGAGCTTTCCGAGGTGAGCCTGGCGCTGGCGAAGAAGCGGTTCGATGTGTTCGGGCTGGACGGCACCTTCGTGCATGCCAATGCCGAGCAGCTGACGCAGCATGTGCGGAAGGCGAGCTTCGACCTGATCTACTCGTTCGGGGTGATCCACCACACGCCGAATCCGGAGGCGGTGATCCGCCAGGCGCGGCAGGTGATCCGGCCGGATGGGGAGTTCCGGCTGATGCTGTACGCGAAGGATTCGTGGAAGGACACGATGATCGACGCGGGGTTCGACCAGCCGGAGGCGCAGAGCGGGTGCCCGATCGCGTTCACCTACACCCAGGCCGAGGTGCGGCATCTGCTGCGGGCGAATGACTTCCTGGCGACCGAGATCTCGCAGGAGCACATCTTCCCCTACGTGGTGGAGAAATACGTTCAATACGAGTACGAGCTGCAGCCGTGGTTCGCGGCGATGCCGCGGGAGATGTTCCGGGCGCTGGAGCGCCGGTTCGGCTGGCATATGCTGATCGTGGCGAAGCCGGCCTGACGCCGTGGGCCTGATCGATCGTGCGCGCGGCGTCCTGGCCCGGCGGCTTGCGCCGCAAGCGGTTGCCGTTGCAGCGGTGGCGCCCCCTGCGGGCGGCGCGCCCGCGGAGAGCCCGGCGGCCGCGGCGGCGCGCATACTGGGGGCGCAGGCCGGCTGCGTGGTGGATGTGGGCGCGCATCACGGCCATTCGACGCTGGAACTGCTGGCGGTGTTCCCGCAGGCCCGGGTGCATGCCTTCGAGCCCGAAGGGACGAACCATGCCGCGGCGGAGATCAATCTCGCCGGGCATGAGGGACGGGTTGTGCTGCACCGGGCGGCGCTGTCGGACCGGGACGGGACGGCGACGCTGCAGGTGAATTCCCATGACGGGACGCATTCGCTGCTGGAGATCGGGGCGCAGCGCTTCTGGGGCGCTTGGGCCGGCAAGGTGGGCGAGGCGGAGGTTCCGACCGCGACGCTGGATTCCTACGCCGCAGCGATGGGGATCGGGCGGATCGACCTGCTGAAGATGGACATCCAGGGCGCGGAACTGGCGGCGCTGCGCGGGGCGGAGGGGCTGCTGTCGCGCCAGGCGATCGGGGGGGTGCTGCTGGAGGTGATGTTCCAGCCGCTGTACCGGGACCAGCCGCTGTTCTGGGATATCGGGGCGTTCCTCGCCTCGCACGGCTATGGGATGTACCAGCTGTTCGAGCCGCAGTACCATCCGCACAATCCCAACGTGCTGGCCTGGGCCGATGTGCTGTTCCTGGCGCCTTCGTTCCTTGATGTTCCCGAGTGGGAGAGGCAAACGTAAGAGGCGCCCAGTGAGGATCCCGGGGCTTTGGCGGGTGCGCAAGCGGTGATCCGGGGTGAAGGAGTGGCATGAGCGGGGCGTGAATGCGCTCGCGGCGCGCGGGGTGTTGCCACCCTTTGGGGGCGCCTGCGCGTCATCCCGTGCTGGCGGCATTTCCTCCGCAGCCCGCGGCGGCGCATAGGGTGGACACGGATTTCCTCGGGCTCAGGACCCAGGCGGAGATGTTGCCGCCCTATTGGCGCTCGCCTCCGGCTGCCGGGGTGCCGGCGCCGCCGGTATTCGACGCGGAATACTTCGAGGTCGCCGTTGGCGCGGAAGCGGGGGAGACTGTGTTCCTGGTGGAGATGCCGGCGGGCAGCGAGGGAAATTCGCCGCGCGAGTGGTACGGCCAGGCGGTGGCATGGGACGATCCCGCTTCCGGAGCCCCCACGACGCGGACAGGGCGAGGCGTTGCGCCACGAGGAGGGCACCCAGGCTCATCAGCGGAGCGGCCCCAGTTTGGCTGACCCCGCGAAGCCGGTGCTGCCGCACGATGAATAAAAGTCTTTTCGCTTCTTTTTCTTTAGGAAAAGAAGATTCTTATGTGCTTGCCGCCCCGCGCCCCAGATGCACGACATCGGCGATTTCGGCCACAGCCTCTGGCAGGAGGCGCCAGCAATCCACGACGGCCTTGCCCGTGAAACGTTCGGGCGCCAAGCCGGCGAAACTGCGGTCCGGGTTGGCGACGACGATGACGCTGGCGGCTTCGACGGCGGCTTCGGCCGTGGACATCGGGGTGACGGTGTCGCCGAGGACGGCGGCCGCGCCTTCGAGGGCGACGGGATCGGCGATGAGAACGGCGTGGCCGGCGGCGGCCAGGGCGCGGGCGATCATGACGCCCTGGCTTTCCTCCACCACCGGGGTATCCGGCTTGTAGGACATGCCGAGCACGGCGACGGTGGTGGGATCGGGCGCTAGGCGGGTGACGAGGCGGACGACGCGGTCGACCTGGCGGCGGTTGACGGCATCGGTGGCTTCGGCGACGTCGGCCTTGAGGCCCAGGCTGCGGGCGAGGGTGGCCAAGGCGACGTTGTCGCGCGGGAAGCAGGGGCCGCCATAGCCCAGGGCGCCCTTGAGGTATTTGGAGCCGATGCGGCTATCGCGGCCGAGGGCGCGGGTGACGACATCGACATCGGCGCCCGGAAGCTGCTCGCACATCTCGGCGATCATGTTGGCGTAGCTGATCTTGGTGGTGACGTAGGTGTTGACGGCGATCTTGGTGAGTTCGGCGCAGACCCAGTTCATG
Source organism: Acetobacteraceae bacterium (assembly GCA_027483995.1). Taxonomy (GTDB): domain Bacteria; phylum Pseudomonadota; class Alphaproteobacteria; order Acetobacterales; family Acetobacteraceae; genus CAMDGX01. The sequence continues at coordinate 6,282 of JAIXTK010000168.1, forward strand.
CGCTGGACCGGGGTGCCTTCGGGCACGGTGAGCTTGTAGGCGCCTTCCAGCATGTCGCCGGCGCGGGGGTCGCTTTCGCCGATCAGCACCATGTCGGGGTTCAGGAGGTCGCGCACGACGCTGCCGAGGGCGATGAATTCTGGGTTGTAGGTGAGGCCGACATCGACGCCGACCTTGCGGCCGCTGGCGGCTTCCAGGGCGGCGCGGATTTCGCCGCCGGTGGAGCCGGGCATGACGGTGCTGGTGATGTTCACCACGTGATAGCGGCTTGTGAGCTTGAGCGCGGCGCCGATGCGCTTCACGGCATCGATCACGTAGCGGTTGCTGAAGGCACCGTCCGACCCCGAGGGGGTGGGGACGATGACGAAGGAGATGTCCGTGGCGGCGATGGCGTCGTTGAAATCGGTGGTGGCCCGCAGGCGGCCCTGTGCCATTTCCAGGCGCTGCTGCAGGCCGGGTTCAACGACGGGGGCGCGGCCGGCGTTCAGGGCCTGGACGGCGGCGGGGTTGAGATCGACGCCGACGACGGTGTGGCCGCGGCTGGCGAGAACGGCGGCCAGGGGGGAGCCAAGCTTGCCCAGGCCGATGACGGCGATTTCCATGGGAGTGACCTCAAGAAAGAATCTTCTTTTTCTGAAGAAAAAGAAGCAAAAAGACTTTTATTAGTTTGCCTGGATGTTGGATGCTGAGAGAACGAACAAAAGTTTTTTAGTTCTTTTTTTGAAAAAAGAACGTGCTTGCTTACTGTGCGGGAGTGAG
>JAIXTK010000058.1 GCA_027483995.1 Acetobacteraceae bacterium
CGCTGGCGGCGGTGACGAGCCGGATCCGGCTGGCGACGCTGGTAACCTCGGTGCATTACCGCAACCCGGCGCTGCTGGCGAAGATCGCGGCGGGGGTGGACCAGATCAGCCAGGGGCGGCTGACCTTCGGGTTCGGGGCCGGGTGGTTCGAGGCGGAATATCGCCAGTACGGCTACGACTTTCCGAAGGAGCCGGCGATGCGCATCCGCCAGATGGTGGAGGCGCTGCGGCTGATCAAGGCGATGTGGACGCAGGAGCGGACCACGTTCGAGGGCAAATGGTTCCGGGTGGAGGATGCGATCCTGTCGCCCAAGCCGCTGCAGCTGCCGCATCCGCCGATCATGATCGGGGGGAGCGGCGAGCAGATGACGCTGCGGGCGGTGGCGCGGCATGGCGATGCCTGCAACCTGTTCGGCGACCCCGCCACGGTGCGGCGCAAGCTGGAGGTGCTGCGCCGGCATTGCGACGAGGCGGGCCGCGACTACGAGACGATCGAGCGGACCAATACGATGTCCTTGCTGTTGGCACCGACGGCCGAAGCGGCGGCGGCGAAGCGGGCGCGGCTGGATGCGGCGGGGCGGTTCGGCGGGCTGTGCGGCACGCCGGCACAGGCGGCCGCGCTGGTGGGGGCGTATGCTGAAGCGGGCATCCAGATGGTGATCAGCAGCGCGTTCGCGAACGATGCGGAGACGCTGGAGCTGCTGGCTTCGGAGGTGATGCCGCAGCACCGGTGAGGGGGTGGCGGGTCCGCTCCGCGCCCCCCCCTACGGGGGGGTGGGGAGGGTGCGGCGGACGAAGTGGGTGGGGTCTTGGCGTTGGCGCAGCAGGGTGGGGATGATTTCGCGCCAGGCGGCCCAGAGGCTGGGGTAGGGCGTGGGCGTGTCGTGGCGGATGGCTTCGTGGAGTTCGGGGAGGCGGTGGTAGGGGACCATGGGGAACATGTGGTGTTCCACGTGGTAGTTCATGTTCCAGTAGAGGAAGCGTACCAGCCGGTTCATATGGACGGTGCGGCAGTTGAGGCGGTGGTCCAGCACGTCTTCCGCAAGGCCCGCGTGTTGGCTGAGGCCGGTGACGATGTAGAGCCAGGCGCCGTAGAGCGAGGGCAGGCCGACATACATCAAGGGCAGGATGGAGCCGGCGGCCAGGGCTGCGCCGATCGCCGTGGCGTGGATGGCGGCGTGGATGCGGGCGGCGCGGAAGATGGCGGGGCGGGCGTGGGCGGGGATGTAGGTGGCTTCCTCCGCATCCAGTTTTCCGCGGGCGTGTAGCCAGAGTTTGGCGATGTAGCCGCGGAGTTGCGGCAGGGCGAGGAAGCTGAGGGCGATACTCCCGAGGTTCGGTGGGCGGGGGGCGGCTATTTCGGGGTCCCGCCCCACGACGATGGTGTCGAGGTGGTGGCGGGTGTGGCTCCAGCGCCAGACATCGGGTTCGCGCAGGATCATGAAGCAGGCGAGGTGGTAGATCGCGTCGTTCATCCAGGGGGTGCGGAAGGCGGTGCGGTGGCCGCATTCGTGCCAGCGGGAGTCCGACGACGAGCCGTAGAGCACGCCGTAGGCGGCGAAGCAGGGGATGCACCAGGCGGTGCCCCAGGTGAGGAAGCCGGCGGTGCCGGTGATGGCGAAGGCGGCGAACCAAATGAGGGTGTCGCGGATGGCCGGCGCGTCGGTGCGGACCATGAGGGCGGCGAGTTGCTCGCGCGGGAGGGGGGTTTGGTACCAGCGGGCCTTGGCCAGGCCGCGTTCGGCGGCGCGGGCGGCTTCGGGGCCGGTGAGGCTGTAGTCGCGCTGCGCGGTCATGCTCGGCGTTCCCGGGGAGAAAGCAAGGCGTTCTTTCTTGAAAGAAAGAACCAAAGAACTTTTATTCGTTTGCACCTGGGCCTGCGGGTGCGAACGGGGGAAGTCTTTTTGCTTCTTTTTCTTCAGAAAAAGAAGGCCTTGCTTGCTGCCCGCGCGGGTCAGGCGCGGCGGGTGGCCTTGCCGACGAGGTAGGCAACGCCTTCGGTGCCGACGGTGAGGGTGTGCATGCAGCCGGCGAGGATTTCGCAGCAATCGCCGGGCTTGAAGGTGGTGGCCGTGCCGTTGCGGCAGATGGTGACCTCGCCGCCGAGGACCATGATGCGCACGTCGAAATCATGGGCGTGCAGGTCTTCGGCGAAGCCGGGGCGCTGGCCGGTGTTGATGACCTCGTAGCCCTCGCGCTTGAGGTCGCTTTCGAAGGCTTCGCGGGTGACGGGGCCGGTGCGGCGGCGGCCGGAAAGGAGGGCGACGCCCTCGGGGCCGACGTGCTCGGCGTGCATGGTACCGCAGGGGACGTGGAAGCACTGGCCGGCGCGGTAGGTGGTGGGGGTGTTGTTGCAGGTGATGGTGATCTCGCCGCCCAGGACGAGCGACTTGGCATCGAAATCGTGGCAGTGGTTGGGGGCGAGGAGATTCGGCTTCAGGGCGGTGTTGACGACGCGATAGCCCTCGCGCTTCAGCTCGGCATCGAATTCCGCGGTGTTCATGGCGTTTGCCCCCTTGGCCTGGATGTGCGATTTGTCCTCTATGGAGAACGTATTGTCAATTATAGAGGACGACGCGATCAGCCGGCGGACGGGCCTGGCGGTGAAGCGGCGGCGCGAGACGGCCGGGCTGAGCCTGCGGGATCTGGCGGGGCGGAGCGGGGTTTCGGCCTCCATGATCTCGGATATCGAGCGCGGGGCGAAGAGCCCGACGGTGGCGACGCTGGTGCGGCTGGCAGGCGCGCTCGGGGTGGGGGCGGCGGTGCTGCTGGAGGATGCGGCCGCGGCGGTGCGGCGCATTCATGTGATCCGGGCTGGCGAGGGGGAGCGGGGCTCCGGTGCTTCGGCGTGGGAGAGGCTGGGGCCGGCGGGGCCTGGGAGCCGGATCGAATTCGTGCGGCATGTGATCCCGGGCGGGGCGGTGCTGGGGCCGTCGCCGGCGCATGCGGCGGGGACGGTCGAGCACATGCACGTGGTGCGCGGGCGGGTGCGGGTGACGGTGGGGGACGAGGTGGCGGAGATGGCGGCGGGGGATTCGTGCAGTTGCCTGACGGATGTGCCGCATGGGGTGGCGAACCCGGGGCGGGGCGAGGCGGAGATTTATGTGGTGTTGGAGCGGGGGTGAGCGACGGGAGTGGTGCAATGCCGAAGAGGCATTGCACCCTACGGGTGGTTCAGGAGAGTTCCTTGACCATCGCCTCGCGCATGATGAATTTCTGCATCTTGCCGGTGACGGTCATGGGGAAGTCGGCCACGAACCGCACGTAGCGCGGGATCTTGTAGTGGGCGATCTGGCCGCGGCAGAAGTCGCGCACTTCGTCTTCGGTGAGGGTTTCGCCTTCGCGGAGCTTGACCCAGGCGCAGAGTTCCTCGCCGAACTTCTGGTCCGGCACGCCGAAGACCTGGACGTCCGCTATTTTGGGGTGGCGGTAGAGGAATTCCTCGATCTCACGCGGATAGACGTTCTCGCCGCCGCGGATGACCATGTCTTTGATCCGCCCCACGATGGCGCAGTAGCCCTCCGTGTCGATGGTGGCGAGGTCGCCGGTGTGCATCCAGCGGGCTTCATCGATCGCTTCCGCCGTGCGTTCGGCATCGCCCCAGTAGCCGCGCATGACGGAGTAGCCGCGGGTGCAGAGTTCGCCGGGGGTGCCGGGCGGGACCACCCTGCCCTCCTGATCGACGATCTTGCATTCCAGGTGCGGGTGGATGCGGCCGACGGTGGCCACGCGGCGTTCGATCGGGTCGTCGAGCCCGGTCTGGAAGCTGACCGGGCTGGTTTCCGTCATGCCGTAGGCGATGGTGATGTCGTTGAGGTTCATCAGCGCCATGGCGCGGCGCATCACCTCGATGGGGCATGGCGAGCCGGCCATGATGCCGGTGCGCAGGGTGGAGACATCGAACTCCTTGAAGCGCGGGTGGTCCATCTGGGCGATGAACATGGTGGGCACGCCGTAGAGGGCGGTGCATTTCTCGGCCTGGATGGTTTCCAACGTGGCGAGCGGGTCGAAGCCCTCGCCGGGATAGACCATGGCGCTGCCGTGGGTGACGCAGCCCAGGTTGCCCATGACCATCCCGAAGCAGTGGTAGAGCGGCACGGGGATGCAGAGCTTGTCCTGCTCCGTAAGCTTCATCGTCTCGGCGGTGAAGAAGCCGTTGTTGAGGATGTTGTGGTGGGTGAGGGTGGCGCCTTTCGGGGCGCCGGTGGTGCCGGAGGTGAACTGGATGTTGATCGGGTCGTCGAACTGGAGGCGGCCGGCCAGGGTGGCGAGCGTGGCGCGTTCGGCGGCGCCGCCCATGGCCGGGATATCCTCGAAGGGGAAGGCACCGTGGATGGTTTTGGCGCCGATCTGGATGACGATGGCGAGCTTGGGGGCTTTCTTGGCCATGAGCTGGCCGGGGAGGCAGGTGGTGAGTTCCGGCAGCAGCGTGGTGAGCATGCCGGCGTAATCCGAGGTCTTGAAGGCGGTGGCGGTGACCAGCGCCTTGCAGCCGACCTTGTTCAGCGCGTATTCGAGCTCGGCGAGGCGGTAGGCCGGGTTGATGTTGACCAGCACCAGGCCGGCCTTGGCGGTGGCGAACTGGGTGATGGCCCATTCCGCATTGTTGGGCGACCAGATGCCGATGCGCTCGCCGGGCTCCAGCCCCAGGGCGACGAGGCCGGCGGCGAAGGCATCGACCTTTTCGGCGAACTCGCGCCAGGTCCAGCGGATGCCCTGCTGGCGGACGATGAGGGCCTCTCGGTTGGGCCATTTCGCGACGGTCTTGTCGAAATGCTGGCCGATGGTGTCGCCGATGAGGGGCACGGTGCTGGCGCCGCTGACGTAGCTGGTGGTCAGGCCTGACTGGCTCATGCTTGGTGCCTCCTGGTGTCACCCGTATCTGATTCTGGGCGCGCGGCGCGGCGCGTGCAAGCGATTGACACGGCGTGGCGGCCAGTGCTGGCGTGGGTGCAACAATCGAGGAGGCTTCCGCCATGGCCAGTGCGCCGAAATACCCGATGATCCCGAACCCGACCCTGAAGCGGCTGAAGCAGGGGAAGCTCGCACTGGGCTTCTGCCCGTTCCATCTGCGCAGCGTCTCGGCCGCCATGCTGGGCGTGACGATGGGCTACGACTGGCTGTTCATCGATGCCGAGCACGGGGCGTTCACCACGCAGGACGTGTCTCAGATGTGCCTGGCGGCGTTGCCGCTGGGGATCACGCCGATCGTGCGGGTGTGCGTGGATGCGCTCGATGAAGGCACGCGGGCGCTGGACAACGGGGCGATGGGCCTGGTGATCCCGCATGTGGATACGCCGGAGATGGCCCGGCGGGTGGCCGATGCGTTCCTGTTCCCGCCGCTGGGCAAGCGCAGCTGGGGGGCGCCGCCGGCGGCGTTCTATTACGGCGGGCCGCCGATGGGCGAGGCGCAGGCGATCCTGAACCGGGAGAACCTGATCTGCGCCATGATCGAGACGGAAGAGGCCGTGGCCAACGTGGACGAGATTGCCAAGGTGCAGGGGATCGACGTGCTGATGATCGGCACCTCCGACCTCACCAGCACCATGGGCATTCCGGGCCAGTGGGGGCATGCCAAGGTGCAGGCGGCCTATGAGAAGGTCGGCGCGGCGTGCAAGAAGAACGGCAAGCTGCTGGGCACCGGGGGCATCGGCGATGACCAGTGGATGCAGCACTACATGCAACGGGGCGCGCTGATGGTGCTGGCCGGCAGCGATCACGGGATGATCGTGACGGCCGGGACCGAGCGGGCACAGCGGCTGCGGGCGCTGGAAGGGGCGGCGCCGGTGGCGGCACCCAAGGCGAAGAAGAAGTAAGAATCTTCTTTTTCTGAAGAAAAAGAAGCAAAAAGACTTTTGTTCGTTGGGGCGGGTCTATGTTGCCGGCCCGCCTTAACGAGAAAAAGTTTTTTGGTTCTTTTTTCAAAAAAGAACGCACTTGCTTCCTGCCGCGCATTGCCGCCCCCGCACGCTGGGGGTTAGGCTCCCTGCAAAGCGACAGGGAGACTGGGCATGCGGCGGTTGATGCTACTTTCGTGCGTGGCGGTGGCGCTGGGTGCGGGCTCCGCCTGGGCGCAGTCTTCCAGCGTGTTGCGGCTGGGGCAGCAGGACGAGCCGGATGCGCTGGACCCCGCGCGCAGCGGCACGTTCGCGGCCCGCATTCCGTTCATGGCGCTGTGCGACAAGCTGTGGGATTTGCAGCCGGACCTGTCGTTCAAGCCGCAGTTGGCCACGGCCTGGAAATGGTCTGACGACAATCGGGCGCTGACCATCACGCTGCGCGAGGGCGTGACGCTGCATGACGGCACACCGATGACGGCCGAGGTGGTGCGCGCCAACCTGGAACGCTATCGCACCGCGGCGGAGAGCAACCGCAAGGGCGAGCTGCGCAGCGTGAGTGCCATCGAGGTAGTGGATGCCCGCACGGTGCGGCTGGTGCTGTCCGCCCCGTTCGCGCCGCTGCTGGCGGCGTTGTCCGACCGGGCGGGGATGATTGCCTCGCCGGCGGTGTTCCAGCGGCTGGGGGCGGATTTCTTCAAGGAGCCGGTGTGCTCCGGCCCGTTCAGGTTCGTGGAGCGGGTGGCGCAGGACCGGATCGTGGTGGAGAAGTTCCCGGGCTATTGGGATGCGGGGAACATCAAGATCGACCGGATCGTGTTCCGCATGATGCCGGATACCACGGTGCGGCTGGTGAATTTGCAATCCGGCCAGATCGACATGCTCCAGGACCTGGCACCGGCGGATGCGGGCAAGGTGCGGGCGGATGCCAAGCTGCGGCTGGTGACGACGCCGGGGCTGGGCTACGCGGCGATCGCGTTCAACCTGGCGAACGGGGCGGCTTCGGACAATCCGATGGGGCGCAACCCGAAGGTGCGGGCTGCGTTCGAGGCGGCGATCGACCGCAACGTGATCAACCAGGTGGCGCTGGAAGGGTTGTTCGTGCCGAACAACCAAACGGAGCTGCCGACCTCGCCCTACAACAACAAGGCACTCCCGGTGCCGGGGCGCGATGTGGCCAAGGCGCGGGCGCTGCTGAAGGAGGCCGGCGTGGAGAAGCCGGTGTTCGAGCTGATGGTGGTGAACACGCCGCGTGACCGGCAGGTGGCCGAGATCGTGCAGTCGATGGCCAATGAGGCCGGGTTCGATGTGCGGGTGCGCGCGGGCGAGGTGAATTCCAACATCGCCGCCATGGGGCGCGGGGAATACCAGGGCCATATCAACAACTGGTCCGGCCGGGCGGACCCTGACCTGAACATCTCCATCTTCATCGGGGCGGACAGCTTCCAGAACTGGGGCAAGTACAACAGCCCGATCTTCGAGGCCGCGATGGGCCGCGCGCGGGCGGAGACCGATCCGGCGAAGCGGGCGGCGGTGTACCAGGAGGTGACGAAGATCTACCTGGAGGATCGGCCGATGCTGAACCTGTACAACCTGACCTGGCTGTTCGCGCATTCGTCGCGGGTTTCAGGGTTCGTGCCGGTGCCCGATGGGCTGATCCGGTTCCAGGGCATGAAGCTGGATTGAGGGGAACATCATGAACCGCATCTTCGCCGCCGCGATCGCCCTGCCCTTCCTGGCGCTGCCGCTGGCGGCGGGGGCGCAACCCACCAGCGTGCTGCGCATCGGCCAGCAGGAGGAGCCTGACCAGCTGGACCCCGCGCGCGGCGGCACGTTCGGCGGGCGCTTCGCCTTCACCGCCATGTGCGACAAGCTGTGGGATCTGGCGCCGGATCTGTCGTTCCGGCCGCAGCTGGCGACAGCCTGGAAGTGGTCTGACGACAACCGGGCGCTGACCATCACGCTGCGGGAGGGTGTTGTGCTGCATGACGGCACGCCGATGACCGCCGAGGTGGTGCGGGCGAATCTGGAGCGGTATCGCAGCGCGCCCGAGAGCAACCGCAAGGGCGAGCTTCGCAGCGTCACCGCCGTGGAGGTGGTGGATCCCAGCACGGTGCGGCTGGTGCTGAGCCAGCCCTTCGCGCCGTTGCTGGCCGCATTGTCCGACCGGGCGGGGATGATCGCCTCGCCGGCGGTGTTCCAGCGGCTGGGGGCGGATTTCTTCAAGGAGCCGGTGTGCTCGGGCCCGTTCAAGTACGTGGAGCGGGTGGCGCAGGACCGGATCGTGATGGAGAAATTCCCGGGCTACTGGGATGCCGCACGGGTGCATGTGGACCGCGTGGTGTTCCGCATGATCCCGGACAGCACGATCCGGCTGGTGAACCTGCAGGCGGGGCAGCTGGACATGCTGCAGGATCTCTCGCCTTCCGACGCGGGCAAGGTGCGCGGCGATGCCAAGCTGCGGCTGGTGACGACGCCGGGGCTGGGCTACGCGGCCATCGGGATCAACACGGCGCATGGCGCGCGGGCGGAGACGCCGTTTGGGCGCAACCCCAAGGTGCGCGCGGCGTTCGAGGCGGCGATCGACCGGGCGGTGATCAACCAGGTGGCGCTGGAAGGCCTGTTCGTGCCGAACAACCAAACGGAGCTGCCCACGAGCCCCTATTTCAACAAGGCCCTGCCGGTGCCGGGCCGTGATGTGGCGCGCGCCAAGGCGCTGCTGAAGGAAGCCGGGATGGAGCGGGTGGAGGTGGATCTGCAGGTTGCCAAGACACCGCGCGATGTGCAGGTGGCCGAGATCATCCAGGCGATGGGGCGCGGGGAGTACCAGGCGGGGATCCATAACTGGTCCGGCCGGGCCGATCCGGACCTGAACATC
>JAIXTK010000420.1 GCA_027483995.1 Acetobacteraceae bacterium
AACGCGACTGCTCCATCCAGCGTCGCCACCAGAAGGTGGTGGAGGAAGCCCCCGCCCCCGGCCTCTCGGCCGAGCAGCGCCGCGCCATGGGCGAGGCCGCCATCGCCGCCGCCCGCGCGGTGAATTACGTCGGCGCCGGCACCGTCGAATTCATCGCCGAGGGCGACGCCTTCCACTTCATGGAAATGAACACCCGCCTCCAGGTCGAACACCCCGTCACCGAGGCCATCACCGGCCTCGACCTGGTCGAATGGCAACTCCGCATCGCCGCCGGCGAGCCCCTCCCGCGCACGCAGGCGCAACTCGGCATCACCGGCCATGCCATCGAAGTCCGCCTCTACGCCGAAGACCCCGCCCGCAACTTCCTCCCCTCCGTCGGCACCCTCTCCCACCTGAAGCTCCCCGAAGGCATCCGCATCGACAGCGGCGTCCGCCCCGGAGACACCATCACGCCCGATTACGACCCGATGATCGCCAAGCTCATCGTCCACGCCCCCGATCGCCGCGCCGCCCTGGCCCGCCTCTCCCAGGCCCTCGCCCAAACCGAGGTGGTCGGCGTCCAAACCAACCTCCCCCTCCTGCGCGCCCTGGCCACCCACCCCGCCTTCGCCGGCGGCACTTTCGACACCGGCCTGATCGCCCGGCATCCGGAACTGCTGGATGGCACCGCAACCACGCCGGATCTCGCCCTCGCCGCCGCAGCCCTCACCATCCTCAACACCCGCTCCCACTCCGCCTTCATCCCAGGCGACCCCCACTCGCCGTGGTCCGCCCAGGACAGCTGGCGCCCCAACCTCCCTGGCCACCAAACCCTGCTCCTGCGCCACCGCGACCAGACCACCGAAATCACCGCCCACCCCGCCCCCACTGGCGGCTGGCACCTGGAATGGGACAGCATCGTCCGCACCGCCCACGCCACCCCGCACGAAGGCAGCCTGCTCCTGCGCCTGGATGCCACCGCCGCCCGCGCCACCGTCATCTCAACCCCACCCCGCCTCACCGTGGTGCTCGACGGCACCAACCACACCATCGAGGAAATCGACCCCCACGCCCCGCCGGAAGCCGCCAGCGCCGGGGCAGGGCGCGTCATCTCCCCCATCCCTGGCCGCGTCGCCCGCCTCCTGGTCAAGCCCGGCGACACCGTCGCGAAGGGCCAAACCCTCCTGGTGCTGGAGGCGATGAAGATGGAACTCCCCCTCACCGCCGCCGCCCCCGGCACCGTCGCCGCCATCCGCTGCGCCGAAGGCGAGATGGTCGCCGAGGGGATCGAACTCGTGCTGCTCGATCCCGCTTGAATAGGTCAGCACCAATGCCATATCATCGCGCATACGCGAGGGGGCCACGGCCATGAAGCACTCCACCGTCACGCTGGACGACAAGTACCAGGTCGGCTCCGACCGGTTCTTCCTCACCGGCTCCCAGGGGCTCGTCCGCCTCCCGCTGCTGCAACGCCAGCTCGATGTCGCCGCCGGCCTCAACACCGCCGGCTACATCTCCGGCTATCGCGGCTCCCCCCTCGGCGGGGTGGACATCCAGATGTGGACCGCCCGCAAGCGCATCGAGGAAGCCCACATCGTCTTCCGCCCCGGCGTGAACGAGGAACTGGCCGCCACCGCCATCTGGGGCACCCAGCAGCTCCCGCATTTGCAAACCGCCAAATACGACGGCGTCTTCGCCTACTGGTACGGCAAGGGCCCCGGCGTGGACCGCTCAGGCGATGTCTTCCGCCACGCCAACTACGCCGGCACCGCCCGCCACGGCGGCGTCCTCGTCATGGCCGGGGACGACCATGGCTGCAAATCCTCCACCGTCCCGCATCAGAGCGAGCTGGCCCTCACCTCGGCCCACATGCCCATCCTGGTGCCGTCCGACATCACGGACATCCTGCAATTCGGCCTGCACGGCTGGGCCATGTCGCGCTGGTCCGGCCGCTGGATCGGCTTCAAGCTGGTCGGCGACGTGATGGATTCATCCGCCTCCGTCGCCTTCGACCTGCCGGATTTCCGCATCATCCTGCCCGATGGCCCCCACCCCGATGCCGGGCTGCGCCTCTCCGATGTCGGCGGCCGCATCCCCGCCCTGCCGCTGGACCAGGAAGCCCGCACCATCGCCATCGGCCTGCCGGAAGCCCAGCGCTACGCCCGCGCCAACGGGCTGGACCGCACCATCCTCAACCCCATCGGCGCCCGCCTCGGCATCGTTACCTCCGGCAAATCCTACCACGACACCCGCCAGGCCTTCGCCGATCTCGGCATGCCCGAGCCCCCGGGCGTCCGCCTCCTCAAGCTCGCCCTCACCTGGCCCATCGACCCCGAAACCATCCGCAAATTCGCCCGCGGGCTGGAGGAAATCGTCGTCGTCGAGGAAAAACACCCCCTCATCGAACAGCAGATCCGCGACATCCTCTACGACGCGCCGGATCGCCCCCGCGTCCTCGGCAAGCGCAACGCCGACGGCACCACCATGCTCAAGGCCCATGGCGAATTCTCCAGCGCCGAGATCGCGCTCGCCATCGCCCCCCGCATCGCCCGCTACGCCGATTCCGAAAAGCTCCAGGCCCACGCCGCCCGCCTGCGCGACAACCTCGATGCCATCGCCAAAGCCGAAGTCGCCGCCCTGCGCCGCCCCTATTTCTGCTCCGGCTGCCCGCACAACTCCTCCACCAAGGTGATCGACGGCTCCCGCGCCCTCGGCGGCATCGGCTGCCACACCCTCGCCGTCTGGATGGACCGCAACACCGACAGCTTCAGCCAGATGGGCGGCGAAGGCGTCGCCTGGTCCGGCCAGGCCCCCTTCACCGAGGAAAACCACGTCTTCGCCAACATGGGCGACGGCACCTATTTCCACTCCGGCTACATGGCCGTCCGCGCCAGCGTCGCCGCCGGCGTCAACATCACCTACAAAATCCTGTTCAACGACGCCGTGGCGATGACCGGCGGCCAGCCGGTGGATGGCCAGATCTCCGTCCCCCACATCTCCCGCCAGGTCGCCGCCGAAGGGGCGAAGGCCATCATCGTCGTCACCGACGAGCCCGAGAAATACGACGACGTGAAGGATCTCGCGCCGGGCACCGAAGTCCACCACCGCCGCGACCTCGACCTCATCAGCCGCCGCCTGCGCGATACCCCGGGCTGCACCGTCATCATCTACGACCAGACCTGCGCCAGCGAAAAGCGCCGCCGCCGCAAGCGCGGTACCTTCCCCGACCCGGCGAAGCGCAGCTTCATCAACGCCGCCGTCTGCGAAGGCTGCGGCGATTGCTCCCGCGCGTCGAACTGCCTCTCGGTGCAACCGCTGGAAACCGAGCTCGGCACCAAGCGCGTGATCGACCAGTCCACCTGCAACAAGGATTTCTCCTGCACCGACGGCTTCTGCCCCAGCTTCGTCACCGTCCACGGCGCCGAGCCGAAACGACGCCCGCGAGTCAGCCCAGAGGATTTCAACCTCCCCATCCCCGCCCAACCTGCCCTCACCCGCCCCTGGAACATCCTCGTCACCGGCATCGGCGGCACCGGCATCGTCACCATCGGCGCCCTCATCGGCATGGCCGCGCATCTCGACGGCAAGCACGTCACCGTGCTGGACCAAACCGGCCTCAGCCAGAAGGCCGGCGGCGTCACCAGCCACATCCGCCTGTCCGAGTCCGAATCCAACCTGCACGGCCTCAAGGTCAGCCGCATGGGCGCCGACCTCCTGCTCGCCTGCGACATGGTCGTCGCCGCCAGCAAGGATTCACTGGCCACCTACGCCCAAGGCGTCACCCACGCCGTGCTGAACACCTACGAAACCCCCAGCGGCGATTTCGTGCTGGACACCACCATCCGCCTCCCCAGCGTCCAGCTCCGCCGCAGCATCGCCCAGGCCATCGGCCAGTCGGCGCTGGATCAGTTCGACGCGACGGCCATCGCCACCGCGCTGATGGGCGACAGCATCGCCACCAACCCCTTCCTCCTCGGCTACGCCTTCCAGAAGGGCCTCGTCCCCCTCAGCCTGGACAGCCTGCTCCGCGCCATCGAGCTGAACGGCACCGCGGTCGAAGCCAACAAGGCCGCCTTCACCTGGGGCCGCTGCGCCGCCCACGACCTCGCCCGCGTGCAAACCGCCGCCGGCCTCTCCACCGAAAAGCCCGAGCCCGCCACGCTGGAAGACATCATCGCCACCCGCGAAGCCCATCTCGTCCAGTACCAAAGCAAGCGCTACGCCCGCCGCTACCGCGCCCTCGTCGACCGCGTCCGCGAAGTCGAAGGCCGCATGTTCTCCGGCAACACCGCCCTCACCGAAGCCGTCGCCCGCGGCTACCACAAGCTCCTCGCCTACAAGGACGAATACGAAGTCGCCCGCCTCTACGCCGCCCCCGAGTTCAAGGCCGCGCTGGCCGCCCAGTTCGAAGACCCCAAGCGCCTCGAATTCCACCTGGCCCCCCCGCTGCTCGCCCAGCGAGACCCGCATACCGGCCAGATGATCAAGAAAACCTACGGCCCCTGGATGCTGAAGGCCTTTTCGCTCCTGCAACACTTCCGCATCCTGCGCGGCACGCGGCTGGATCTCTTCGGCCGCACCGAGGAACGCCACATGGAACGCGCCCTCATCACCGAATACGAAGCCACGGTGGAAGACATCCTCGCCCACCTCGCGCCGGCCACCCTGGCCACCGCCGTCAGCCTCGCCTCCCTGCCAGACAAGATCCGCGGCTTCGGCCACGTCAAGGAACGCAACGCCCGCACCGCCGCCGCCGAGCGCACCCGCCTGCTGGAAAAGCTGCACGGGCCGGCGCCGAAACCCGCGATGGCGGCGGAGTGAAGCCCGTCAGGGCAGCGCCCTAACCGGCAGGAGCATCCAGGTCAGGCTGGGAGGCGCGCTCCGGCCCGCCAACATCGGCGCAGCGAAAGCGCAGCCGGATTTCCGCGCCGCCCGGCACGTTGGAAGCAGCGATCGACCCGCCCAGGGACCGCATGATGCCATGGCAGATCGCCAGGCCCAGTCCCGTGCCCTTGTCCGGTGGCTTGGTGGTGAAGAAGGGCTCGAACACCTTGTCGGCCGCGCCGGCGGGGATGCCGCCGCCCGTGTCCGTCACCGTCACAAGCACCATGCCCGCCTCCACCCGCGCGCGCACCAGGATCCGTCGTGGCTGGTCCGGGGGCTGCTCCACCATGGCGTCGCGGGCATTGAGGATGAGGTTGACGAACACCTGCTCCGCCGCCACCAGCCCGGCAGCGATCGCAGGCAGGTCGGAAGGCAGGTCCTGCACCCACTCCACGCCGGCATTGCGCAGGGCGCCGCGGGTCAGCTGCTGGGCCCCGTCCAGCACCTCCCCAAGCCCGGTGGGGCCGGCCTCGTCCAGGGGGCCGGGGCGGCTGAACTCCCGAAGATGGTGAACGATGGCCCCCCCCCGGGCGGCCTGGCGGACGATCCGCTCCAGCCGGGTCAAGGCCGCGGGAATGGCGGCTTCCCCCTCCATCCGCAGTTCATCCGCGGCATTCTCCGCCGCCAGGCCGATGATCGCCAGCGGCTGGTTCATCTCATGCGCCAGGCCCGCGGCCATCTCGCCCAGCGTGGCGAGCTTGGCCGATGCGGCCGCCTGTGCCTCCATCTGCCTCTGGCCGGTAACGTCGGTGAGGTAGCCGACCATGAGCGTCATCCCGTCGGCCGTGGTGCCCGCCACGCGCGCCTCCTCCCGCAGCCACATCCAGCTGCCATCAGGGCGGCGGAAGCGGTAGGTCATGGCGCTGCCGCCACCCTGCAGGTTGGCGGCCCGGAAGCGCGGGCGTTCGGCACGGCCGGCATCGTCCATGCGGTCGACGAACGCATTCGTCCCCATCAGCGCGCTGGCATCCCACCCCGTCACCCGCGCGGCATTGGAGGACACGAAGCGAACGCGTGCCGCCTGGTGGGCATCGGTGTCGCCAGGCCGCCGCTCCCCGGCATAGATCACAGCGGGGGAGCCCAGCAGAATCCGCGCGAATTCCTCCCGCACGGTTTCGGCGGCGGTGCGGGCCGCCTCTGCCAGATCCAGCTCCGCCCGTGTTTGCCGGGTGATCCGCATCTGGATCAGGGCAACCAGTGCCACGAAGCTCAGCAGCGACAGGGCGGCATAGGCGCCCCGCACCCAGCGCTGCAGCTCGTCGAGCGGGGCCTTCGAAACGGCCCAGTCCTCCGATATCTGCACCAGCAGCGGCGTATCCGCCACCTGCCGGAATGCCATCACAACCTCCCTGTCGCCGAACAGGCTGGAGGTCCGCAGGTAGCCCCGCGTGGCAGCACGGGCCGCCGCGAGGGCAGGATGCGACGGGCGGATAATCCAGCCCAGCACCTGCTCCACATCCCGGCTGCGGGCAATCATGGTCCCTTCCGGCAGAAGAAGAACCGCCGCGGTTTCCGTCGGATCGAAGTGGATCGCGCCAAGCCGGGCGGAGAGCAGCAGCGGGTCCAGGGAAACCACGGCAATGCCGGCGAATGCCCCATCCTGCCCCCGGATCGGCCGCGTCAGCTGAACGCTCCATTTCCCGGAGGCCCGCCCCAACAAGGGCGCGCTGACGAACATCGCCTGCCGCCCGGCCTTGTGTACGCGGAAATGTTCTCGATCCGCAAGCGAAACAGGCGTCCAGTCCGGAACGCTGGACCAGACCAACATCCCGTCGGCATCCGCCATCGCAACCTGGAGAATGCCGAACTGCTCCTGCGTGGCCACCGCCCTGAGATGGTCTTCGATGGCGGCCACGCCCTCTGCACTGCCGCGCATCAGCAGGTTCTGCCGCGTCTGCGCCAGGGAATGGATCCCTTCCACCGCCTCGATGATGCGCAGCAGGTTCTGCTCCAGCGCCTCGGCCGCGGAAAGCACCCGCGACCCGGCCTCGCGTTCAGATCGGCGATGCGCTTCGGTGATCTGATGCTCGGCCGCGAACCCGCCGAGCACGCCGAGCACGACCAGCACCGCAAACGGTAGGGCCAGCTTCATCAGCCGGTCACGGCCCCAGCGTCCCTCAGCCCCCGGCGATCCCGGGGGCGTGCATGCGAGACGTCGCCACCATTGCAACATTGACCCAATACCCCAACGGCGACGCGATAGCTGACATGATTCACGGAATGTTTTCCTGCATTGCCCCCATATCATGATGAATTATTGTTAATCATAAATTACTCTATAAATATTTTGTGTTGGTTGTGGGTTACTTAAGGAGTGGATTTTGGTGATAATATTGATCGGTGTAGAGCAATTGAGATCAATTGTGATGTCAGGGTGGGCGCGTTGATCAATGTGTGATTTTGGCCGCGGCGGGAGGAGCGCTGATGCTTCCGGCAGAGGCCCGGATGCCGATATCGATCTCGGCCAGGAAAGTCGGCAAGCCCAGCCCGAAGGGATCTGCAGGCCCGCAGGGTGGTGGGCTTCGTGGATGCAGACATGACAGCCCTCCATCGATTTCGAGCGAGAATGATATAGTGCAAAAAAAATTTGCGACCTTCAAGATAATTCTCGCCCAAATACAAATTTATTTTGCACGATGGGCCACAAGGATGAAGTAGCGATTGTGAATTTGGCTTCTGCGGGCCTATTTATTATTAATAATTGAATAAAAAAGTGTAAATTATTTTAGGAATGTTCGACCCCATGCGCATGATTAACGCGAGGCGCAACGCGCAATAGAGGCGGCTAGCGCCGAGCGGGGCCGGTGGCCGCCGCGATGTCCGGAGGCGATGGCGAAGCCGAGCCTTCGGCGATGAAGGCGGCCAGCCGCAAATATATGCCGTGTTGCAGCGTGTCGGGCTTGCCCAGGATCAGCCAGTCCAGCGTCACCGGCAACTTTTGGCACAGCCGCGCCAGCTGGTGCCATTTCGGCATCGCCCGGCCATTCAGCCAGGTATCCACGGCAGCGCGCTCTGCGCCGCAGAGATCAGCAATCGACTGGGCGGTGCCATAGCCGAATTCTGCGGCAGTCGCCCGCAGGCGTCGGCCAAAATCGACCTTGAACGGGTCTTTCGTCATCGCCCCAAGCTAGCAGCCGCCTCCGGCTGCTGGCGTGCAACGAGAAATAGCATGTTTCTCCGCAACAGATGGCTCATCAAATGCAAATATAATTTGCATATCGCGGGCAAGAACGCGGCTGGCATCATCAACGCCTTCGAATAAAGCCAAGCCAGCGCCACCATCACGCCCGCCCGCGCGAGTGCGGTGCGCATATGGCGCCAGGGTGGCGTGCCTGAGAAAGACTGGAACGTGATCTTGCAGCATGCGCGCCGTGCCCGGCATTGGCGGCATCACCTTCGCGGCACTGCGCGTGACAACGCCCCGAGCCGACGGCGCACAGGCGTGCCGCCTCCCCCGTTCCTGCGCCGCTGGCACCGCCACCCGCCCGGCACCGCCATTGGGAAACCACGCCACCCCCCGCATACTCTCGGCCCGCAAGCAGGCACCACCGTACCGGGAGCCCCCATCATGGCCATCAATCCCACCCAGGCATTGCTCACCGGCTTCGCGGAACGCGCCAACCGCCCCCTCGCGCAGCGCCAGATCGCCGCCGGCACCGAATTCGCCCTTGGCCGCCGCGAAGGCCCCCATATCTGGAACCTCGAGGGCACCCACCGCCTGCTCGATTGCGCCACCACCGGCGGCGTCCACAGCCTCGGCCACCGCCATCCCGAACTCCTCGCCGCCCTCCACGGCGCACTGGACCAGGGCTACGACGCCGGCATCTGGACCATGCCCAACGCCCCGCTCCTGGCCCTGCACGATGCGCTGGCCGCCTGCGCCCCCCAGGGCCTCACCCGCAGCGTCGTCACCCTCTGCGCCAGCCAGGCCAACGACCTCGCCCTGCTCTGCGCCCAACGCGCCACCGGCCGCCGCCACATCCTCGCCTTCGCCCATGGCTACCACGGCCATCTCGGCCTCGCCGGTGCCGCCACCGGCAGCGAATCCGAAGGGATCCGCACCCATTTCGCCCTGAACGAAGCCCCGATCCGCTTCTTCCACACCCACGGCGACCTCGCCGAACTCGAATCCCTCATCGACCACACCACCGCGGCCGTGATCCTGGAGCCGTTCGACTACGAATCCTGGCGCCTCCCCCCGGCAAGCTTCCTCCCCGCCCTGGCCCAGCTCTGCCGCCAGCGCGGCGCGAAACTCATCCTGGATGAAACCCGCACCGGCCTCATGCGCTCAGGCCAGATGTGGATGTGCAACCACACCGGCACCGCGCCAGACATGCTGGTCGCCGGCAAGGGCCTCTCCGGCGGCCTCTACCCCGTCGGCGCCCTGCTCATGACCCAGGAGATCCACGAAGCCTGCATCAACAGCCACGCATACGGCTGGGCCAACTCCCTGGCCGGCAACGAGATCGCCGCCACCATCGCGCTGAAGGTCCTGGAGATCGTCCAGCGCCCGCAAACCATCGCCAACATCGCCGCCCTGGAAGCCGCCACCCGCCAGCGCTTCGCCGCCCTCATCCAGCGCCACCAGGGCATCTTCACACCTGCCACCATCCAGGGCGGCATCGCCACCATCGGCCTGGCGGACCCCTCCCACGCCGCCGTCCTGCACAAGCGCCTCTTCGATCGCGGCGTGCTCATGCACTCCACCTCCACCACCGAGCCCCATGTGGCGAAGTTCCTCCCCGTCCTCACCGCCGGTCCCGCCATCATCGATGAGCTGGCAAACGCGCTGGACAGTGCCGCCCATTCCCTGTCGAATTAACGAAAAATAACTAACATTTGCCTTGGCGCGCGGCTTGCGGTCAGCCAGAATATCGGCAATGTCAGCACCTGCACCCAACCTCAGCGATATGCTCGCCAGCCTGCGCCATTCCGCGAAAGCGGAAAGCGCAGCCGCGCGCGCACGTCTGGACCTCGTGCAGGCGATGCTCCTCGCCCTCATCGCCGCAATGTTCGGCCGCCTGGAACATCTCGCGCTGCGCCACGCCACGCCCCATGCGGGCCCCCGTTCGGCCCCTCGTCTGGCCCCCCCTCCTGCGCCGCGCCCGGCCCCATCCCCCCCCGCCGCCCCCCCCCA
>JAIXTK010000086.1 GCA_027483995.1 Acetobacteraceae bacterium
CACGGTTTCGGCGGCCATCAGGCCAGCAGGGCCGCCGCCAATGACGGCGACCTCGCGCGGGGATTGGGTGGGGGCAATCATCCACCCCTTATGGCCGCCAGCGACCTAGATGGCGAGGTGCCGCGGCCGGGAGGTCAGCCCGGCAACCAGGGTCGTCAGCTCCCGCCTGTAGATCAGCAGGATCACCGCAGCACTCAACCAGGTCCAGCACGCCTCCATGAACAGCTGCCCACCATCATGGTAGGGGTCGATGCCGAGCGGGCTCACCACATGGAAGAAGATGGCGCCAGACATGATGCCAAGCGTCAGCAGCGCCCCATACATCCGGGAGCCGGTGTTGATCAGAAGCACCGCCCCCCCCCCCCCCGCGATCGCAACCGTCAGGCGAAACGGCTGCTCGTAGCCGCTGATCCATAGCCAGTCGGCCAACGTATTGAACAGCATCACGGACCCTTCGGCGCCGGTAAGCTTGAACTGCTCGTACCACAGCATGATCTGGGCCGCGTACAGCGCAGGGAGCCAGGCAAGCCATTTCAGCAGTCGGTCGGTCGCGGGCATCGTGTGCTCCAGGGTGTTCGATGCTGGAATGACCGGCGGAACCGCACCGCGTTACAGCCTGATGCAGAGCCGCTATACCGGCGCCATGGCATTCCTGCACATCCTCCCGGCGCTCGATCTTGCCGCCCTTGTGTTGTTCTGTGCCCTTTGGCTGGGCTATGGTCCCCTCGTGCGGCTGCTGGGGCCGGATGCGATCAATGCCGGCCTCGGCCAGGTGCGGGCGCGATGGATGCGTTCCATGGCGGCGCGCGACAACCGGATCGTGGATGCGGCGCTGATCGGCCACGTGATGCACAGCGCCTCCTTCTTCGCCTCCACCAGCCTCCTGGCCGTGGGCGCGCTGGTCGGGTTGCTGACGAGCCTTGATCGGCTGGAGCCGGCGCTGGCGTTGTTCGGCGGCGGGGCGCAACCGCGGATGCTCATCGAAATGAAGGTGCTCCTGCCCACTGTGGTTCTGGCACATGGCGTGTTCCTGCTGACATGGGCGCTGCGCCAGATGAACTACATCGTCGCCCTGATCGGAGCGGTGCCGGCACCGCCGGTCGCCGAGGGCGACGCGCTGGCGGATGCCATGGCCGGCGTGCTGAGCAGCGCGCTGACCACCTTCAACAGCGGCATCCGCAGCTACTATTTCGCCCTGGCCGCCCTCACCTGGCTGGCGGGGCCGATGATGCTGGCCGCCATCTCCGCTCTCCTGATGGCGTTGCTGCTGTATCGCCAGCGCTACAGCGAGGTGTCGCGCCAGTTTGCCCGCGCGAAGGTCGCGCTGGAACGGGCCCATACCCATGGCGGCTGAGGCGGAATACGACATCGCCATCATCGGCGGCGGCATCAACGGTGCCGGCATCGCGCGGGACGCCGCCGGGCGGGGCTGGTCGGTCTATCTGTGCGAGCAGGGGGATCTCGGGGGCGCCACCTCCTCGGCATCCACCAAGCTGATCCATGGCGGGCTGCGCTACCTCGAGCACTACGAATTCCGCCTGGTGCGCGAGGCGCTGATGGAGCGCGAAGTGCTGTGGGGCCTGGCACCGCACATCATCTGGCCGTTGCGCTTCGTGCTGCCGCATCACAGCGGCCTGCGCCCCGCCTGGATGTTGCGGCTGGGCCTGTTCCTCTACGACCATCTCGGCGGCCGAAAGGCCCTTCCCGCAACGCGGTTGCTGGACCTGTCGCGCGATGAGGCAGGCGCCGCCCTGCGGCCAGGCTTCGCGAAAGGCTTCGAGTATTCCGATTGCTGGGTGGAAGACTCGCGCCTTGTGGTCCTGACGGCACGCGACGCCGCCGACCGCGGCGCGGTGGTGGAAACCCGCACACGCTGCGTGGCGGCGGACCGGTCCGGCGATGGCTGGGTGGTCACTGTTGCGGGGCCGGAAGGGCCGCGCCAGGTGCGGGCACGTGCCCTGGTGAATGCCGCGGGTCCCTGGGTGGCAGACGTCTTGCGCGGCGTGGTGCGGGAAAACGCCCCCGCGGCGGTGCGGCTGGTCCAGGGCAGCCATATCGTGGTGCGGCGGAAATACGCCCATGATCGCTGCTACATCTTCCAGAATGTTGATGGCCGGATCTTCTTCGCCATCCCGTATGAGCGTGACTTCACCCTGATCGGCACCACGGATCGCGATTGGCACGGCGATGCCGGGGCCGTGCGCATTTCAGAGGACGAGATTGCCTATCTCTGCGCCGGCGCCAGCACCTATTTCCGCGAACCCGTCACCCCGGCCGACTTGGTGTGGAGCTATTCCGGCGTGCGGCCGCTCTACGACGACGGCGCGAGCTCAGCCCAGGCGGCAACGCGCGACTACGTGCTGGCCGTGGAAGCCCCGCAGGGGCAGGCCGCGCTGCTGAGCGTCTTCGGCGGCAAGATCACCACCTATCGCCGCCTGGCCGAGGCGGCATTGGCGAAGCTGGCGCCCCATCTGCCCGATGCCCGCGGGCTGGCGGCGGGTTGGACCGCCAGCCACGCATTGCCAGGCGGCGGGTTCCCGAAGGAGGGGTTCGCGGCACTTCTGGCCGCAACCAAGGCCCAGTCGCCCTTCCTGCCCGACGCCATGGCGCATCGCCTGGTGCGGGCCTATGGCACGCAGGCGGCAAAGCTGCTCGACGGTGCCCGGTCGATGGGTGATCTTGGGGCCGTCCCCGGCGCGGACCTCACCGCGGCCGAAATCCACTGGTTGCGTGACCAGGAATTCGCGCGAACAGCCGAGGACATCGTGTGGCGTCGCAGCAAGCTCGGGCTGCGCATGAACGCCGCGGAAATCGCGGCGGTGGAGCAGGTGCTGGCATGAACGACACACCCATGATGATGGCCAACGACGTGGCGGCCGAGAACGAAACGGAGGCCGCGATCCTGTCGCGCCGCGCCGTGCGGGGCTTTCTGCCGACACCGGTGGACCGTGCATCGGTGGAGCACCTGCTCAACGTGGCGGCGCGGGCGCCAAGTGGCACCAACATGCAGCCATGGCGGGTCGTCGCCCTCGCCGGCACGGAGCTGAACGCGTTCCGCGAAGCCCTGGCCGCCGAGTTCCTGGCCGGCGGCAAGGAAGCGCGCGACTACCAGTACTATCCCGATCCGTTCTTCGAGCCCTACCTGTCGCGCCGGCGCAAGGTGGGCTGGGACCTCTACGGCCATCTCGGCATCGGCAAGGGCGAATCCGCCAAGATGCGCGACCAGGTGGCGCATAATCTCCGCTTCTTCGATGCGCCGGTGGGTCTGGTGTGCCTGATCGACCGGCGGCTGCAGATCGGCTCCTGGATCGATTACGGCATGTTTCTGCAGAACATCGCCGTGGCGGCGCGGGCGCGCGGGCTGGATACCTGCCACATGGCGGTCTTCGCCCAGTTCGCCGGCACCATTCGCCGCCTCCTGGGCCTGCCCGAGAACGACGTGGTGATGTGCGGCGTGGCGCTCGGTCACGAGAATCCGGAGTGGCCGGCCAATCGCCTGCGGACGGAGCGGGTGCCCGCCGCCGGATTCACGGATTTCCGCGGTCTCTGAGGCGCGCATCGCGCGCGCGTCCCTCCGCCCCCTGTTTTCCTGTCAGACCTAAAATGTCACATTAACGAAGAAAATTTTCTGGATCACCGGTGTGGAATGTGCTGAAATTCCCAGCGATGCCACATCAACCCGCCGCTCCGGACGAAGCCGACGCCCTGCGCCCCCTGGCGCAGTCGATCTCGCACGCCCAAATTCCGGCCGCGTTGAAGCTCCTGCTGCTGGCCCTGCTCGCCGCCCTCTCGGTCGCGACCTTCGCGCGCCACAAGCTGTGCCGCCCCTCGGGCCGCCCGCACCAGGACTGGCTCCTCTCCATCACCACCGACACCACCGAAGACCCGGACTCCGCCTGGGATCCGCATGTCCTGCGCCGATTCCGCCGCCTGCGCGCCCGCCTCGGCTGGCTGATGCGCTGCGACCGCGGCGAGGGCATGGCCCTCTCCGGCCACCGCGCACCCGAACTCCGCCCCACCCGGGCGGCACGCGCGCCCCCATAGGCCCCATGCGTCCAAATTCACCCCGAATCCGTCGCGAAAACCCCGCGTCCCGCGGCGCTTCATCATGCCCGCAACCCGGCCCGCGCCCTACGCCCCCGGTTTCAGGTCCAGCAGGTTGAGGCGGCGCAGCTTCGGGGCAACCACGGCGGTCACAACCACCACCGCCAGCGTGATGGCGCCACCACCGGCCACCGCCAGCGCAGGCCCCACCAGATGGGCGGCAACGCCGCTTTCGAAATCCCCCAATTCATTCGCCGAGTTCAGGAACACCATCCGCACCGCCGCGATCCGGCCGCGCATCCCCTCCGGCGCGGCCAGCCGCACAATGGCGTGGCGCACCACCATGCTCACGCCATCGCAGGCCCCCATGATGAACAGCAGGGCCACCGACAGGTGGAAGCTGGTGGACAGGCCAAAGCCGATCACCGCCACCCCGAAACCAGCCACCGCGATCAGCAGCGCAAGCCCCGCCCGCTCGCGCGGCGGATACCGGATCGCCACCGCCATTGCGGTCAGCCCGCCCGCCGAGAGCGCCGCGCGCATGATCCCCACGCCTTGGGCCCCCACGCCCAGCATGTCCCCGAACATCGGCAGCAGCCCCATCATGCCGCCGAAGAAGACCGCGAACAGATCAAGGGCCATGGAGCCGACCAGGATCTGGTTGCGGAACACATAGCGCAGGCCATCGCCGATATTGGCCACCATGCCGCCAGTCTCGGCATGGCTGGTGAGCACCGGCCGGTGCGGCAGGAACACCAGCAGCACAAGGGCGGAGGCCGCGAGCAACGCAGCGATGGTCGCATAGGTGGCGGCGGGTCCGGCGGCGTCATAGAGGAACCCGCCCGCCACCGGTGCCGCAAGACGAAAGGCCCGCCCGGTGGACCCCAGCAGCGAGGCAGCCTGCACGGCAAGTGCTGCCGGCACCACCTGGGCTTCCAGCCCGGAATAGGCCGGGTCCTTGAAGGCACGCACAATGCCGATGCAAAAGGCCAGCAGGTAGAGGATCGGCAGGAAATCGCCCTCGGCCAATGCAGCCGCCATGGCCACGCCGGCCGTCAGCGCCGCCATGGCCAGCCGACATGCCACCACCACGCGGCGCCGCGGCAGGCGGTCCGCCACATGGCCGCCGATCAGCACCAGGGCGATGGCCGGCGCGGCCTCGATCAGCCCCAGCCATGCGAGTGCCAGCGGATCACGGGTCAGCTGGTAGACCGTCACGCCCAGCAGCACCGCCAGCGCACTCTCCGCGGAGGCCGCGAGAACAAGGGCCAGCACAAACGCGCGGAACTCGCCTCGGCGCAGCAGGGTGAGCGCGGAGGGCTGGGGCGTCACAGGCAAGGGATCATCCGTACAGGCCGGGCAGGTGCGCCCAACGGCCGGGCAAGGTATTGCGTGCGGATCGGTGTGTCACGTTGACCCGGGGTGGCGTGTCACCACATCGTGCAGGGATCAGCGTGGAGGCGACGATGGACAACCAGGCCCAGACGGATGCAACGGAGCGCAGCGAGGCGGAATGGCAGGCGCTGCTGACGCCGGATCAATACAAGGTGCTGCGCAAGCACGGCACCGAACGCGCGGGCACCAGCCCGTTGAACCATGAGAAGCGGCACGGCCTGTTCCGCTGCGCCGGTTGCGGCACCGCGCTGTTCTCGTCGGAAACGAAGTTCGAGAGCGGAACCGGCTGGCCAAGCTTCTGGGCCCCGATCGAGGGTGGGGTGGAAACCAAGGTGGACCGCTCCTGGTTCATGACCCGGATCGAAGTGCATTGCACCGCGTGCAAGGGGCATCTGGGCCATGTGTTCGAAGACGGCCCCGCGCCCACCGGGCTGCGCTTCTGCATGAACGGCGTGGCGATGACGTTCGAGCCGGGCGAAAAAGCCTAGGCGACCAGGCCGTAAAACCGGGCGGCGGTGCCGCCCAGGATGGCCTTGTGGGTGGCAGCTG
>JAIXTK010000342.1 GCA_027483995.1 Acetobacteraceae bacterium
CGAGCGCGCCGATGGCGGTGATGCGGGGCAGCAACAGGGGCTGGCCGCCGGCGGCGCGGAGGAAGGAATCGGCCAGGGCGCGGGCGGAGCGACGGGTTGGCAGGAGGATCAGGCCCTCTGTGTTGGTGCCGTGGGTGCGCAGCCAGGTCTCGGCGATGCAATCGAGGAAGGGGGCGTTGAACGGGAGGGCGGCGAGGTGGGGGGCGCTCATCGGAGGCGGGGCTCCCAGCCGGTGATTGTGGCGTCGCGGGACTCGGGGCCGGATTCGGTGAGGCGAATCATGAGCGATTCCGGTGGCGTGAGGGGGCCGAGTCGGTCGGGCCATTCGACGAGGACGATGTCGTGCAGGAGGTCGTCCCAGCCGAGTTCCTCCAGGGCGTCGGGGCCGGTGAGGCGCCAGAGGTCGAAGTGGTGGATGGGGCCCTGGGGGGTCTCGTAGGTCTGGACCAGGGTGAAGGTGGGGCTGGGGACCTCCAGCGCCGGGTCCGCCGTGATGGCGCGGAGGAAGGCGCGGGCGAATTCGCTCTTGCCGGCGCCGAGCGGGCCTTCAAGGAGGATGGCATCCCCGGGGCGCGCCAGCCCGGCGATGCGGGCGGCGAGTGCGTGGGTGGCTTCGCGACTCGGAAGGGGCTGGCGCATCCGCGGGATTTTGCCCGAGCGGCGTGGCGGGGCACAATGACACTCGATTCTGAAGGACTGGGACGATGGGCCAGGTGATCGAGACCGACGTGGCGGTGGTGGGTGCGGGGCCGGTGGGGCTGTTCGCGGCGTTCGAGCTGGGGATGCTGAAGCTGCGCTGCGTTCTGGTGGATGCGCTGGGCGAGGTGGGCGGGCAGTGCACGGCGCTGTACCCGGAAAAGCCGATCTACGACATTCCTGCCCACCCCGCGATCGAGGCGGCGGAGCTGGTGGCGAAGCTGGAGGAGCAGATTGCACCGTTCGCGCCCGGGCGGCTGCTGGGGCGGCGGGTGGAGACGCTTTCGGGCGCGCGCGGGGCGTTCGTGCTCGGGACCGACCAGGGCGATGAGATCCGCTGCAAGGCGGTGATCGTGGCGGCCGGCGCCGGGGCGTTCGGGCCGAACCGGCCGCCGCTTTCGGGGCTGGAGGCGTTCGAGGCCTCGGGCGCGGTGCAGTACTACGTGAAGCGGCGCGAGGATCTGCGCGGCAAACGGGTGGTGATCGCGGGCGGCGGAGATTCGGCGGTGGACTGGGCGTTGGCGCTGCGCGGGGTGGCGGCTTCGATCCAGGTGGTGCACCGGCGGGCGAAGTTCCGGGCGGCGCCGGAGACGGCGGGGCAGCTGGATGCGGCGGCGAAGCGGGGCGAGGTGGAGATGGTGATCCCCTACCAGCTGCACGGGCTGCATGGGGCGGGTGGGGTGCTGGCGGCGGTGGAGGTCGCCGATCTCGATGGCGGGACGAGGATGCTGGCGGCGGATGTGCTGCTGCCGTTCTTCGGGCTTTCCATGGACCTGGGCGCGATTGCCGGGTGGGGGCTGGGGTTGGAGCGCAACCACGTTGTGGTGACGGCTTCGACCTGCGAGACCGACGTGCCCGGCGTGTTCGCGATCGGGGACGTGGCGACCTATCCCGGGAAGCTGAAGCTGATCCTGCAGGGGTTCAGCGAGGCGGCGATGGCGGCGCATGCCATCCATCCCATCGTGTTCCCTGATACGGCGTTGCACTTCGAGTATTCGACGACGAAGGGCGTGCCGGGGGGCTGAGACACGAAAACGGCCGCCACCCGTGGGGGTGGCGGCCGGTTCCTGTGCGGTGAGGCTAAGTCAGGCGCGGCGGCGCCGGGCCAGGCCGAGACCGGCGAGGCCGGCGGCGAGGAGCAGCATGGAGGCGGGTTCCGGCGTGGCCGTTTGGTTCTGGCCAGGGATGACGGTGACATTCACGGCGATCGTACGATCCGAGCCGGGGCCGCTGGTGTTGTCACTCGTGTCCGAATCCCACATGGCCAGGCGCAGTGTGCCGGAGCGGGTCGCGGTGAAGGTGCGGCCAACGGTCCAGACCGGGTAGTTGGCGAAGGTGCCGTAGGCGGTGGTGACGGTCGCGGTGGTGCCGGTGGAGGTATAGGCGGGCCCCCAAACCTGACCACCGATCGACCAGGCGACGGCCCCGTACTCGATGCAACCGCCGGGGAGATTGCAGCCGGCCCCGGCATCATTGTAGCCCAGTTCCGTCGAGAGGCCTGGCACATTGACGCTATCGGGCATGTACCAGTTCCAGGGTGCCCAGCCATTGCCGTAGGTGCCGAGCGCGTTCTGCTGCCGGAAGTTAAAACCCCAGGTGTCGGCGGGGTCGATCGCGAGGATCACGGTGTCCCCGGCGTTCACGGAAACGCCGGTGTTCAGTGGGGCGTTGCCGGGGGCGACGACCGCGTCGGGGCCGTTGTTGTTGCCGTTGACGATGAAGGTGGCGGCGTTGGCGGAGGTCGCGGCAATCAGCGCCGCCGCAGCGGCGGCAACCAAGGTAAGCGGGGTATTCATTGGGCTGGCTTTCAGGTTGGGCACGAGACCGATCAGGCAATCGCCGGTCAGAAACGGGGCCGCAAAGGCGTTAAATGGCGGTTCAGGCGGTGCGTGCCCGGAACGACGAACGGCGAATGGGACCGTGTCGACGCGGCGGAGGCATACGGATGTTCTAATAGGCAAATTCCGTTCCAATTTTAGATTTTAGGTGAATTCAACGACTTAAAGCGTTACGAAACCTCTCATTTTGAGAAGCGTCAAATTTTCCGACAACTGGCATTTCGTCTTGATCTGGACTCGTCACGTTTGGGGCAACGCGGGCCTGCAGCGGACTCGGCACACGCAAGCATGGGCCCCTCGTCCCCGGCGCCGGGGGGTGTACCCCGGCGTCATCAATGAAGTCTTTTTGCTTCTTTTTCTTCAGAAAAAGAAGGCCTTGCTTGCTTACCTTGTTCCCCGCACCAACTTGCCCGGCAGCTTGCCGGTTGCCCTGCCCTCACGCTGCACGATCTGGCCGCTGACGATGGTGGCGTCGTAGCCTTCGGTGGTTTGCACCAGGCGGCGGCCGCCGGCGGGGAGGTCGTAGCGGACTTCGGGGGCGTGGGCGCGCAGGCGGGCGTGGTCGATGACGTTGAGGTCGGCTTTCTTGCCGACGGCCAGGGTGCCGCGGTCGGAGAGGCCGAGGGCGGAGGCGTTGTCTGCCGAGAGGCGCTTGATGACCCATTCGATGGGCAGGCGTTCGCCGCGGGTGCGGTCGCGGGTCCAGTGGGTGATCATGGTGGTCGGCGCCGAGGCGTCGCAGATGATGGAGACGTGGGCGCCGCCATCGCCGAGGCCCATGATGGTGTGGCGGTCGGTCATCATGGTTTTCACCGCCTCCAGGTCGCCGGCGGCGTAGTTGATGATGGGGCGGTAGAGGATGTTGCGGCCGTCCTTCTGCATCAGCAGGTCGTAGGCGACTTCCTCGGGGCTGCGGCCTTGGCGTGCGGCCTGGGCGGCGATGGAGGTTTCCGGGGCGGGCTCGTAGTCCGGGCGGTCGCCGAGGGGGAAGACCTTCTCCCAGGTGTTGAGGCGGTGCTTGAGGGCGGGGTCGGTGGTTTCCTCCGCCAGGAGCCGGGCGCGGAATTCGGGGTTGCGGAGGTGGGGGAGCTTTTCAGCAAAGGGGAGGTGGGCGATGGCCTTCCAGGACGGGCGGTCCATGAAGGGGTTCTGGGAAATCTCGAAGCCGATCATGACGCCGACGGGGCGGGCCATGACCTGGCCCATGATCTTGGCGCCGGCATCGTTGGAGGCGTGGATGTGGCCGAGGATGGTTTTCCAGGCGTCCGGGCGCGCTTCGCGCTGGAGCAGGGAGATGGTCATCGGGCGGCCGGAGCCCAGCGCGAGGCGGCGGAGCATGCCGAATTCCTGATCCAGGTCCTCGAAATCGGAGATGACCTGCATCCAACCGCGGCCGAGGGATTTGGCGATGGCGTCGAGCTCGGCTTCCTCGGCACGGAGCGTGGGGATGTGGCGGCCGTCGAGCGTTTTATGGGCCAGGGTGCGGGAGGTGGAGAAGCCCAGCGCGCCGGCTGCCATGCCTTCGGCGGCGAGGCGGGCCATTTCGGCGCGGTCGGCTTCCGTGGCCGGCTCGCGGTTGGCGCCGCGTTCGCCCATGACGTGGACGCGCAGGGCCGAGTGCGGGACCTGGGTGCAGACATCAAGGTCGTAGCTGCGGGCGTCTAGCGCATTGAGGTAATCGGGGAAGGACTGCCAGTTCCAGGGGAGGCCGGCGGTGAGGACCACTTCGGGGATGTCTTCGACGCCTTCCATCAGTTCGACCAGCATGTCGCGGCGTTCCGGCAGGCAGGGGGCGAAGCCGACGCCGCAATTGCCGATCAGCACGGTGGTGACGCCATTCCAGCTGCTGGGGGTGACCTGGCTGCTCCAGGTGACCTGGGCGTCGTAATGGGTGTGCAGGTCGACGAAGCCGGGGGTGACGAGTTTTCCTCGCGCGTCGATCTCCTCGGGCGCGGAGCCCGTGATCTTGCCGATTTCGGTGATCTTGCCGGCGGTGATGGCGATGTCGCCCTCGTAGGGGGTGGTGCCGGTGCCGTCGACGATGGTGCCGCCGCGGATGATGAGGTCGGCCATGGTTGTTGCCCTCCCGTTGTTGGGCGGTAGCATAGGGCAGATGTTGCGGAGCGCGCCAATGATCCCCGAGGCCAGAGAGACTGGGTATGTGCCGTTCCGGGGGCACCAGACGTGGTTCCGGGTGACCGGGGGCGAGCAGGCTGCCTTGCCGCCGCTGGTGGTGCTGCATGGCGGGCCCGGGGCGTGCCACGACTACACGCTGCGGTTCGCGGGGCTGGCTTCGCCCGAGCGGGCGGTGATCCATTACGACCAGTTGGGCTGCGGGAATTCGACGCATCTCAGGGAAGCGGCCCCGGATTTCTGGACGGTGCAGCTGTTCCTGGATGAGCTGGACGCGGTGCTGGGGCATCTGGGGATTGCCGGGAGCTACCATCTGCTCGGGCAGTCCTGGGGCGGGATGCTGGGGGCGGAGCATGCCATTCGTCGGCCGGCGGGGCTGCGCGGGCTGGTGATCGCCAACTCGCCGCCCTCGATGGAGCTGTGGGTGCGGGAGGCGAACCGGCTGCGGAGCAAGCTGCCGGCGGAGGTGCAGGCGGCGTTGCTGAAGCATGAGGCGGCCGGGACGACGGGCGATCCGGAGTACGAGGCGGCGACGCAGGAATTCTATGCCCGGCATGTGTGCCGGGTGCAGCCCTGGCCGGAGGAGGTCTCGGCCAGCTTCGCCAAGATCGGCGAGGACCCGACCGTGTACCACACGATGAACGGGCCTTCGGAGTTCCACTGCGTCGGCAGCCTGAAGACCTGGGATATCATCGACCAGCTGAAGCATATTCGCGCCGAGACGCTGCTGATCTCCGGCCGGCATGACGAGGCGACGGCTTCCGTGGTGCGGCCGTTTGCCGATCGCATCCCGCGCAACCGCTGGGTGATCTTCGAGAACAGCAGCCACATGCCGCATGTTGAGGAAACGGCGGCGTGCCTGGATACCATCCGTCCCTTCCTGGAGAGCCACGATGCCTGAAAAGCCGATTACCCACCGCGCCGGCCCGCGCCTCACCGGCAAGATCGCCATCGTGACCGGCGGGGGGAAGGGCATCGGCAGCGCCACCGCCCAGGTGCTGGCCGCCGAGGGCGCGCATGTGGTGGTGGCCACCCGCACCGAGGGGCCGGGCCAGGAGACGGTGGATGCGATCAAGGCCGCCGGCAACTCAGGCGAGCTGCTGGTGATCGACATGGCCGACAAGGCGGCCGTGTTCGCCATGGTGGACCGCGTGGCGGCGAAGCACGGAAGGTTGGATATCGTGGTGCACAATGCCGCGGTGATGGGGCGCCACCCGGTGACGGAGCGCGACGACACGCTGCTGGATGCGATGCTGGCGGTGAACGTGAAGGGGTGCTTCTGGCTGTCTGCCGCCGCGACTCCGCACATGAAGGCCGGCGGCGGCGGGCGGTTGCTGATCACCTCGTCGGTCACCGGGCCGCGGGTGACGATGCCGGGCTCCGGCGCCTATTCCGCCAGCAAGGGGGCGGTGAACGGGTTCATCAAGGCGGCCGCGCTGGAGCTGGCGGAATTCGGCATCACGGTGAACGGGGTGGAGCCGGGCTATATCGATACGCCGGGGCTGACACGGATGAAAACGCGCTACGGGGCGGACCGGATCGGGCATTTCATCCCGTATGGCGCGCTGGGCGACCCGGCGGACGTGGCGCACGCCTTCCTGTTCCTGGCCAGCGACGAGGCGAAGTTCGTCACCGGGCAGACCATCATTGTCGATGGTGGCGCCATGCTGGCGGAAAGCCCGGTCTGGAAGGAATAGCGGCCTGAGCTGCGCGGATCCGCCGGGCTTTCCCGCTTCCGGGTGAGCTCAGCGGATCAGCCAGCCCCCAACGGGCGCGAGGGATCATGCCCCGAGGAGCGCAGTCCCCGCATGACCGAGACCAGCTTGAGCGCCAGCCAGGTGATGGTGCCGGAGATCGCGAACAGCACCAAAGCGGCCAGGGGCATGGACACCCATTCCACCGAATCGACCAGGGCCCAGGGGTGCGGCCATCCCGACACGGCGATCACCAGCGGGTGGACGACGAAGATGCCAAGGGTGAGGCGGCCAACCCGATTGATGCGCACCGTGGTGGCGGCGGACCAGGTTGCGGCCTGGGCCTGCATCAGCAGCATGAACTGGCCCATGGTGGCGACGGCGACGAACAGCGTGCAGCGATGGAAGTAGTGCGGCACCGGCCTGCCGGCAGCTTCGGAGGCCAGCGTGGTCGCCAGGGCGGCGGCGGAGACGCCGGCCAGGAACAACAACCAGCCGCGGGGCGTGCCGCGCGGGAAGGTAACGGCCAGGACATGGCCGGTCCAGGCATAGCCGAAATAGATCAGGAGATTCAGCGGCTGAAGGTCGCCCCAGGTGCCGCCGCGCCACAGGGTGAGCCAGGTCAGGCCCGTGAGCAGGCCGGCGACAGGGGCCCACAGGGCGATGCGCCGCCCGAAGGGCGGCAGGGTCTGGGTCCAGGCGTCATAGGCGCGCATCGGCACGACCATCAGGTAGATCATCGCCAGGGCATAGAAGAACCAGATGTGGTACCAGGCCGGCCGAACCGCCAACATCCAGGTCAGGTCTTCGAAGGATTCGATGCCGATCCAGATCGCGTAGGCGATATAGAGGGCCTGGGCCGTCAGGATGGCCGGCATCCAGCGGCGAAAGCGGTGCGACAGGTAGCTGCCCGTGCTGCCAAGCCCACGGCCGATCAGGATGGCGCCGGCGAGCATCATGAAGCCGACAGTGCCGGTGCGGGTGATCGACATGAAGACCGTCTCGGCCATCCAGCCATCCTGCGGCTGGTACCAGACGGCGCTGCAAAGGTGAATCAGGCAGATCTCAAAAGCGAAGACACACCGCATCAGCGACCACGCTGGATTCGGCTGCATCGGCTGGAGGCGTAGGGGCATGATTTAAAACACGTATGCTGGGATCATCAGACATTAACGGTTTGTTCAGTTGCTGGCCAGTTTCAAATGCGTGATCCCGTATGCAGGGAAGCCGCTGCGCTTGGTTGGCGCGGGGGGGCACGCTATGAGAGGAAAGAGCTTTTGGGAGCGCGCATGAGCACAGGACAGGACATCGCGTCCATCCCTGCCGCGGTTGGGGCGCAGCCCGCCGCCGCACGAATCGCCGTGATCATTCCCTGCTACAACGAGGAGATCGCCATCCCCAAGGTGGTGGCTGATTTCCGCGCGGCCCTGCCGGAGGCGGTGATCTATGTGTACGACAACAACTCGGCCGACCGCACCGCCGAGGTTGCGCGCGCAGCAGGCGCCGTGGTGCGGCGGGAGATGCTGCAGGGCAAGGGCAACGTGATCCGCCGTGCCTTTGCGGATGTGGATGCCGACATCTACGTGCTGGTGGATGGCGACGACACCTATGAGGCCGCCGCGGCACCGGGGATGGTGGCGATGCTGCGGCAGGATGCGCTGGACATGGTGAACGGCGCCCGGGTGACCGAGATCCAGGCCGCCTACCGCCCCGGGCACCGGCTGGGCAACGTGGTGCTGACCGGGATGGTGCGCACCGTGTTCGGGGACCGGATTTCCGACATGCTCTCCGGCTACCGCGTGTTCAGCCGGCGCTTCGTGAAGAGCTTTCCGGCGCTGGCGGGCGGGTTCGAGACCGAGACCGAGTTCACCGTGCACGCGCTGGACCTGCGCATGCCGGTGGGTGAGGTGCGCACCACCTACAAGGACCGGCCACCGGGTTCCACCTCCAAGCTGCGGACCTACAGCGACGGGGTGCGGATCCTGCGCACCATCGTGGTGCTGGTGAAGGAGGAGCGGCCGCTGCAGTTCTTCTCGATCTGTGGACTGTCTCTGGCCGCAGTGGCGATTCTGCTGGGTGTGCCGGTGGTGGCGGAGTTCGTGCGCACCGGGCTGGTGCCGCGCCTGCCGACAGCGGTGCTGGCGACCGGGCTGATGCTGGTGGCCGCGCTTTCCTTCGCGTGTGGATTGGTGCTCGACTCCGTCTCCCGTGGGCGCAAGGAGATCAAGCGCCTGGCCTATCTTGGCGTGCCGCCGCCGCCGCCGTTGTGAGGACACTCCTGGCCCTGCTGGCCTGGCTTGTGGCGGCCCCCGCGCTGGCGCAGCCCGCCGGCATGATCCCGGTGCCGCCGATCGCGCCCGGGCCGGCGCCGGGGCCGGCGCGGATCGTGGGCGGCCCCGGGCCGGGCTGCATCGCCGGGGCGGAGCGGCTGCCGGAGAGCGGGCCGGGGTTCATGACGGTGCGCGAGAGCCGATCCAGCTTCTGGGGCCATCCGGAGGTGATCGCGGCGCTGAAGCTGCTGGGCGCGCGGGCGCAGGCGGCGGGGCTGCCGGTGCTGATGATGAACGACATCTCCGGCCCGCGCGGCGGGCCGCTGGTGGGCGGGCATGTGAGCCACCAGCACGGGCTGGATGCGGATGTGTATCTCGACGTTGTCTCGCCGCGGCCGGACCGTGCGCCGGCGCGCGATGCGATCGATCCGCCGAGCCTGGTGCGGCCAGACCAGCGCGGGGTGGAGATGGCGCGCTGGCGCCCAGAGCACATCACGCTGATGAAGCTGGCGGCGACGCTGCCGGGGGTGGATCGGGTGCTGGTGAATGCGGCGATCAAGCAGCAGCTGTGCCGCGAGGTGCCGGCCAATGACCGCGAGTGGCTGCGCCGCGTGCGGCCCTGGTACCAGCACGCCGCGCACATGCACATCCATTTCCGCTGCCCCGCCGGCAATCCCGAGTGCGGCGAGTTGCCGCCGATCCCTCCCGGCGATGGCTGCGATGCCTCCCTGCAATGGTGGTTCGACCGGCTGGACCAGCCGCCGGAGAAGAAGCCCACCACCACGCCACGCCCCTCCCGCCCGATGGTGCCGGCGGCGTGCGGGCCGATCCTGACGGCACCGTCGGCGGCCTCGGCACGCGGGCGGCCATGAGCGTGGCGCCTTGAACCGGCGCTCCGCCGCGGTTGCGCTGGCTGGGTTTGCCTCCTTCATCAACCTCTACACGCCGCAGGCGGTGCTGCCGCAGATCGCTGACAGCTTCGGCGTGGACGATGCCCATACCGGCCAGACCGTGACGGCCGCGTTGGTGGCCGTGGCGCTGGTGGCGCCGTTCGCGGGCGCGATCTCCGACCGGGTGGGGCGCAAGCGGCTGATTGCCGGCGCCTGCCTGCTGCTGTCGGTGCCGACGCTGCTGGTGGCCAGCGCGCAGAGCCTGGAGGCGCTGTTGGCCTGGCGGTTTCTGCAGGGGCTGCTGCTGCCGTTCATCTTCACGGTGACGGTGGCCTATCTCGGGGAGGAGGTGCAGGGGCCGGAGGGGCTGAAGCTGGCCGGGCTGTATTCCATCGGCTGCATCCTGGGCGGGTTCGGCGGGCGGTTCGTGGCCGGGATCGCGGCGGAGCTGGCCGGGTGGCGGGCGGGGTTCGCCTCGATCGGGCTGTTCACCCTGGCGGCCGGGGTGGCGGTGGCGCTGCTGTTGCCGCGGGAGGTCCGGTTCCGGGCGCAGCGCGGCGGGGTGCGGGCGCAGTTGGCGATGTGGCGGGATCATCTTGGCAACGCGAGGCTGATGGGCACCTGCGGTATCGGGTTCCTCATGCTCGGCAGCAACGTCGCCATTTATACCTTTGTGAATTTGTATCTTTCGGCGCCACCCTTCCTGCTCGGGCCTGGGGCCACGGGGTTCGTGTTCGCGGTGTATCTGGTAGGTGCGGCAACCACCGCGATGGCCACGCGGCTGGCGATCCGGTTCGGGCGGCGCGCGACGGTGGTGCTGGCGGCGGGGCTGGCGGCGCTGGGGCTGGGGCTGACGCTGATGCCCGCGCTGTTCGCGGTGGTGGCGGGGCTGGCGCTGGTCTCCGGCGGGTTGCTGGCGGTGCAGACGCTGGCGCTGGGGTTCATTGGCGTGGCGGTGACGCATGGGCGCTCCGCAGCGGTGGGGATGTATGTGACCGTCTATTATGTCGGCGGGGCGCTTGGCGGGGTGGTGCCGGCGCCGGTGTGGCAGGCGGCGGGCTGGCCAGGGGTGGTGGCGCTGGTGCTGCCGGCGCTGGCGGGACTGGCGGCGCTGGGCTGGCGATTCTGGCCGGGAACGCCGAGGGGCTAAACCCGGCGTTAAGTGGCGCATGGTGGAATCGGCGCACGGGCAGGATCGCCCGTGATGCCTGTTCGCCCAGGTGCCGGGCCCGGCCCGGACCTGACGCGGTGCCGAGGATACGCGCGTGCGAGCCTTCTCCCCGCAAAGCGGGTTGCCCGACGCCATGCGCGCGGTGCGCCACGAAACCGGCCGGATCATCCTGCTGTTTCTGTTCCTGCTGCCGGCGCTTCTGGCCTGGCTGGCCGAGCGGGCCGGGATGGGCTGGGAACTGGTGACGCTGGGTGGCGTGCTGGTGGCGCTTGGCGTGGCCGGCGCGCTGCGCGACCGCAGACGGGGCCGCGCGACGATACTGGCCGTGGGGTTGGCAACAGGATGCGTGCTGATGCTGGGGGCTGGGCATGGGGTTCTGCCGCCGTGGCTGGCCACCACCCTGCCCTTCGCCGCCCTGGCCATTGCCGCCCTGCTCTGCGACATGCGCGCGCTGGGTGTGTCCGTGCTGGTGCTGTTGGTGCCGATGGCGCCGCGGTTGCCGGAGTCGGCGTGGGAGGCCGCAGGGCTCGTGGCGCTGGCCGGGCTTGGCTGGCTCGCGCAGGGTATCGCGCTGCGAACGCTGGCCGGGCCGCGCGTGGTGCTGATGCCGGCCCGCGCGGCGGCCGCGCCGGTCTGGACCCGTCCGGCCGAGGCGTTCGCGCGGCCTGGTCTCCTGGTGCAGGCGGAGCGCACGCCCGATGGCGCGGTGCGGCTGGCTGTGGCCGGCGCGGCGTCCGGGCGGCTGCGGGTTTCCGTTCGGTAACCAAACCCGACAAACGCGTTTCCTTCGTGCCCGTGGCGGGATATCCAGTGCGATGTGCCCGGTGGATGGCCGCGCGCATGGATGGGCGATGCAATACGACAGGCAAACCGCGCTTGACCGGCACCGGCGCCCGCTGATCGCGGCCTGCGCCGTGCTGGGCGTGTTCGCGCTGTTCCTGTGCTTCTACCGCGCCTGGGATGCCGACGAGTTCGCCCACCTGCAGTTCACCTGGATGCTGAGCCAGGGGCGCACGCCGTATCGGGATTTCTTCGAGCACCACACGCCGGTGTTCCACCTGCTGACCGCCCCCTATTTCGACATGATCCGCGATACCGGGCCGGGCGTGATGCTGGTGGCACCGTTCGGGCTGCGGGTGCTGTGCACGCTGTTCACGGCGCTGACCGCGATGGTGGTGTTCGCGATGACGCGGCGCGCGGCCGGCAGCGGCACGGCGGTGATGGCGGTGGCGCTGTTCCTGTCCTGCAGCTTCGTGCTGGAGAAGGGGATCGAGGTGCGGCCGGATGCGCTGGCCTCGCTGCTGCTGGTGGTGTGCGCCTATGCCATCGCGCGCGGGCTGTGCGATGCGCCGACGCCGGAGGAGCGGCTGGCCTGGGCGCTGGTGGCGGGGCTGTGTACCGGCGGCACGCTGATGACGAGCCAGAAGGGCATCTTTGCCGTGCTGGGCCTGTTCGCGGCACTGGGCGTGCTCGGCATGCGCCGGCATGGGCGGGGGTTCACGCTTGTATTCGCCGGCGTGGCGCTGGCGGGCATGGCAGCGGCGATCCTGCCGGTGCTGTGGCTGTTCGCACAGCGCGGGGCGCTGGGGGAATTCTTCCAATACAACGTGGTGCTGAACATCCTGTGGCCGCGCGACTTCGCCCATGAGGGCTGGCGCTGGCTGGGGCTGGCAATGGCCAAGGACACGATGTTCATGGTGCTGGCCGCCATCGGCTTCGTGTTGCTGGCACGGCGGCTGGGGCGGCGGCCGCAAACGGGGCTGGGCACCATCGTGGTGCTGACGGCCGGGGCCAGCGCCATCGGCTTCGTGGTGCTGCCGATCGCCCAGCGCCAGTACCTGTTCATGACCGCGCCCTTCGCCGCCATGGCCGCCGCGGTGGCTGCCGGCTGGCTGGCCGAGCGCTGGTCCCGCAACGCGCAGCCCTGGCGGGTGGCGGCGCTGCCGGCGCTGGTGGTGTTCTATTTCGTGTTCCATGCCGGGCTGCAACTGCGCCACCCCGACCGCGAGGCGATCGCCAAGCTGGACTACGTGCTGCACCACACCACCACCGCCGACACGGTGCTGACGGGGTGGTCCCCGGGGATTGCGTTCCGCCGGCCGGCCTTCTTCTACGGCTTTCCGCACCAGGAAGTGCGGACCTTCATCCCGCCGGCGATGGTGGAGGCGCTGGCCGCCGACCTGCTGAGCGGGCGGGTTCACCCGGCGCTGGTGGATTTCGACGCCGATCTGCGCGCGATGCCGGCGGTGCTGGGGGCCGCGATCCAGGCGCTGTACGAACCGGCCGGCGTCGGCTCCCTGTGGAAGCGGCGCGAGGGCACGTTGCCGGCCCCGGGCGCGCAGGCACGGGCGACGGCCACGCCCTGAGGTTGCGCAACCCGGGCAGGGCCGCCACCTTACGGGCAGAGTGATCCTGCCGGAGCCTGCCGCATGAACGAGATGTCCACCCTGCACGCCCCCGACCTGCTGGCCCCCGGCCGCTTCGCGGTGGGCCAACCGGTCTCGCGGCTGGAAGACCCCGTGCTGCTGCGCGGCGAGGGCCGCTACACCGACGACATGAACCTGCCCGGCCAGGCCTATGCCGTGGTGGTGCGCAGCCGGGTGGCGCATGGCGTGCTGAACGGGATCGATACCGAGGCCGCCCGCGCCATGCCCGGCGTGCTGGCGGTGATCACGGCGGCAGATCTGGTGGCCGCCGGCATCAAGCCGATGAACGCCAACGTGATCGGCAAGAACCACGACGACCGGCCGATCCCCAAGCCCGTCCAGATGGCGCTGGCCACCGGCAAGGTGCGCTACGTGGGCGAGCCCGTGGCCTTCGTGGTGGCCGAGACGGTGCAGCAGGCCAAGGACGCCGCCGAGGCGGTGATGCTGGACATCGACAGCCTGCCCACGGTGCTGACGGCGGAAGAGGCGGTGAAGCCTGGCGCGCCCCAGCTCTACGATGAAGCCCCGGGCAACGTGATCCTGGACTTCAAGTTCGGCGACCATGCCGCCGTGGATGCGGCCTTTGCCAAGGCTGCGCACATCACGCGCATGAAGATCGTGAATTCCCGCATCGTGGTCTGCGCCATGGAGCCGCGCTCGGCCCTGGCCGAATGGGATGCCACGGAGGGGCGCTTCGTGTTCCGCGTCGGCTGCCAGGGCGTGTTCGGGATGAAGAACAACCTCAGCAAGATCATGGGCGTGGAGGCGGACAGGCTGCGCGTGCTCACCGGCAATGTCGGCGGCAGCTTCGGCATGAAGGGCGTCTACCCCGAATATGTCTGCGCGCTGTATGCCGCCAAGGCACTCGGCCGCCCGGTGAAGTGGACCGATGAGCGCAGCGACAGCTTCCTGTCCGACAGCCAGGGCCGCAGCCATGAGCATGTGCAGGAACTGGCGCTGGATGCGGAGGGCAATTTCCTGGCCATCCGCGTGACCGGCTTCGGCAATATCGGCGCGGTGCTGTCCAACTCCACCACCCAGCCGCCGACGATGAACATCGTGAAGAATGTCATCGGCGTGTACCGCACCCCGGCGCTTTCGGTGCAGGTGCAGTGCGTGGTGACCAACACCACCCCGGTGGGCGCCTATCGCGGTGCCGGGCGGCCCGAGGGCAACTACTACATGGAGCGGCTGATCGAGACCGCGGCGCGCGAGATGGGCAAGGATCCCATCGAGCTGCGCCGCCGCAACCACATCCTGCCGGGGATGATGCCCTACAAGGCGCCGTCCTCCATGGAATACGACAGCGGCGACTTCCCGACCATTCTCGACCGCGCCCTGCAAGCTGCTGATTGGGATGGATTTGCCGCCCGCAAGGCCGAAAGCCGGGCGCACGGCAAGCTGCGCGGGCGCGGCATCGGCCAGTACCTGGAAGTGACCGCGCCGGCGAACAACGAGATGGGCGGCATCCGCTTCGAGGAGGATGGCAGCGTCACCATTGTCTCCGGCACGCTGGATTACGGCCAGGGCCACTGGACGCCGTTTGCCCAGGTGCTGGTGGACAAGCTGGGCGTGCCCTTCGACAAGATCCGGCTCCTGCAAGGCGACAGCGACCAGATGCTGGCCGGTGGCGGCACTGGCGGCTCGCGCTCGGCGATGAATGGCGGCAATGCCATCGCCGTTTCGTCTGAGGAGGTGATCGCCAAGGGCACCAAGATCGCGGCGCATGTGCTTGAGGCTGCGGCGGCGGATATCGAGTTCTCGCGCGGGCGGTTCAGCATCGCCGGCACCGATCGCGGCATCGGGATCATGGAGCTGGCGGAAAAGCTGCGCGGCGGGCTCGCGCTGCCCGAGGGCGTGCCGGCCACGCTGGACGTGGCGATGGTGGTGCCGGGCGTGCCGAGCGCCTTCCCGAACGGGTGCCACATCGCGGAGGTGGAGGTGGATCCCGAAACCGGCGTGGTGGAGGTGGTGAAATACAGCACCGTCAACGATTTCGGCACGCTGCTGAACCCGCTGATGGTGGAAGGCCAGGCGCATGGCGGCATCGTGCAGGGCATCGGCCAGGCGCTGGGCGAGGCGATGGTCTACAGCGAGGACGGCCAGCTGCTGACCGGCTCCTACATGGACTACCACATCCCGCATGCCGCTGATGTTCCAGGCTTCGGCTTCATCAGCCACCCGGTGCCGGCCCGCACCAACGGGCTCGGTGCCAAGGGCTGCGGCGAGGCGGGCTGCGCCGGCGCCCTGCCCTCGGTGATGAACGCGCTGGTGGATGCGCTGGCCGAGTACGGCGTTACCCACATGGACATGCCGGCCACGCAGGAGAAGGTGTGGGCGGCGATCCAGGGCGCCAGGAAGTAAGGCAAGCAAAGCGGTCACAGAGGACACAGAGGGCCACGGAGAGCACAGAGAAGCGCCTCGCAGTGTGCAGTTGGGCTTCCTTCTCTGTGCCCCTCTGTGGCCCTCTGTGCTCTCTGTGACCCCTTCGCCTCCTTTCGTTTCGCTGTCCTCGCTCAAAGGCACCCCAAGATGCCCAAGGACCTGATCCTCGCCCTCGACCAGGGCACCACCTCCACGCGCTGCATCGCCTTCCGCGCGCCCACCCTGGCGCCGGTGGCCACCGCACGGCGCGACCTGCCGCAGCATTTCCCCGATAGCGGCTGGGTGGAGCACGAGCCCGAAGACCTCTTCCAGCACTCGCTGGCGGTGCTGCGCGAGGCGATGGCGATGGCGGGCGCCGGGCCGGCCGACATCGCCGGCATCGGCATCACCAACCAGCGCGAGACCACGCTGGTATGGGACCGCGCCACAGGCAAGCCCGTGCACCGCGCCATCGTCTGGCAGGATCGCCGCACCGCGCCGATGTGCGCGGCCCTGCGCGAAGGCGGGCATGAGGCGGCGGTCTCGGCCATCACCGGCCTGCTGCTCGACCCCTATTTCAGCGCCACCAAGCTCGCCTGGATCCTGGACAACGTGCCCGGCGCCCGCGCCGATGCCGAGGCCGGCAAGCTCGCCTTCGGCACAGGGGATAGCGGGCTGCTCTGGCGCCTGACGGAAGGCCGCGTGCACGCCACCGACGCCACCAACGCCAGCCGCACCATGCTCTACGACATCCGCGCCGGCGCCTGGGACCCCCGCCTGCTCGCCCTGTTCCGCATCCCGGCCAGCCTGCTGCCGGAGGTGCGCGACTGCGCCGGGATGTTCGGCACCACGGCGGCGCTGGGCGGCGAGATCGCGATCGCGGGGATCGCCGGGGACCAGCAGGCGGCGATGATCGGCCAGGCCTGCTTTTCGCCCGGCATGGTGAAATCCACCTACGGGACCGGCTGTTTCCTGCTGCTGCATACCGGCGATGCCCCGGTGGCCTCGCGCAACCGCATGCTCACCACC
This sequence comes from Acetobacteraceae bacterium, assembly GCA_027483995.1. Classification (GTDB taxonomy): domain Bacteria; phylum Pseudomonadota; class Alphaproteobacteria; order Acetobacterales; family Acetobacteraceae; genus CAMDGX01. The sequence continues at coordinate 16,512 of JAIXTK010000342.1, forward strand.
GTCGCGGCACAGCTTGATGGCCGCCGCACCTACGCGCTGGAAGGCGCCATCTTCGTCGCCGGCGCCGCGGTGCAGTGGCTGCGCGACGGTCTCGGCACCCTGAAGGACGCGGCGGAGTCCGGCCGGCTGGCGCAGTCGGCCGATC
>JAIXTK010000467.1 GCA_027483995.1 Acetobacteraceae bacterium
AACTTCAAATAGTGGTGCCCATGGGCAGGATCGAACTGCCGACCTCTCCCTTACCAAGGGAGTGCTCTACCACTGAGCTAGTGCAGCGCCGTGGCGGGGTGATTAGCCGCACACCCGGCAAGGCGCAACCCCCTATCCCCTCGCGCCGGGCATGCCGGCTTGACGCCGCGCGCCCGGCTCCCCATTCCACCCCTATGGACGAGCCGCCCCCCCGCCCCACCCTCACCGCGCGCGCCCTGGCAGAGAAGCAGGCGCGGGAGGCTCGCCAGGCCGCCGCCCTGCGCGCCAACCTGCTGCGCCGCAAGCAGCAGCAGCGCGCCCGCACCGAGGGCGAGCCCCCCACCCCGCCGGAAGCCCCAGATACCGCCAAGGGCGATTAGGAACTCTTTATCCGGTGGCATGATCTACTCGCGGTCAGGCCAGGATTCGCCACCATGCCATCCGACCATCCCGTACCGCGCGATGCCCCGAACGCCCGCCGCGCCCTGCTCGGCGGCCTGGTCATGGCGCTCAAGCTCCTGGCCCAGCGCATCCTGCCGCAGGCGGATACCGCGCTCGAAGTCGCCGAACTCGCCGCCCGCGCGGAGGAACTCGCCGCCGAGGCCTGGAAGCTCGGCGCCTCCCGCGTGCCAGACCCCACCCGCGCCGCCGCCCTGGAGGCCGAATTCCAGGCGTTCCTCGAAGAAACCGCTGAGCTATCCACCCGCGCCGCCCACGCCGCCGCCGCCGTCCGCGTGGTGGGGGAGGCGATCGAAACCCACGGCACCGCCCTCTCCAGCCTCGCCCAAAGCCCGCAGGCCGAGGACCTCGCCGTGCTGCGCACCAAACTGCGCCCGATGCTGGCCACGCTGGAACAACTGCCGGACCGCATCGCCACCAGCAAGGCGCTGGCCGAAGATGTCGCCGCCCTGGGCACCAACGCCACCCGCCTCGGCAGCGAGGCGCTGGCCGCGCAAGGCCACCGCATCCCGGCCAGCGAAAAGGCCCTGGCGCTCTACCGCAGCCTGCGCGCCATCGGCCATCAGGCCGGAACCATCGCCGAAACCCTGGTGGCCGAGGGCCAGAGCCTGCGCAGCACCATCGGCAGCATCGCCTCCCATGTCGGCGAGATCGCCACCGGTGCCTCCCGGGCCACCGCAGAATCCCGCCTGGCCCAGGTCGTGGCCGCCGGCACCGGCACCACGCCCCCCGCCGGCGCGCTGGACTGGGGCATCGGCCGCCGTCGCTAAACGCCCGCCGTGTTCAGGTACACCGCGTAGAGCGACGTGGTGCCGCAGATGAACAACCGGTTCTTCTTGATCCCGCCGAAGCAGCAATTCGCCACCACCTCCGGGATCCGCACCAACCCGATCAGCGTCCCGTCCGGCGCATAGCAGCGCACCCCATCCCCGGCCGACGTCCACACATTGCCGTGCCGGTCCACCCGCAACCCGTCGAACATCCCCACATCGCAGGTCGCGAACACCTCGCTGTCCAGCAGCGCGCCGCCATCCACCCGCATCCGCCTGATATGCCGCGGATACTGCGCGCCATGGCTGAACCCGGTATCGGCGATGTACAGGAACCGCTCATCCGGCGAGAACGCCAGCCCATTCGGCTTGGCGAAATCCAGCGCCACCGCATGCACTTCGCCGCTGGCGGGGTCGATCCGGTACACATGGCACGCCCCGATCTCGCTCGGCGCCGCATCCCCTTCATAATCGAAATCGATCCCGTAGCTCGGATCGGTGAACCAGATGGAGCCGTCGCTCTTCTCCACCACGTCGTTCGGCGAATTCAGCCGCCGCCCCTGCCAATGGCTCGCCAGCACCGTCCGGCTGCCGTCATGCTCCGTCCGCACCACCTGGCGCGCGCGATGATGGCAGGTGATCAGCCGCCCCTGCCGGTCCACCGTATTCCCGTTGGAATTCTCCGCCGGCTGCCGGAACACGCTCACGGAGCCATCCGTCTCGTCCCAGCGCATCATCCGGTCGTTCGGAATGTCGGACCACACGAGATACCGATGCGCCGCAAGATACGCCGGCCCCTCCGCCCAACGGCAGCCCTCGTACAGCTTGTCCACATGCACGTTGCCGAACACGAGCCCGGCAAAGCGCGGGTCATAAACCTCGAAGTCCTTGGTGAGCATGGCGTTTCCCCTTCGCTCCCAACACTGCGCCAACCCACGCCCCGCGGGCAAGCAACCCGATTTGCTTCGAAACCGCCCGCAACCGCGCTATAACGCCCCCAACCACCCCACCCACGGGGAAAGACCCGAGGAGACCCGGCCATGAACGACGCCCCGCACATCCCCCCCCTGGCCGACCCGTACAGCCTCCCCCTCGATCAGCTGAACCCCGCCCGCCCCGAAGCCTTCGCCGCCGACGCCCACTGGGGCTATTTCGAGCGCCTGCGCCGCGAAGACCCGGTCCACTACACCGCCGACAGCGAATTCGGCCCGTACTGGTCCGTCACCAAGTACAAAGACATCATGGCGGTGGACACCAACCACGCCACCTTCTCCTCCCTCTCCACTCTCGGCGGCATCTCCATCCGCGACCAGCGCGTCGATTTCCCGCTGCCCATGTTCATCGCCATGGACCCCCCGCGGCACGACGCCCAGCGCCTCGCCGTCTCCCCCATCGTCGCCCCCACCAACCTCGCCACGCTGGAAGGCATCATCCGCGAGCGCGCGCAAACCATCCTCGATGCCCTGCCCCGCGGCGAGGCGTTCGACTGGGTGGACCGCGTCAGCATCGAGCTCACCACCCAGATGCTCGCCACCCTGTTCGATTTCCCCTTCGAGGATCGCCGCAAGCTCACCCGCTGGTCCGATGTCGCCACCGCCGTCCCCGGCTACGGCATCGTCGACACGGAGGAACAGCGCCAGGCCGAACTCCGCGAATGCCTCGGCTACTTCATGAACCTTTGGAATGAGCGCCTGGCCAAGCCCGCCGGCCCAGGGGACAGCAACGACCTCATCCGCATGCTGCAATCCTCGCCCGCCACGCGCGAGATGTCGCCGCAGGAATTCCTCGGCAACATCATCCTGCTGATCGTCGGCGGCAACGACACCACCCGCAACTCCCTCACCGGCGGCCTCTACGCCTTCAGCAAGTTCCCCGCCGAATGGGCCAAGCTGAAGGCCAACCCCGCCCTGCTGGACAGCACGATCCCCGAGATCATCCGCTGGCAAACCCCGCTCGCCCACATGCGCCGCACCGCGCTGGCCGATGCCGAACTCGGCGGCAAGCAGATCAGGACGGGCGACAAGGTCATCATGTGGTACGTCTCGGGCAACCGCGACGAGGAGATGATCGAGCGCCCGATGGACCTCGTCATCGACCGCAAGCGCCCCCGCCAGCACCTCAGCTTCGGCTTCGGCATCCACCGCTGCGTCGGCAACCGCCTCGCCGAAATGCAGCTGCGCATCGTCTGGGAGGAGATCCTCAAGCGCGGCTTCGAGATCGAAGTGCTGGAGGAACCCAGCCGCATCCACTCCACCTTCATCAAGGGCTACGGCGCGATGCAGGTGAAGATCGCCGCCTGACCGCCACGGCATGAACGAACCGCCGGCCGCCATCACCCCGCCCCTGATCGCGCGGGTGATGGATGGCTACCGCCTCGGCCTCTCCGGCATCCACGGCCCCGGCCATTGGCGCCGCGTCCGCGCCAACGGCCTCGCCCTCGCCGCCCGCACCGAAGGCGCCGACGCCGAGCTGATCGAGCTCTTCGCCCTCCTGCACGACAGCCGCCGCCTCAACGACGACCACGACCCGGAGCACGGCCCCCGCGCCGCCGCCCTGGCGCGCGACCTCGCCGCCGCCGCCCTGCTCACCCTCGACACCGCCCGCCTCGACCTCCTCGCCGAAGCCTGCGCCCGCCATACGGATGGGGGCACCGCCGCCGACCCCACCATCGGCTGCTGCTGGGATGCCGACCGGCTGGAACTCTCCCGCCTGCGCATCCGCCCGAATGCCCGCTACCTCAGCACCACCGCCGCCCTGGACCCCGCGCTGCAACGCACCGCCTGGACCCAAGGCACCACGCGCGCCCTCCTGCCGGCCCCACCGGGCTGGCCCATCCCCAGGCGCTGAGCCACAGCACCGCCTCCCCGCCCGCACCATCCAGGCTGGGACGGGTGCCTCCGCGCCCGGTTCCCGGACCCATGAAAGAAAACGGGCGGCTCCCATGGGGAGCCGCCCGTTCCGGTTCTTCCGGATGTCGCCGCGATCAGGCGGCGCGGCGCCGAACCAGCCCAAGCCCCGCCAGCGCGGTGCCGAACAGCGCCAGGCTCAGCGGCTCCGGGGTCTCCACCGGCACCAGCTCGCCCTGGCCGATCTGGGCGTAGCGGACAGTACCGCCGGCGTTTAGGACCTCGCCAAGGCCGTCACCCCAGAAATAAACCTGGGTGTAGAGCGTGGCATCGTTGAACGCCGCAACAAACACGCCGGCGCCATTGTTGGTGAGAAACACGTTATTGTTGCCGTCGGACGAACCCAGCGTGATCACACTCGTGCCGTCGAACGACATGTAGATGTTCGAGACCGGGTTCTGGCAGCACGTGCCCCAGTCGCCCACTTCAAACGCCAGCGCATTGATGCCGGTGCCGATGCCGCCCAACGGAGTGTACGAGGAAAAGTCGAACTTGATGCCGCTGTTGATCGAGGCGATCGGATCGGCGCCGTGGCCTGGGCCAAACGCCGGGTTGATGCTGATCACGCCACCCGAAGTTTGGCGGGTCGGGGAAGATCCACTCAGCGTGTAGAGGCCATTCAGCGACACGGCGTTACCATTGGGCCGGGTAATGGTGTAGTTCGCCCGCACGCCATCCCCGGAGGTCGGCAGCACATCGGAAACCATCGTGCCGCCCGACGCATTCACCGTGTTCGTGAAGTTCGTCAGGCCGCCATCAAAGTCCGAAAAAATATTGAACACGGTCGCCCCAGCCGGTGCCGCAGAAACTGCCGCAACCGCCAGACCAACCGCCAGAGCCTTAATATTCAACATCGTACCCCCAAACCGTTGCCATACGCCTCCCTGATCACCCGGGAATGCGCTCGTTCAGGATCCGCTATGCAAATCGCGCGCCAGTCTTTTTGTTAACCTTTTATCAATGCCTTAGCGCGTGGCTCCGATGGCCCCGGCGGCGATGTGTAAAGCAACCCGACGGTGGTTCCCGAGTCCGTGCCAGAAAGTGTAAACTTTGCTGACTCGCGCATTACCGCAATGGCACGGCAGCCCGGTCGGGCACCCCCGCGCGGGTCCGGCCACCCCGCCCCAGCCACCGCGCCCACGCCCCCAGCGCCAACATCCCCGCCGCCGTCAGCCCCAGATCCAGCGCCCAACTCAAGGGCGCCAAAGCCAACACCTGCGTCGCCCCCCAGGACAGGAAAAGCCCCAGGCAGAACACCTCCAGGCTCTTCCGCCCGATCGCCGCCAGCCACTCCGTCGCCGCCACCCGCATCCACGCCGCATCCTTCGGCACGAACCGCGCCACCAGCCAGGCCAGCGCCAGCGCATGCACCAGCGCCGTCACCGGCAGCCCCGCCTTCTCCGTGATCCACGCCGGCTCCGCGAATGGCGCCGGCCACAGCCCGATCTCCGGCAACGCCCCATGCAGCGCCACCCGCGTCGCCAGCCCCACCGCCAGCACCGCCACCGCACCCACCGTCACCACCCGGTCCCACACTGGCGGCAACGCCAGCGCCTGCCCCCGCAGCAACGCCCGCCGCCCCAGCCACGCCCCGCCCAGGAACAGCACCTGCCAGGCGAAGGGGTCGAACTCCACGCCGGGCACATGCCACCCCACCACCTGCACCACCGCATACACAACCAGCGGCAACAGAATCGCCGACTCGCCGACTCGCCCCCACACCCAGGCGAAGCCCGGCAGCAGCAGCATCCCCCACACGAAGCTCGGCAGAATCCCCATGAACGCCGGCTGGTGCAGCATCAGCAGAATCCCCGGCAGCACCTCCAGCGGCGTCGCCAGCACCCGCGTCCAGCCCAACCGGTCGCTCTCCCCGGGCAGCACCGTATGGCAGGCAGTGGCCACCATCAGCCCGAACAGCGCGAACACCAGCAGATGCGTGCGATACAGCCGCACCGCCCGCCCCAGCATGTCCCACGCCGCCGCCGCCCAGCCGGCCTTCGTCTGCTTCAGCGCGAACACACTCCCCAGCGTGAAGCCGGACAGCAGCAGGAACAGCTCCGAACTGTCGGAAAACCCCCAGTTGCTGTGGATCACCCACCCACCCACGAACGACAAGCCGATATGCTTGGCGAAGATGGAAAGCTGCAGCACCCCCTTCACCACATCCAGCCGCTGGTCCCGTGCCGGCTTTGCCGGCACCGTGCCCGGCTTCGCCAGTACCTTCATGTCCCCCACCACGGTCAGACCCTCCCGCTCAGGGTTTGCCGCGCCGCACCATACCGGCTAGACCCCCCGCCGCCCCCCAAGCCCCCGCGCAGGACCCCCACCATGCCCGTGATGTCAGACCGCTGGATCCGCCGGATGGCCACCGAACACGGCATGATCGAGCCATTCGTCGAAACGCAAAAGCGCGAGGGGGTCATCAGCTACGGCCTTTCCAGCTACGGCTACGACGCGCGAGTCGCCGATTCATTCAAGGTCTTCACCAACGTGGACTCCGCAATCGTCGATCCGAAACAGTTCAACCCGAATTCTTTTGTCGATCGCACCCAGCCGGTCTGCGTCATCCCCCCCAACAGCTTCGCGCTGGCCCACACGGTGGAATATTTCCGCATCCCGCGCGACGTGCTGGTGATCTGCCTCGGCAAATCCACCTACGCCCGCTGCGGCATCATCGTGAACGTCACGCCGCTGGAACCGGAATGGGAAGGCCAGGTCACCATCGAAATCAGCAACACCACCCCGCTACCCGCCAAGATTTATGCCTTCGAGGGCATCTGCCAGTTCCTCTTCATCCAGGGCAACGAGCCCTGCGAAACCAGCTACGCCGACAAGGCCGGGAAATATATGGGCCAACGCGGTGTGGCACTTCCCCGCCTCGGTTAAAGTGGTGTATTAAGTTCGCGCCAGCGTCGGGCCCGCTAACGCCCACGCAGGCAACCTCCAGGACGGATGGCAACCAGGGCGGACGGTACATGGACAAGTTTCGCATCCGCGGCGGCCGGCCGCTTGAAGGCGCCATCACCATCGGGGGCGCCAAGAACGCCGCCCTCCCGCTGATGGCCGCCGGCCTGCTCACCGCAGACCGCCTCGTCCTCACCAACGTCCCCCTGCTGGACGATATCCGCACCATGGGCAGCCTCCTCGCCCAGCACGGCGTCGCCGTCGAAAAAGCCAGCAATGATGGCCGAACCCTCTCCATCGGCGGCCCCATCACCAATACCGAGGCGCCGTACGACATCGTGCGCAAGATGCGCGCCTCCTTCCTCGTCCTCGGCCCGCTCCTGGCCCGAATCGGCGAGGCCCGAGTCTCCCTGCCCGGCGGCTGCGCCATCGGCGCCCGTCCCGTCGATCTCCACCTCAAGGGGCTGGAGCAGATGGGCGCCGAAATCACGCTCGATGCTGGCTACGTCAACGCAAAGGCCCCCGCCCAGGGCCTGCACGGCGCCACCATCGTCCTGCCCTTCCCCAGCGTCGGCGCCACCGAGAACCTGCTGATGGCCGCCGCCCTGGCCGATGGCCAAACCACCCTGGCCAACGCCGCCCGCGAGCCCGAAATCGCCAACCTGGCCGAATGCCTGGTCGCCATGGGTGCGCGCATCACCGGCATCGGGTCGGACACGCTCACCATCGAAGGCGTCAAGAAGCTCCACGGCGCCACCGTCGCCATCATCCCGGACCGCATCGAAACCGGCTCCTACGCCTGTGCGGCGGCCATCACCGGCGGCAGCATCCGCCTCAACAATGGCTGCATCACCCATCTCGGCGCCGTCGTCCGCACCCTGGCCGAAGCCGGCGTGGACATCACGCAAGACAAAGGCGGCGTCACCGTCTCGCGCCGCAACGGCCTGCACGGGATCGATTTCATCACCGAACCCTACCCCGGCTTCCCCACCGACATGCAGGCCCAGCTCATGGCCCTGCTCTGCGTCGCCGAGGGCGCCAGCATGATCACCGAAAACATCTTCGAAGACCGCTTCATGCACGTGCCGGAGCTCAACCGCATGGGTGCCCGCATCAACGTCCACGGCGCCTCCGCCATCGTCCGCGGCACGCCGAACCTCTCCGGCGCCCCCGTCATGGCCAGCGACCTGCGCGCCAGCTTCGGCCTCATCGTCGCCGGCCTCGCCGCCTCCGGCGAAACCATCGTCAACCGCGTCTACCACCTCGACCGCGGCTACGAAGCCGCCGAAGAAAAACTCGCCGCCTGCGGGGCCAACATCGAGCGCGTCGCCGCCTAGGCAAAGGCCAGGGGCGTTGCCCCTGGACCCGTCGTGCGTTAGCACGCTGTCGCGTGACGGGGCCTGAGGCCCCAGACCCCCATCCACTAAAGCCGCTTCCCTCCCCCTGCGCGCTTGCGCGGGGGGAGCCGGAGGGGGGTGTCGCAACACAACACGCATGCCGAAGAAAAAATTCTTATAATCCGATAAAAATCCTTCCAACGATCCTATCATCCGGCATATATTCCCCTCATGCCGCATTCATCCACCGCCACTGCCACCGCCGCCGCGTTGCGCACCGCCCTAGGGGCGGTCGCAAACGCGCGTCCGCAGTTTGGCGCCGGTCTCGCGGCCCTGATCCTCGCCCTGCTCGCCCGCCTCCTCGGCCGGGCTGAAGCCACCTGGGATCTCTCCCCCCACCTGACCGACGAGTACGAAGCCGAACACGACCCGCACTTCGTCTACGTCATCCCCTTCGTCGGCCGCGCCATCCACGCCATCTGCGTCGAAGCCGGCCTCGTCCCCGGCTGGATCTTCGCCGGCCCCCCCTGCCGCGGCATGCGCGCCCTGGCTGCCCCCACGCCGCAATTGTATTGCGCGCAGGAAGCCCGCGCACCGCCCTGACTCCATTCCACCCCAAGCCCAAAATCCCCTCGCTTTCGAGGGCGTCGACTCATGCCTATTTATATTAGAGTTTATTTATTTACTGAATGAGGTCTGGGCCAGAGCCCCTGGCCTTGTCGTGTGAACGCAATCCAGCACCCCGTCCCTCCCAATTCCCGCACCGCACAACCTCCGCTATCAAGCCCCCGGAGAATGGAGCCCCCAATGACCGCCGCCTTCCGCGCTGAACTCCAGGAGCCGGACGCCACCGGCCCGTTGATCCTTGCCCTCCCCAAGGGCCGCATCCTCGCGGAATGCGCCCCGCTGCTCCATGCCGCCGGCATCCATCCCAACCCCGACTACGCCAACGAGGACAGCCGCGCCCTGCGCTTCGCCACCGACGACCCGGGCCTCGATGTCGTGCGCGTCCGCAGCTTCGATGTCGCCACCTTCGTGGCCTTCGGCGCGGCGCAGATCGGTATTTGCGGCGCCGATGTGCTGATGGAATTCGACTACCCCGAGATCTACGCCCCGCTCGATCTCGGCATCGGCGCCTGCCGCGTCTCGGTGGCGGAGCCGAAGGCCACGGCGGGCACCGACGATCCCAGCACCTGGTCGCGCATCAAGGTCGCCACCAAATACCCCAATATCGCCCGTCGCCATTATGCCAGCCGCGGCATCAACGCCGATGTGGTGCACCTGAACGGCGCGATGGAACTGGCCCCCGCCCTCGGCCTCACCCGCGTCATCGTCGATCTCGTGGCCACCGGCTCCACGCTGAAGGCCAACGGCCTGGTGGAAACCGAGGTCATCGCCAAGGTCACCAGCCGCCTCATCGTCAACCGCACCGCGCTGAAAACCCGCCCCGAGGCCATCGGCGCCATGATCGCCCGCTTCAGGGATGCTCTGGCCGCAACCGCGTAGGGAGGGAACGCACGGCTAGGTCTTTGCGCTGCCCCCCAAAGACGGAGCCGATGAAGCCCAATTCTTGAAGGATATACGCGCCTGACAGACACGACCTCTCCGGACTATGAATATGATGGAGAGGTGAGTTCGCGGGGATAGCGAAACCGGAGGTAGGCCGTTGGGGCAATCCAGATCACGTATGTCAGCAGAAGAGCGCCAAGAAGCGAGCGACTTGGCCCGCTTCATGGGTGCGTTCTTCGACCGCTACATGACTGACGGCCTGCCGGTTCCACCGGAAATCCATCCGATTCAGGTCTTGGCCAAAATGGCTGAGAAAGCTCCGAAGCGAGCGCTTATAGGAGTTAGAATGGCAGTAGCCGATTGCATCGAAATGTCAGAAGACTGGTCTACAGAGAAGGTTCAACAGGCGGATGATTGGCTCACCGCCGCGGGCGTGCTGAGCCTGTCAGAGGTGAGGCGCCGCTTCCCAGCCAAGAGGGCAATGCATTAGGCAATGCCTGTTTGAAAAGTTCAGCCTGACCATACTTTGTCAGAAGGTCCGGGGGCTTGACCCTTGGCAGGTGAGGCGAAGCCTCGCTTCTTGCGTTAGGAAATTTGGAGCCGACATGAAGCGCCTCGACTCCGCCGCCCCCGGCTTCGAAGCCGCCTTCGCCGCC
>JAIXTK010000333.1 GCA_027483995.1 Acetobacteraceae bacterium
CAAACGAATGAAGTCTTTTTGCTTCTTTTTCTTCAGAAAAAGAAGGCCTTCCTTAGAGCCTGCTTGAGAACTCGCTCTGGCGAGTCAGAGGGGCCCTCTTGGGCCCCGCCCGTCGGTGATTTTTGAGCACCGGAGCGGAGCGGCCTGGTGGCCGTGAGCACCGGAGCGCAGAAAATCGCCGTCGGATGACCGCCAGAGTAGAGTTATCAAACAGGCTCTTACCTGTTTGCTCCGGGCACCCACAGCACGTCCCCGGTCCCTTTGCCGTTCAGCCACCGCCCCAACACGAACAAATGGTCCGACAACCGGTTGAGGTAGCGCACCACCGCCGGGTTCACCTCCTCCACGTGCGAAAGCGCCACCACCCGCCGCTCCGCCCGCCGCACCAGGGTGCGCGCCAGGTGCGCATGCGCCGCGCCCTGGGTGCCGCCCGGCAGCACGAAGCTCGTCAGCGCCGGCAGCTCCGCATTCATCGCCGTCACCTCCGCCTCCAACCGCAGGGAAGGCGCATCGGTCAGCCGCAGCCGTTCGCCGGCCGCACCTGGCACGCACAGATCGGCGCCCACGTCGAACAAATCGTTCATGATGCGCCCCAGCATCGCATCCGCCTCGCCCTCGCAATGCAGCCGCAGCATCCCCAGCGCCGCATTGGCCTCGTCCACCTCGCCATAGGCTTCCACCCGCAGCGCATCCTTCGGCACCCGCGTGCCATCGCCCAGCGATGTCTCGCCAGTGTCCCCGCCCCGCGTCACCACCCTGTCGATCCGCACCATGTCATGTCTCCAATCGCTCAGAGCAATCTGAACTCGATTTCAATTTCCACAATGTCCGGCACCAGCTTTCCGTCCCGCTTGGCCGGCGTGAAGTTCCAGGTCAGTGCCTGTTCCCGCGCCGCCCGATCGAGCACGGCGGAGCCGGAAGACTTCACCACCAGCGCATTGGCCACCCGCCCGGCGGTATCCACGAAAAGCTGCAGCTTCACCGTGCCGGATTCCAGCTTGCGCGCCGCCTCCAGCGGATAGCCCGGCATCCGGTTGCCATTGTCCTGCGTGGCGGCGCGAAAGCGGTTGTTCTCGGGGTCCAGCAGGTCGGCATATGGCGGCTTGCCGGCATCCCCAAGCCGCACCGCCGGCGGCCCTCCGCTGCTCGGCGGCGGCGCTGAGGGCAGCGCGATCCGCGGCATCGGCGGGGCCGGCGGCAGCTCGGGCGCCTGCGCCACCACCGGCGGCGGCGGCAAGGGCGGCAATGGCGGCAGCGGCGGCGCCGTCTCTTCCGGCTCCTCCGGCGGTGGTGGTTCCGGCTGGGGCGGGGGCGCGGCCTCCGCTGCCGGTTCCTCCTTCTGCTCCGGCTGCGGTGGCACCGGTGGCTCCGGCGACGGGCTCGCCTCCTCGTCCTTCTCCGGCCGCACCGTCTCGCCGCCCTCGCCCAGCACCACGTCCACCACCGCGGGCTCCAGCGGCGCCTCCGCCAGCTTGCGCCCCACCAGGCCGGGCCCCAGCAAAAGCGCCAGCCACAGCGCCGCATGCAGCAGCAAGGAGGCGACGCCCCATAACCGCAACCGCGCCGCCCCCGTCACGGCGGCAACAGCCCCGGCCGATGGCTCAACCCGTAAGGCAACCCGAACGCCGCAGCCGCCGCAGGCAGCACCGCCGCCGGCTCGCCATCCGCCACGATCCGCCCGCCATCCACCACCACCATCCGGGTCGCATGGTGCAGCGCCAGCCCGATATCGTGCAGCACCGCCACCACGCAGGCCCCCGCCTCCGCCCGCGCCCGCAACAGCGCCATCACCTCATGCGCCGCCGCCGGATCCAGATCCGCCGCCGGCTCGTCCAGCAACAGCACGGAAGGCGCCCCCGCCAGCACCCGCGCCAGCATCACCCGCCGCTGCTGCCCGCCCGAGAGCCGGTCGATCCGCTCACCGCGCAACGCCGCCAGCCCACACGCCGCGATCGCCTCCTCCACCGCCGCGCCCCCGTCATCGCCATGCGGCACCCGCCCCAGCGCCACCACCTCCGCCACACGCATCCCCCAGGCACAGCGCGCCCCCTGCGGCAGCCACGCCACCCGGATCGGATCGGGCCGCCAGCCCGGCAGCAGCCCTGCCAATGCCCGCAACAGGGTCGACTTCCCCGCCCCGTTCGGCCCCACCACCGCCACCAGCTCACCAGCCCCGGCCTGGAACCGCACATCGTGCAGCACCGTCCGCCCCGCCAGCGCCACGCTGCCGGCAAACCCGATCACGCCGCCACCCGCCGCGCAATGCGCACCAGGAACGGCGCGCCCAGCAGCGCCGTCAGCACCCCCAGCGGCGGCTCCTGGCTCAGCGGCAGCACCAGCGGCGCCACCCGCGCCACCCAGTCCGCCGCCAGCAGCAACGCCGCCCCGCCGAGCGCAGACGCCCCGAGCAACGCCGAGGGCCGCTCGCCCAACACAGGCCGCAGCAGATGCGGCACCACCAGCCCGACAAACCCGATCCCGCCGCCCACCGACGTCGCCGCCCCCACCGAAAGCGCCACCCCCGCCGCCGCCAGCGCCAAGGTGCGCGAAACCGGCACCCCCAGGCTCGCCGCCACCTCCTCCCCCAGCGCCAGCGCATCCAGCCGCCGGCCCAGCCGCAGCAGCAGCGCGCCACCGAGCAGGATCGGCGGCGCGGCCATCACCACATGCAGCGGCGCCCGGTCGGCCAGCCCGCCCATCAGCCAGAACGTCGCCTCCGCCAGCGCATAGGGGTTGGGCGCCAACGACAGCACCAGCACCTGCAATGCCGAAGCAAGCGCCGCGATCGCCACGCCGGCCAGCACCAGCGCAGTGGCCGACAACGTCCGCCCCGCCAGTGCGAACAGCAGCGCGCAGCCCGCCCCCGCCCCCAGCAACCCAGCCAGCGGCACCGCGACGATACCCAGCCCCCAATAGAACGCCGCCACCGCCCCCACGCCCGCCGCACCGCCGATACCCAGCAGCGCGGGATCGGCCAGCGGATTGCGCAACGCCCCCTGCAGCACCGCGCCCGATAGCCCCAGCGCCCCGCCGACCAGCGCCGCCAGCACCACCCGCGGCGCCCGCAGCTCCCACAGCACCGCCGCATC
>JAIXTK010000259.1 GCA_027483995.1 Acetobacteraceae bacterium
AGACGTGGAACTCGCCGGCGTGCCCCTGCCCAAGGGCGCGCAGGTGGTGTGCTTCCTGGGGGCTGCCAATCGCGACCCCGATGCCTTCGCCGAACCCGACCGCCTGGACATCACCCGCCAGAAGGTCACGCCCCTGTCCTTCGGCGGCGGCATCCATTTCTGCCTCGGTGCCCAGCTCGCCCGCATCGAAGCCCAGGAAGCCTTCGCCGGCCTGATCCGTCGCCTGCCGACGCTGGAACTGCCGGAGCGCGACACGCCGAAGTGGCGCCGCAGCTTCACCCTGCGCGGGCTGACCACGCTGCCGGCGGTGTGGCACTGAGCGACATCCAGTAACGCTCCAGCGGCGCCACCGTCACCGCCACGGTGGCGCCGCCGCCGCAGGGCAGGGCGGCATCGCCATCGGTCCAGCGCAGATCCGGCTCGCCATCGTGCCAGCCATCGGCCAGCGCCGGATCGTCCAGCGGGATGGCGCAGCCATCGATCGCCAGAGCCGTCACCGCCACGCCCAGGCGGCGATGGTCGCGGCTCTCCGGCCGCAGCTGCGCCGGCACCATGGCGCGCGATACCAGCCGCACATCGCGCGCCCGCGCCGGCACGTCGAAGCACGCGATGTCGCCCGCCCAGGTCGCCGGCAGGATGCGCCCATCCACCCACAGGCACAGATCGGGATCGGCGGTGGTGACATGGCCCAGCGCCAGCGCCCTGGCATGCAAAGCGGCCCGCACCGCCACCAGCGTTCGCCCGCCGCGCACCAGGGGCGCGCAGGCCCGCGCCGCCCAGACCTCGCGCGCGAAATGCGGATGCAGCGCCACCGCGGCGCCGCCATTGGCGAAGGCGCTGCGGTTGCCGGTATCCAGGAAACTCTCGCAGGCCAGCCCCTCTGCCAGCAGCACGTCGTGCACCGCCGCGCCGGACTCGTCGGCCAGCTCGACATGATAGTACGTCACCCGCCCGGCCGGCTCCTGCGTGATCGTGGCGCCGTTGAGCAGATAGCGCACCGGAACCAGCGCGCCCGCGACATGCACGGCATGGTCGGGCGAGAGCACCAGGTCCCGCTGCGGCCGGCCCGGCCCGAACGCGCCAGCCGCGACCCGCACCGGCATCACGTCCCACGGCCGCGCATGCCGACGGGGCATCAGCGTGCGGTAGCCGATCCAGCGCACCCGGCGCATCCGGCCGCCCGCCGTGGGGATGCGCTCGCCGATGGCGAGATGCTCCACCGCCACCTCGCCGCGCGCCGTCAGGATACGGGTGCCGCGCAGGAAGCAGGCAACGCCGACGAGCGGTGCGGCGGTGGTTGTACTGGCGCTGGTGTTGGAGACGGAGCGGATGCTGTCCCAGGTGTAGCTGCTGGCGAGCGTGTTGGTGCCGGCGAGGTTGCGGGCGTAGCTGCGCTCCACGAGGGTGCCGTATTCGAGGGTGACGGTCTGGGCGCCGGTGCTGCCCGTGCCGAGAGCGGCGATGCCGACCGGGGAGATGAGCATCAGGTTCTGCACCATGCGCGCGCCGGTGCCGCTGCCGGCATAGCCGGCGATCTCGACCCTCTGGAAAAGGGTGCCGGCGGCCTGGCGGGCCAGCAGGATCGAAAGGGCCGATTGCGGCGCCAGGGTGAAGGACAGGCCGCCGAAATCGATCTTTCCGGCCCCAGGGGTGGAGGTCGTGAAATCGAACACGTTCTGCCGGGCGAAGGACAGGCCGGCGATGGCGAACCAGGTCTCGCCGTTGTTGCCGGCGAGGAAGGTGCCGTTGCTGTCGCGGAACTGGACGAAATAGGTCAGCGTGCCCGGGTCTGCGGCGGCTGTGGGGAGTTCGGTGAGGGCGGCGGCGAAGCCGTGATCCGTGCTGCCGTCGAGCGGCTGGGTGGTATTGTCGGGGGTGTTGCGGATGAGGTTCCAGCCGCTGGCCGGCCGGCGGCGTCCATCGGCATCGACATTCTGCAGAAGCAGGCCGCCATACTGCAGGGTGACGGTCTCGGCCCCGGCATCGCCCGCATCGAGGCCGGTGACGCCGACGGCCTTGAGGAGGATGTTCTGGCGCAGCTGGGCGCCGGTGGGATCGTAGCCGGCGATCTCCACCTGGGTGAGGCGGTTGCCTGCGGCGGAGAAGTTGAACAGCCTTGGCAACAGGGCGCTGGGCTGGAGCGTGAAGGAGAGCGGCCCGTACTCGATCCTGCTGGCACCGATGCTGATGCTGAGCACGAGCACGCTTGTGGTGGCGAAGGCCAGGCCCTCGATGGCGAACCATGAGGCGCCGTTGGCCTGGACCACCGCCCCGTTCTGGTCGCGGAACTGCACGAAATAGCGCAGGTTGGTGGGCATCGTGCGTCTCCTCGCGCTTCGCGCGAACGATGAATCGATAGTGAATACGAGGCGATGATCGCCCACATTTTAACCGATATCAGGAGGCCGCAAAGCCCGTACGGGCTGGAGACGGCGCCGCTATTCCGCGGCGCGGCGCTGGTCGCTCAGTGCTGCGATAAGGGCGGCGCCGGCGTTGCGTTCGTGTTCCACCAGCAGGGCAGCGGCGCGGCGCGGGTTGCCTTGGCGCAGTGTGGCGAGGATGGCGCGGTGTTCGGCGAGCGAGGCGCGCAGGCGATTTGGGATCGCATCGAAGCCGCGGCGTTGGGCGGAGGTTTGGGCGGTGAGGCTGGAGGTCAGGCGCATGGTCCAGGGCGTGTGCGGGGTGTCGCACATCAGCAGGTGGAATTCGCGGTTGAGACGGGCATAGGCGGCGGTGTCGTGCGCGGCCACGGCGCGTTCGCTTTCGGCGATATTGCGATCGAGTGCGGCAAAGGTTTCGGCGGTGTAGCTGGCGGCGCCGAGTTCCACGGCGAGGGCCGCGAGCACACCGCGCAGGGCGTGGATTTCGGCGATGTGTTCGGCGCGCAGGGTGGCGACGACCACGCCGTGATGGGCGTTCAGTTCCAGCCAGCCCTCGGCGGCCAGGCCGCGGATGGCTTCGCGCACCGGGGTTTCGCTGATGCCCACGGCCTCGCACACCTCGCGCGCCGTGAGGTGCTGGCCCTCGCGCACGGCGCCAGAGAGGATCAGTTCCTGGATGTGCTGGCGCGCGAGGCCGGATTTGGTGAGGTGGACGTGCTCCACCTTCTCCCGGGCTGGCGCGTTACCCTTTTGTCGCGGCCAAGCCGCGCTAGCCTTTGGTCGCGCCATCGGCGAGCCCCTGGATCAGCCATTTCTGCACGAGCAACGCGAAGATCACCACGGGGATCACCGTCATGGTGCCGACGGCCGTCAGCGCGCCCCAGTTGGCGCCGTTTACCGTGTCGCCGGCGATGCCGGAGATGACCACGGGCACGGTGGAGGCGGCGCGGTTGGTGAGCACGAGGGCGAAGAGCAGTTCCTCCCACGCCAGGATGATCGAG
>JAIXTK010000406.1 GCA_027483995.1 Acetobacteraceae bacterium
CATGCGGATCACCCAACGCGTCAAGAAAATCCTCGACTGGTATGAGAGCGACAACCCCGGCACCAAGGGCAACCTTGCCCGCATCCTCATGGAGGGCAAGCTCGGCGGCACCGGCAAGCTGGTGATCCTGCCGGTGGACCAGGGCTTCGAGCATGGCCCGGCCCGCTCCTTCGCGCCCAACCCCGCCGCCTATGATCCGCACTACCATTTCCAGCTGGCGATCGATGCCGGCCTCTCGGCCTACGCCGCCCCGCTCGGCATGATCGAGGCGGGCGCCGATTCCTACGCCGGCGCCATCCCGACCATCCTGAAGATGAACTCGTCCAACTCGCTGGCCACCAGCAAGGACCAGGCCGTCACCGCCTCGGTGAACGACGCGCTGCGCCTCGGCTGCTCGGCCATCGGCTTCACCATCTACCCCGGCAGCGAATACGCCTTCGACCAGATGGAAGAGCTGCGCGAACTGGCCGATGAAGCCAAGTCCGCCGGCCTCGCCGTGGTCTGCTGGTCCTACCCGCGCGGCCCGAACATCTCCAAGGAAGCCGAAACCGCGATCGACATCTGCGCCTATGCCGCGCACATGGCCGCGCTGATGGGCGCGCACATCATCAAGGTGAAGCCGCCCACGGGCGCCATGGGCCTGGATGCCGCCAAGAAGGTCTATGAGGCGCAGAAGATCGACACCTCCACGCTGGCCAAGCGCGTGGAACACGTGATGCAGGCCTCCTTCGCCGGGCGCCGCATCGTGGTGTTCTCGGGCGGCGAGGCGAAGGACCTGGAAGGCCTCTACGAGGAAGTCCGCGGCCTGCGCGACGGTGGCGCCAACGGCTCCATCATCGGCCGCAACACCTTCCAGCGCCCCAAGGCCGATGCGCTGGCGATGCTTGCCAAGATCATCGAGATCTACCAGGGCAAGGCCTGATCCGATGGCCGGCGAGAGTGAACAGGGCTGCCGACTCTATCTGATCACCCCGCCGGCCATTGATCTGAAAACATTTCCATCCCTGATGGCGGAAGCGCTCGATGCCGGCGATGTCGGTGCCGTGCAGCTCCGCCTGAAGGACCTTGAAGACGACGCCCTGAAGCGCGCCATCGACGCCCTCCGCCCCGTGGTGCAATCCCGCGGCGTCGCCTTCCTGATGAACGACCGGCCGGACCTCGCCGTGAAGCACGGCTGCGACGGCGCCCATGTCGGCCAGCAGGACACGCCGGCCACCACCGCCCGCAAGATCCTCGGCCCCGATCTCACCCTCGGCGTCACCTGCCACGACAGCCGCGACCTCGCCATGACCGCGGGCGACGAAACCGCCGACTACGTGGCCTTCGGCGCCTTCTTCCCCACCACCACCAAGGACGCGAAGTTCCGCGCCTCGCCCGATATCCTGCAGTGGTGGTCGGAGATGATGGAAATCCCCTGCGTCGCCATCGGCGGCATCACGGCGGAGAACTGCGCCCCGCTGGTGCAGGCGGGGGCGGATTTCCTCGCCGTCGTCGGCGCCGTCTGGAACCATCCGCAAGGCCCCGGCGCCGGCGTGCGCGCGATGAACCAGGCGATCCAGGCCGCGAACGCGACCTAGGATTGCGCCGGCCAGTTGATCCACCGGCAGGCATTGCCGCGCAGCGTGAACGCCGCCACCCGGCTATTGGCCACCTCGAAGGTCGCCTCGCAATTGCGCTCCACCAGCAGCGGCCCGCCGAATCCATACCCCATGCCGAACCCGCCACGCGGTCCAAAGCCGCCCAACCCGGCCGCCGCCGCCCCGGGCATGTAGCCGGTGTCGAGCCAGGATTGCGAATAGGCCAGGAACCGTCGCCCGCCCGCTTCCACCACCCGGGCCGGAACGCCCATGCGCCGCACCAGCTCCGTCTCGCTGGTGCCCACCAGTTCCCCCAGCCGCCCCTCCAGCTCCTCCCGCCCGGGGTCGCCGCAGCCCGCCAGGGCGAGCAGCACCAGTCCGATCACCATGCCTCGCATGCGCCACCTCCGTCCGACCTTGTCGCCAGCGATCATGGCATCGCCAGGGCAGCGCACGCCGTTATGGCAGCACCCCCGGCAGCCCACCCCAGCCGCAGGCCTCGCCCGCATGGCGATACCCGGTCACGCGCCCATCGCGGCTGGTGAAGGTGATGTCGCACACAAGGTTCCGCGCCTCGCCGGAGCCCCAGCGCGAGAACCACCCGTCGCCCTCCGGCCACACGATGCGCCACGCCAGCACGGTCTCGCCACCGGCCGCCTCGTTGCGCTCCACCATGCGCGGAGCGCCCATCCGCGCCGCCAGCTCGGCCACCGGCCGGCCCACCAGCGCGCCGAGCTTCGCCTCCAGCGCCGCGGCGGAATCCCGCGCGCAGCCGGCCAGCAGAAGCACCAGAAACAACGCCCTCACAGCCACAGCACCTGGTTGATCCGGTCCGCGCCGCCGGCCAGCATCGCCAGCCGGTCGAAGCCCAGCGCGATGCCGGCGCAGTCAGGCAAACCATGCTCCAGGGCTGCGAGGAATTCCTCGTCCATCGGCCAATCCGGCCCGCCATACAGCGCCTGCCGCCGCGCCCGGTCCACCTCGAACCGCGCCCGCTGCTCCACGGGGTCCGTCAGTTCCACGAAGGCGTTGGCCAGTTCCATCCCGCAGGCGAACAGCTCGAACCGCTCCGCCACGCGGGGGTCGGCGGGATCCTTGCGGGCCAGTGCCGCCTGCGCCGCTGGCCAGTGCGTCAGGAAAGTGGGCATCGCCCGCCCGATCGCCGGCTCCACGCGGTCCAGCAAAAGCCGGAAGAACAGATCCTCCCAGTCCTCCCCCTCGCGCAGCCGCACCCCGGCCTGCGCCGCCAGGGCGGGCGCGTCATCGAACGTGCCAAGCAGATCCGCTCCCACATGGCGCGAAAAAGCCTCGGCAACCGTCAGGCATTCAAAGCCTTCCAGCGAAACGGTGATCCCCCGGCAGGTCACCACCGGCGGCAGCACCGCCTGCAGCAGGGCGAAGGTCTCCTCGATCAGGTCGTCCATCGTGCCGCCGGGCCGGTACCATTCCAGCATGGTGAATTCCGGCGCATGCAGGTCGCTGCCCTCGCCGTTGCGCCACACCCGCGCCAGCTGGAAGCAGCGCCCGACGCCGCCTGCCAGCAGCTTCTTCATCGCGAATTCCGGCGAGGTATGCAGCCGCAGCGCGCGGCGCTCCCCCTCCGGCGTCACCTGCTCGGTGGCGAAGGTGGCCAGGTGAACCTCCTCCCCCGGCGCCACCACGGCATAGGGCGTCTCCACCTCCAGGTAGCCGCGCGCGCCAAAAAAGGCCCGCACCCCCGCGGCCACGCGCGCGCGCCGGCGCAGGAAGCCCATGCGTGCCTCCAGGCTCTCAGGATGCCAGCGCGGCATCACGGCACGCGGAGCAGGCGCCCCTCCCCCACCACCACCGCACCACCGCCGATGGTGATGGCATGCACCACCCCACCCACCCGCGTGGCCGTGGCATGGATCAGGCTCGGCCGCCCCATCTCGACCCCCTGCGTGATCGCCACGCGATGCACCCCATCCGCCGGCCCCGGCAGGCTGCCCACCAGCGCCGCCGCCGCCGAGCCCGTCGCCGGGTCCTCGCCCACGCCCAGGTCCGGCGCGAACAGCCGCGCGTGCACCTGCGTCACCCCGTCCTGCACGCCGGTCACGGCATAGACATAGGCGCCGTGCCCCCACAGCCGCGCCTCTGCCGCCTGCCACGCCTCCAGCCGCAAACGCGAATGCGCCACCATCGCCCGGTCGGCCAGCGGCAGGAACAGGAACGCCGTGCCGTAGCCCGCCTCGAAGGCCGGCGCCGCAAGCTGCGGCACGCCCACCATCGCCGCGATCTCGGCATCCGGCACGCCGGGCTGCCGCACCTCCGGCGCGCCCTCGCGATGGAAGGTCGCCGTGCCCTCGCCCACCTCCACCCGCACCGGCCCCACCTTCAGCTCGAACACGCATTCCCCGGCCACGCGGCCGAGATGGCGCAGCGCCAATGCGGTCCCGACGATCGGATGCCCGGCAAACGGCAACTCCGCCCCCGGCGTGAAGATCCGCACCCGGAACCGCCCAGGTGCGGCGCCAGGGGTCACGAAGGTGGTTTCCGACAGGTTGAACTCCCGCGCGATCGCCTGCATCTGCGCGGTGTCCAGCCCCTCGGCATCCGGCAGCACGGCCAGCTGGTTGCCGCCATAGGCCCGGTCGGTGAACACATCGGCCAGCAGATACGCGTACGGCATACAACCCTCCCGCAAGACAACGCCGGCCCGTTCTTGCCCGCCCGGCCCGTTCCGTCTAGACACCGCGCTCCGAACCGCACCCTATCCGCGAGAGTGACGATGAAGCAGCAGGCGAACCTGATCCGCGCCGGCCAGGTGCTCGAGCACGAAGGCCAGCGCTGGACCGTGCTCAAGCAGCAGATCATCACCCCTGGCAAGGGCGGCGCCTTCATCCAGGTGGAGATGCGCAACCTCAAGACCGGCAACAAGACCAATGAGCGCTGGCGCACCGCCGATACCGTGGAGCGCCTGCAGACCGACCAGAAGGAATACACCTACTCCTACTCCGACGGCGACAACCTCGTCCTGATGGATCCCGAGACCTTCGAGCAGGCGATGATCCCCGCCGAGCTCCTCGGTGACCAGCTGCCCTACCTGCAGGACAACATGACCATCGAAGTGGATCTGGTGGAGAACGACCCCGTCGCCGTCCACCTGCCCTCCACCGCCATCCTGGAGGTTGTGGAAGCCGATCCGGTGGTGAAGGGGCAGACCGCCTCCTCCTCCTACAAGCCGGCCAAGCTGTCCAACGGCGTGAAGGTCCAGGTGCCGCCCTTCATCGAGGCCGGCGAACGCATTGTGGTGCGCATCGAGGATTCCACTTACGTGGAGCGCTTCAAGGGCTGAACCGCGCCCGCTCCCGCCCTGCCTGCCTTCCAATGGGGCGGACGCAAGTCCGCCCCATGATCTTTTGAGCTTCCAGGAGTTTTCGCCATGGCCCTGCGCCTGTCCGCCCACATGACGGTCATGCAGAACGCCGCCTCCCGCGCCGCCAAGCGCCTGCTGCGGGATTTCGCGGAGGTCGAGCAGCTCCAGGTCAGCGTGAAGGGCCCGGGCGACTTCGTGAGCCAGGCGGATCTGCGCGCCGAGGAATCGATCCGCAGCGACCTCGCCAAGGCCCGGCCGGGCTACGGCTTCCTGATGGAGGAATCCGGCGAATCCGGCAGCGAGAACTGGACCTGGCGCTGGATCGTCGATCCGCTGGACGGCACCAGCAACTTCCTGCACGGCATCCCGCACTGGGCCATCTCCATCGGGCTGGAACGCCGCCTGCAGGATGGCACCACCGAAATCGTCGCCGGCTGCGTCTATGCCCCGGCGGTGGACGAGATGTTCTGGGCCGAGAAGGGTGCGGGCGCCTTCCTCAACGAGCGCCGCCTGCGCGTCTCCGGCCGGCGCGACATGCAGGCGGCAATGTTCGCCACCGGCATTCCGTTTGCCATCGTGCCGCAGCGCCGCCAGCTTGCCTTCGCCCGCACCCTGGCCACGCTGATGCCGCAGGTGGCCGGCATCCGCCGCTTCGGCGCCGCCGCGCTCGATCTCGCCTGGGTGGCCGCCGGCCGCTACGAGGGGTTCTGGGAACTCGGCCTGAAGCCGTGGGACATGGCGGCCGGCCTGCTGATCGTGCGCGAGGCCGGCGGCTACGTGACCGACCCGCATGGCGGGCAGGACCCTCTGGCCTCCGGCGAGGTGGTGGCCGCCAACACCCACCTGCATGAGCCGCTGCGCGAGGCGGTGCTCGATGGCCTGGCCGCCGCCATGCGCAGCGGCAGCTAGACAGAGATGTCTTGCCGGTTTCATTGAGCCGGCGCCCGGGCTCCGGTAGGGTAGTTGCACCCATGCCCTTCATCCCTCCCCTGCTCGTGCTGACCACTGCCCTGGCCCTGTTGCCCGCCGCCGCGGACGCGCAGCAGCAGCCGGCGCCGCGCGGCCAGACGCGCGCCCAGCAGGCCGTGCCGCCACCCCCGCCGCCACCGCCACCGGCCCCCACCATGCCGGATGCCCCCATCGCGGCACCGGTGATCCCGCCCGCCGCGCCCGGTCCCGCGCCCCAAGTGGTGGAGGCGCCCGCCGCACCGCCGCCGCTGATGCCGCTCGCCCCGCCGGGCCCGCCGGTGATCCCGCCGCCGCTGGCAGTGCCCACCCGCCCTGCCCCGCCGCCGCCGGTGATCGAGATCCTGGCCGGCGCCCCGGGCGGCGCGGCCCGCACCGGCGATGGCTGGCGCGTCACCTTCGGCGCAGGACTCTCGGCCCTCAGCCCGGCCACCGTCCAGGTGCTGCGCGATGTCGCCCGCGGCCTGCCGGCCCAGGCCAGCATCGCCATCTCCGCCTTCGCGCCCGGCTCGCCGGAGGATCCCTCCGTGGCGCGCCGCCTCTCGCTCGCCCGTGCGCTCGCCACCCGTGGCGTGCTGATCGCCGAGGGCATCGCCTCGCCGCGCATCATCGTGCGCGCGCTCGGCGCCAGCCCCCCCATCGCCGACGGCCCGCCGGACCGTGCGGACCTCGCCATCACCCTTCCCAGGCCCGCCCCATGACGCGCCCGACCGTCTTCCTGATCCGGATGATCATCTTCCTGGTGCTGGTGCTGGGCGTCACCGCCCTGCTTGGCGCCGAGCTACTGATCGCCTTCACCGCCAACCCGCTGCTGAACTCCGTGATCCTGGCGGTGCTGCTGGGCGGCGTGTTCTGGAATTTCCGCCAGGTGCTGGCGCTGGCGCCGGAGGTGAACTGGCTGGAGACCTTCCAGCGCAGCCGCCCCAGCCTTGCCGCCCTGCCCTCGCCGAAGCTGCTGGCGCCGATGGTCAGCATGCTCGCCGCCCGCAGCAGCAAGCGGGAGGGGGAGCGCTTCACCATCTCCTCCCAGGCGATGCGCTCCATGCTGGATACCATCGCCGCCCGGCTGGACGAGAAGCGCGAGCTTTCGCGCTACATGATCGGGCTGCTGATCTTCCTCGGCCTGCTCGGCACCTTCTGGGGCCTGCTGCTGACCATCGGCGCGGTGGCCGATGTGATCGCCGGCATGTCGGTGGGCTCGGGCGACATCAACGCGCTGTTCGAGCAGCTGAAGACCGGGCTGAACAAGCCGCTGCGCGGCATGGGCACGGCGTTCTCCGCCTCCATGCTGGGCCTGGCCGGCGCGCTGGTGCTGGGGTTCCTCGACCTCACCGCCGGGCAGGCGCAGAACCGTTTCTACAATGAGCTGGAGGAGTGGCTGGCCAGCCTTACCCGCGTCTCCTCCGGCGTGCTGGGCGGCGAGGGCGAGGGATCGGTTCCGGTCTATGTGCAGGCGCTGCTGGAGCAGACGGCAGAGAACATGGAAAGCCTGCAGCGCACCTTGCTGCGCGGCGAGGATGACCGGCGCGAGGGCACCGCGGCGCTGAATGCCCTCACGGAGCGGCTGGCCGGGCTGACGGACACGATGCGGGCCAGCCAGCAGCTGATGCTGCGCATCGCCGAGAGCCAGCAGGCGCTCACCCCCGCGCTGGCCCGGCTGGGCGACCATGGCAACGAGGAGGCGATGCGCGGCCATCTGCGCACCATCGAGCTCACGCTGCAGCGCCTGGTGGCGGAGGCCGAGCAGGGGCGGCTGCAATCCACGGCGGAGCTGCGCAGCGAGATCAAGATCCTGACCCGCACCATCGCGGCGCTGGCCGCCGAGCCGCCGAGGTAGCCCGGTGGCATTGCGGCGGCGCGGCGGCGGGCATGGCGAGCACCTGAACCCCTGGCCGGGCTACGTGGACGCGTTGTCCACGCTGCTGATGGTGCTGATCTTCGTGCTGCTGGTCTTCGTGCTGGGCCAGGCCTTCCTGTCCGTGGCGCTGACCGGGCGGGACCGGGCGCTGGACCGGGTGAACCGGCAGGTGAGCGAGCTTTCCGAAATGCTCTCCCTGGAGCGCAGCCGGGCGGGCGAGTTGCGGCTGGCGGTGGCGCAGCTCAATCGGGACCTGACGGCGGCGGCGGCGGCGCGCGATACGTTGGCGCAGCAGCTGGCGGCGCTGCGGACAGACCAGCAGCGCACCCAGGGCGAGCGGGATACGGCGCTGGCCGAGCGCGATCGGCTTTCGGCGCGGCTGGCGGATGCGGAGGCGCAGGCGCAATCCGCCGAGGCGCGCAGTGCGCAGCAGATGGCGCAAGGGGCGGATATCGCGCGGCGCGCCGATGCCGCGGCGCAGGATGCGGCGACCAATGCGGCAGCGCTGGCCACCATGCGGCGGGACCTGGAAGGGGCGCGCACGGCGCTGGATGCCAACCGGCGCACGCTGGAGGGCACGCAGCAGGAGTTGACGGCGGCGCAATCGGCGCTGATGGCCGCGCAGCGCGAGTTGCAGGCCACGACGGCGCGGCTGGCCGAGATGCGCGCGCAGATGGAGCAGCTGGACCGCACCGTGCGGGCGGACCGGGCGACGATCGAGGCGCGGCTTTCGGATCTCGCGCGCATGGCCGAGCAGATGCGGGCGCTGACGGCGCTGCGCGACGAGCTTGAGAAGCAGTCACGCGATGCGGCGGTGCGGGCCACCACCGAGGCGGAGCGGCGCGCGGCGGTGGCGGCACAGCTGGCCGAGGAGCAGCGGCTGGGCGAGAGCGCGCGGGCCCAGATCGCGCTGCTGAACCGCCAGATGGAGGAGCTGCGCGGGCAGCTTGCCGCGGTGGGTCGGGCGCTGGAGGCGAGCGAGGCGAGTGCCCGCGACAAGGATTCGCAGATCGTGAACCTGGGCCAGCGGTTGAACGCAGCGCTGGCGCAGAAGGTGGAGGAGCTGCAGGGCTATCGCAGCGAGTTCTTCGGCCGGCTGCGCGAGGTGCTGGCCGGGCGGCCGGGCGTGCAGGTGGTGGGCGACCGCTTCGTGTTCCAGAGCGAGGTGCTGTTCCCCGTGGGCAGCGCGGAGCTGACGCCGGCCGGGGTGGAGCAGATGTTCCGGCTGGCGGATACGCTGCGTGATGTCGCCAAGGCGATTCCGGCCGATGTGAACTGGATGCTGCGGGTGGACGGGCATGCCGACCGGCAGCCGGTGAGCGGGGCGCGATTCGCCAGCAACTGGGAGCTTTCGGCCAGCCGGGCGATCACGGTGGTGCGGCTGCTGGCCCTGGCGGGCATTCCGGCCAATCGCCTCGCGGCAACGGGGTTCGGCGACAACCAGCCGCTGGACCCCGCGGACACCCCGGAGGCCTATGCCCGCAACCGGCGGATCGAACTGCGGCTGACCGACCGCTGAGGCTCGCTTGGTGTTGCACTTCGTTTCAGGCCGTTCCATAGCTGTTGGAACTACCTGACGGTTGGTCACGAGCGGGTCAGTGGATCTGGAAAGCAACCTGTTGTTCAACTTTCATCCCCTAGGCTCCGGGGTATGCAATGGGATGACAACGTGCGCCGGTTAAGGGCGCCGCGGACCGGTGCGGCGCTGTTCGCGCTGGACGTGGTGTTGCTGGCCGGATTCTGGCCGGTGCTGCTGGCGCTGCTGGACGAAGGGCCATGGTGGGCGCTGGTGGGCGAGGCCGGGCTGGCGCCCTATCCGGTTCTGCAGCTGATCCTTCTGTACGCGCTGGGGCTCTATCGCCGCGATGCGATCCTGGGGACGCGTGGGGCGATCGCGCGGCTGCCGCTGGCCACGGGGCTGGCGCTGGTGGCCGCGGCCGCGGTGCAGTGGGGCTGGGAGGCCCTGGTGCCGGCGGGCCGGCGGGTGGACCTGACGCATCTTTGGGCCGGGGCGGCGGTGGGCTTCACGATCTGCGGCGCCCTGGCACGGCTGGCGCTGCATGCGCTGCTGCATCGCGGGGTGTTCCGCCGGCGGATCATGGTGGTCGGCGCCGGGGAGCGGGCGGCGCAGCTGGTGGCGATGGTGGGCGAGGCGCAGTTCGACCTGCTGTTCGTGCACGACAAGGCGCTGGGCATGCGGCATCCGGAGCTTGGCCGGGCGGCCGGGCAGACCGTGGTGGTGGCGACGGAGGACAACTACCTGGCGCTGGCGGTGGCGCATGATGTGGACCAGATCGTGGTGGCGCCGGACGAACGGCGGGGGATGAAGCTGGAGAAGCTGCTGGACTGCAAGAAGGCCGGGTTTCCGGTGGTGCAGCATCTGGCCTTCATCGAGCACGAGGCGCGGCGGGTGGACCTGGCGTGGATGGAGCTGGGGTGGTTCCTGTATTCCGACGGGTTCCGGTTCGGGCCGATGGACCGGATGCTGAAGCGGGCGATGGACGTGACGGTGAGCCTTCTGGGCCTGGTCTTCGGGGCCTTCCTGCTGGTGCCGGCGGCGATCGCGGTGAAGCTGCAGGATGGCGGGCCGATCCTGTATGCGCAGACGCGGGTGACCCAGGGGGGGCGGCAGTTCCGCATCCTGAAGCTGCGGACGATGCGGGTGGATGCGGAAAAGGCGGGGGCGCAGTGGGCGGCGGCCGGCGATGCGCGGGTGACGAAGTTCGGGCGGTTCCTGCGGCATACGCGGATCGACGAAATTCCCCAATTGATCAATGTGCTGCGCGGCGACATGGCGCTGGTGGGGCCGCGGCCGGAGCGGCCGGAATTCATCGGTGAGCTTTCCGAGAAGATACCGCTCTTCGGCGAACGGCTGGCGGTGAAGGCTGGGCTGACGGGGTGGGCGCAGATCAACTACCCCTATGGCGCGACGATCGAGGATGCGCGGGCGAAGCTGGGCTACGACCTGTATTACGTGAAGAATTTCTCGGTGTTGTTTGATCTGCTGATCATTGTGCAGACGCTGCGGGTGGTGTTGTTTCCGGGGGCAGCCGGCGCGCGGTAGGCGGGGTGGCGGGTCCGCCTTTGGCGACCCGCCCTACGATTCTTCGCCTTGGGCCTTGAGTTTCAGGGTTTTGAGGCGTTCCTCGCCACCGGGGAGCTTGGGGGCGAGGTCCAGGACCTTTTCCCAGGCGCGCAGCGCGCCGGTGTAGTCCTGGCGGGCTTCGGCGATGCGGGAGAGGGTTTGGAAGGCGCCGAAGTGGCGGGGTTCGCGCTTCAATACCTCCTGGATATCCGCCAGGGCGCCGCGGTAGTCGCCGAGGGTGGCGCGGACCATGGCGCGGCGGTTGAAGGCTTCCATGTAGTCGGGGTCGATCACCAGGGCGGCGTCGAAATCATCGAGCGCTTCGTCGTCGGCGTCGTTGCGCAGGTTGCGGGTGCCCTTGCCGAGCAGGAGGGCGGCGACCGGGGCGCCGGCGCGGAGCCAGGATTCGCGCAGCTTGGCCTCGAAGGAGGCGGCGGCCATTTCCGAGTCGGCTTTCTTCAGGGCATCGAGCAGGGCGTCGGTTTCGCCTCTGCGTCCATCGGGGCGCCCATCGGGGCGTGCTTGCGGCGCGGCCGGGGCCGGGGTTTGGGCCATGGCGGAGAACGGGGCCAGGAGGGCGGCGAGGAGAAGGAGGCGGCGCATGGGGGGATGATGCCGGGGCTGGGGTTCGGGTTGCAATGGTTGGCTTTATCCGGAACAGACCGATTTCGGAACGGATTGAGCGTGCGGAGGCTAGGTGCCGTTGCCGTATGTTTTTTGGAAGTAGCGCGCGGCGGCGAGGACGTAGGGGCGGAAGGGCGGGTCGCCGGGCGGGAGCTGGGGGTTGCGCAGGCTGGGCCGTCGCGGAGGTGTGGCGCGGGGGCGCGGGGTGCGCGTGCGGCGGGGGCGCGGCGGCAAAGCGAGGAATGCCGGCTGGGGTACGGCCAGCAGGCGGCAGAGCGGGCGCAGATAGCGGCCGGCCCGGGGGACGGCGGCGAGGAATTGCGGGAGGTCTGCGCGTTCCAGGAAGGCGTTGAGCTGGGCATGCGCGAGGCCGGCATGGTGCCGGCCGGCGTTCATGAACCAACCCTTGGCGCGCGGGATCGGCGGGGGGAGCGGGCGCGTGGGCGCGGTTTGGGCCTTCGCGGTGCGCGCGCGGGGGGCGCGCGGGGCCGGGAGGCGGTTTTCCAGCCAGAGGGCATGGAGGCGCGCGAAGAGGCGGGCGGCGCGGCCGACGCGGTTGAACAGCAACTGCACCATCTGGGC
>JAIXTK010000248.1 GCA_027483995.1 Acetobacteraceae bacterium
AGGCCGAGTTCGGAGAGGCGCGAGCCCGCGGCGAGCATGATCTGGGTTTGGACGAGGTCGACGCCGGAGACTTCCTCTGTGACCGTATGCTCGACCTGAAGGCGGGCATTGGCCTCGATGAAGATGAAGGGCTGGGCGCCCGGCCGGCCGGTGGTGTCCACCAGGAATTCGAAGGTGCCGAGGTTGCCGTAGCGGACGGAGCGGGCGAAGCGCACGGCGGCTTCGATGATGGATTGGCGGAGCGTGTTGTCCAGGTTCGGGCTGGGGGCGATTTCCACCACCTTCTGGAAGCGGCGCTGGACGGAGCATTCGCGTTCGCCCAGGTGGGCGACGGCGCCGGTGCCGTCGCCGAGGATCTGGACCTCGATGTGGCGGGCGCGGGGGATGAATTCCTCGACGTAGACGTCTTCGCGGCCGAAGGCGGCCTTGGCTTCGGATTGGCAGCGCTTGAAGGCCTGGTCGATTTCGGCGGCGGCCATGACGGCGCGGGTGCCGCGGCCGCCGCCGCCGGCGACGGCCTTGATGATCATGCTGCCGCCCTCGCCGAGGGAGGCGAAGAATGCGTGGGCTTCTTCGAGCGTGATGGCGTGGTCGAGGCCGCGCATGGTGGGGACGGCGGCGACGAGGGCGGCGGCGCGGGCCTGGGCCTTGTCGCCGAAGAGGTCGAGATGCTCGGGGGAGGGGCCGACGAAGGTGAGGCCGGCGGCGGCGACGGCCCGGGCGAAGTCGGCGCCTTCGGCGAGGAATCCGTAGCCGGGGTGAATGGCGTCGGCCCCCGTGGCTTTCGCGGCGGCGATGACGTTTTCGATGTTGAGGTAGGCGGCCGCACCTTGGCCGGGGAGCGGATGGGCTTCGTCGGCGACGCGGACATGGAGGCTGGGGGCGTCGTCTTCCGAGTGGATGGCCACCGTGGGCAGGCCGAGATCGGCGGCGGCGCGGGCGATGCGGATGGCGATCTCGCCGCGGTTGGCGATCAGGAGCTTCTTGAAGCGCATGGCGGGATCTTTCAGAGAGCCTTGGAGCCGATGATGCCGGTTTCTTCGAGTCTGGCGATCTCGGCGGCTTGGAGACCGAGGACTTTGGCGAGTACTTCGGCGTTGTGCTCGCCCAGCGTGGGTGCGGGGCGGAGGAATTCGGGGCGGGCGCCATCCATTGCGTAGGGCGCGCGGGGGACGACGTGGCGGCCGACGTAGCGGCGGTCGGCTTCCAGCCAGTAGCCTCGGGCGACCAGGTGCGGGTCGTGCAGGAGGGCGGTGGCGGGGACGACGGGGGCCGCGGCGAGGCCCGCCTGCTGGAGGGCGGCGGCGGCTTCGGCCGGGGTGCGGGTAGCGGCCCAGGCGGGGAGATCCGCGGGGAGTTTGGCCTTCGCGGCTTCGTCGGGGAGGTCCAGCGCGATCCAGGCATCTTCGCCGGCGCAGCGGAGCGTGGTGGTCAGCGCGCTGGTGGCGCGGTGGCTGCCGGTGCGGGGCGGAGGCGTGCCGGTGGCGGATTGGGCGATGATGCCGTCGGCGGCGAGTTGGAACAGGCATTCGACCTGGGAGAGGTCGATTGTGGTGCCCCCGGTGTGGTGGCGGCCGTAGAGGGCGGCGAGGCTGGCGCAGGCGGCGTAGATGCCGGCGATGGGGTCGCCATAGGCGGTGTGTTGCATGGCGGGCGCCCATTCGGGCTCGCCGTGCAGCCAGGGCATGCCGCTGGCCTGCTCCGTGGTGGAGCCGTAGGCGCGGAAGCCGGACCAGGGGCCGCGGCTGCCGAAGGCGCCCATGGAGATGTAGGAGAGGCGGGGGTTCACTTTCGCGAGGTCTTCGGGGCCGAGGCCGAGCTTGGTGAGGACGCCGGGGGCGTAGTTTTCGATCAGGAGGTCGGCATCCCTGGCGAACTGCTTCAGCAGGGCGACGCCGGTGGGGTGGCGGAGATCCAGCGTGATGGCGCGCTTGTTGCGGTTGACGGCGTTGAAGTTGGAGCGGGTTTCGTAGGGCGGCGGGTCGCCGTGTTCCAGCGCGTTCCAGCCGCGCCACCAGTCGATATGGGCGCAGCCTTCGACCTTGATGACCTCGGCACCGAGATCGGCGAAGTGGCGGCCGGCCAGCGGGCCGGACCAGCCCATGGAGAGGTCCAGCACGCGGACGCCGCTGAGCGGGCCGGTGGGGGTGGTGCCGTTGCCGCTGGCGTGGAGGCGGTAGGGCAGGGCGGGGCCTTCGAAGCCCGGCCCGTTGCCGTTGTAGGACGCGAAGCTGTTGCGCTCGCGCCAATGGGGGGTGGTGAGGACCTGCTCCATGGTGGGGACGGGGCCCATGGGGACGCGGTGCTTGCGCTGGCCGTCCTCCAGCATGGGGCCGGCGGCGAGTTTGGCGACGGCGGGCATCAGGATGTCGTCCAGCTCGTCCGCGGCGGCCATGCGCAGGTCGGTGGTTTCGAAGCGGGGGTCTTTCGCGAGGTCGGGCAGGCCGATGAGGGCGCAGAAGCCCTGCCATTGCTGCGGGGTGAGGGCGGAGATGCCGATCCAGCCATCATTCGAGGGGAAGATGGTTTGCGGATAGACGGGGCCGTAGCGGTTGACGCCGCGGCGGCGGGTGGCGGGGCTGCCTGCGAAGGCGCCGGGGCCGGCGTGTTCGGCGAGGGTCAGGAAGGCTTCGTGGATGCTGAGCTCGATGCGCTTGGGGCCCTGGCCGGCGCGGCGGGACAGCAGGGCGGCCATGGCGGCGATGAAGGCGGTGGCGCCGCCGACAATTTGGGGTGAATGGCCCTGGGGCAGGACGGGTGGGCCTTCCGCGGTGCCGAAGGCGTAGGCGATGCCGCACAGGGCCTGGAGCAGGGCGTCTGAGCCTTTCCAGTTGGCGTAGGGGCCGGTGGTGCCGAACCAGGTGAGGGAGAGGGCGATGGGGGCGCCGGGGAGGGTGGCGGCGAGGGTTTCCGTTTGCGCGGCGTCGGCGGGGGTTTGGCCGCCGATGACGAGGTCGATGGGCAGGCCCGGGGGCAGGGTGCGTTCCTTGCCGTGGTCGAGCCAGGTGGCGTAGGCGGCGGCGGAGGGGCCGCCATAGGCGAGGTGGGTGTTGGTCGGGCTGTGGGTTTGGATGACGCGGGCGCCGTGCTCGGCGAAGAGCTTGGCGCAATAGCGGGTGGCAATGTCGCCGGAGGCTTCGAGGATGGTGATGTCGGACAGCGGGCCGGGCATGGTTCAGGCCTCCACGAGATGGCAGGCGGCTTGGTGGGGGGTGCCGCGGGGTTCCGGGATGGTGGTTCGGCAGAGGTCGATGGCCAGCGGGCAGCGTGGGTGGAAGCGGCAGCCGGAGGGGGGATCGAGCGCGCTGGCGATCTCGCCGGCGGCGGCGGCTTCGTTCAGCACGTGGTCCGGGTCCGGCTGCGGGACGGCGGCGAGCAGGGCCTGGGTGTAGGGGTGCGGGGCTGGGCGAAGAC
>JAIXTK010000135.1 GCA_027483995.1 Acetobacteraceae bacterium
CCCCACCGCGATATCCAACCACCCAAACGCCGTCACCGTCGCCACATCCCCCTGCCGCAGCATCACCGTGGTCGTCGCACTCTCTACCACGGCCGGGCCTTCGATCACTTGCCCCGGCGCCAGCGCCTCCAGGTCGTACACGCCGACCTCGCGCCACACGCCCAGATGCA
This sequence comes from Acetobacteraceae bacterium, assembly GCA_027483995.1. Lineage (GTDB taxonomy): Bacteria > Pseudomonadota > Alphaproteobacteria > Acetobacterales > Acetobacteraceae > CAMDGX01. Next base: position 171 of record JAIXTK010000135.1, read on the forward strand.
CACGCCGCATCGCCCGTGGCCCGGCCGCCTCGCGCGCCGGCACATCCGGCTCCTGCGGCAGCGCCGGCAGCCCGCCCACCACCGCCACGCGGGCATTCACCAGCACCGCCTCCTGGTCCGGCATGGCGTAGGTGTAGAGTTCCTCGTGCCGCCGATGAAACGCCTCGGCCAGCGCCGCCGTCAGGTCCGGCCGGGCGAAATCGATCCCGTCCAGCGGCACCGCCACCTCGAAGATCTGCTCGCCATAGCGCATGTCGGCCGAACGCTGGCTGCGCACCGGCCCGTCGAACTCCGCCGCCGCCAGCGTCGCCCGCCCTTCGGCTTCCATCTCCGCCCACACGCCCCGCAGGGCGTCAGCTTCCAACCGGCTCGCGTCCCCAATATGCGTCCGCGCAATCTCGTAGCGGATATCGCTCGCCAGCATCCCCCAGGCCGAAAGCACGGCGGCCAGCCGCGGTACGATCACCCGCTTCAGATCGAGCTGCCGCGCCACATCGGTCACATGCAACGCCGCCGCCCCGCCGAAGGACAGGATCGCGAACCGCCGCGGGTCCACCCCGCGCCGCACCGACACCAGCCGGATGCCCTCCGCCATGCGCGTATTGATGATGCGATGGATCCCCTCCGCCGCCGCCATCCGGTCCACGCCCAGCTTCGCCGCCACCCGATCCACCGCCGCCTCGGCCGCCCCCCGGTCCAGCTTCGCCCGCCCCCCGAGGAAATTGTCGGGGTCCAGAAACCCCAGCACCAGGTTGCTATCCGTCACCGTCGCCTCGGTCCCGCCCCGCCCGTAGCAGGCCGGCCCCGGCTGCGCCCCGGCACTCTCCGGCCCCACATGCAGCACGCCACCCGCATCCACCCGCGCGATCGACCCACCCCCGGCCCCGATCGAAGCGATATCCAAGCTCTGCAACGCCACACGCTGCCCGGCCAGCCGCCGGTCGGATGCAATCGCCGCCGCCCCACCCACCACCAGGGAGATATCCGTGGACGTCCCGCCCATATCGAACGGAATGAGGTCCCCATGCCCCATCAGCGTCGCCGCATGGCAGGAACCCGCCACCCCGCCGGCCGGCCCCGACAGCACCGCCCCGGCCGATAGCGCCACCGCATCGGCAATCGTCGCCACCCCGCCATGGGACTGGATGATCAGCACCGGCCCCGCATAGCCGGCCTCGCGCAGCCGCCCTTCCAGCCGCGTCAGGTACCGCTGCAGCGCCGGGCCGACATAGGCATTCACCACCGTGGTGCAGACCCGGTCATATTCCTTGATCTGCGGCAGAACCTCGCTGGAAAGGCACACATACGCCCCCGGCATCGCCGCCCGCACGGCTTGGGCCATCGCCCGCTCATGCCGCCCATCCCGCCAGGCATGCAGCGTGCAGATCGCCACGGACTCCACGCCCTCGCCCACCAGCACCGCAATCGCATCATCCAGCGACCCACGATCCAACGGAACCTCAATCCGCCCATCCGGCCGAATACGCTCCCGCACCCCCAGCCGCAGATGCCGCGGCACCAGCTGCTCCGGCGGCGCCTGGCGCAGATTGTAGCGGTCGTCCTTCAACCCCTCGCGCATCTCGATGATGTCGCGATGCCCTTCCGTGGTCAGCAGCCCGACCTTGGCCCCCTTGCGCTCCAGCAGCGCATTCGTCGCCACCGTGGTGCCGTGCACGATCCGCTTCGTCGCCGCCAGCATCGCCGCCCGGCCCGTGCCCAACGCCTCCGCCAACCGCTCCAGCCCCTCCATCACGCCAACGGACTGGTCCCCCGGCGTGGAAGACGATTTCGCCAGCGTCACCCGCCCGGCCGCATCCACCGCCACCAGGTCGGTGAAGGTACCGCCGACATCGATCCCGATCGCGTACATAAGCTCAGCCTTTCGTCACAAAGCCGGAGCGCACATCCGCCACCCGCGCCTCGGCGGAGCGTTCCTCGGGCCTGCCCCACCCACCGCCACCGCCGGAATACGCATGCAGCACATCCCCCGGCCGGATCACGATGCCCACTTCCTTCGTCTTCAACGCCCGATCCGCCAACCCGTCGGAGGTCAGCCAGTAGCGATGCGGCCATCCATCCTGCCCGCCCACCATCCCTGTGGCCCCGTACTTGATGCCGTCCCCGGCCGTGTTCCCCACCGCCGGCACCGCCGTCTCGATCGCCAGTTCCAGCTCCCCACCGGGCCCGCCGCGATACTTGCCATCCCCGCCGCTGTCGGGCCGGAACTCGTGCCGCTTGAAGAACAGCGGAAACCGAACCTCGTGCACCTCGATGCTGCCGAACTTGATCCCGCCGGCGGCCTGCCACTCGCCCGCCCCTGCCCAGCCATCGCCCTCCGAGGAACCCCCGCCACCGGGGCGGGACTGGAACAGATGCCAGATGAACGGCCGCTCCGTCCGCGGGTCCACCCCCTGGATGGCAATCCGGAACCGCCGCCCCCACCCGGCCATCGCCCGCTCCGGGCAGGCAGGTGCGAGCGCCTTGATGATCGCCTCCATGATCTCCTGGCCGCAATGGTTGGTGCACAGCGTCACCGGCGCCCCCGGCCGCGGCCAGACAATCGTGCCTTCCTTCAGCTTCACCGTCAGCGGCCGGAACGCGCCGTCATTCTTGGGAATATCGGGATCGATCAGGTAGCTCAGCGCCACCACCACCGCCGAATGCGTGTTGGCGAAGCTGGAATTGATGAACCCCACCACCTGCTCATGGCTCTCGGTCAGGTCGATCTCGAGGTAGCTGCCCGTCTTGGTCACCTTCGCGTGGATGCGGATATCCTTGAACTTGTGCCCGTCGTCATCCAGGAACGCCTCGCCCTCATACACCCCATCCGCCCATTCGGAGATGATCGCCCGCACCCGCCGTTCCGCCCCATCCAGCACCGCCTCCACCCCGGCATGGGTGGTCTCCGATCCGAACTCCGCCAGCAGCTCGCGCAACCGCCGCTCCCCCACCCGGGCGGAGCCGATCATCGCCGCCAGGTCACCGCGGAAATCACGGGGATGGCGCACGTTCAGCACGATCATCTCGTACACATCCTCGCGCCGAACCCCCTGGTCGTACAGCCGCAGCGGCGGAATGCGGATGCCTTCCTGGAAGATCTCGGTGGCCGCCGCGTTGTAGGCGCCATGCGTCGCGCCCCCGATATCGCTCTGGTGACTGCGGTTGATCGACCAGAACACGAACCGGTCGCCATCGAACACCGGCACGAAGGCCGTCAGGTCCGGAATGTGGTTGCCGCCGCGATAGGGGTCGTTCAGCAGGAACACGTCCCCGGGCTTGATCGTATCGCCGAAGTATTCCGTCACCGCCCGCGCCGCGAAGGGCAGCGCGCCGACATGGATCGGCACGTGCTCCGCCTGCGCGATCAGCCGCCCCTGCGGGTCGCACAAAGCGGTAGAGAAATCGCGGCTGGAGTTCAGGATCTGCGAATAGGCGGTGCGCAGCATCGCCTCGCCCATCTCCTCCACGATCGCGCGCAGCCGGTGCTGGATGACGGAAACGGTGATCGGGTCGATGGCGGCCATCCGGGGCTCCTGTCGCGGGCAAGGGAAGCCTCCCCCCCGCCCGCACCGGATGTCAACGCTGTTCCCGAAAGACGATGCCGGCGCGCAAGGATGTGTCAAATCGGTTTGACAGGCCCATACCCCGATGGGAGGCTATTATAATGAGCGCGCCCTCTCGGCGGCACAAAACGAAGACAGGAGACTGAGCGTGACCCATGTCATGAATCGTCGAACCCTGCTGGCCGGCACCGCGGCGATCGGCCTCGGCACGCTCGCCCCGGCGGCGATGGCACAGACCGCGCTGAAGGGCGACCGCCCGATGCGCATCGCCCTGCTGGCGGATTTCGTGAACTACGATCCGCACCAGTTCTCGTCGCAGAACGCGATCATCATGCGCAACCTGTACGACACGCTGATCGACTACGACGATGCCGGCCGCCCCGTGCCCGCGCTCGCCGAAACCTTCACCATCGCGCCGGACAACATGTCGGTCACCGTGGTGCTGCGCCAGGGCGTCACCTTCCACAGCGGCGCGGCCCTCACCAGCGCCGACCTCGATGCCACGCTCAAGAAGGCCGCCGACCCCAAGACCGGCAAGAACGTCTTCCCCACTATGGCCCCGGTGCAGGACTGGACGGTGGTGGACGACCGCACCGTGCGCCTCAACTTCAAGCAGAAGGTGCCCGACCGCCAGATCACCGACCTGCTGCAGTTCATGTTCGTGATCGCCCGCGACACGACCGACAGCGCCGAGACCAAGGGGAACGGCACCGGCCCGTTCACGGTGGCCGAACGCGTGCTGGGCCAGCGCCTGCGCCTGGTGGCCAACCCGAAATACTGGCGCGCCAACCAGCCCATCCTGAAGGAGGCGGTGTTCACCATCTTCTCCGACAACGAAAGTGCCGCCGCCGCGCTGGAATCCAAGGCGGTGGATATGATCTATGGCGGTGGCGGGCGCCAGGCGGTGCGCCTGCGCAGCGCCGGCTTCCAGTTGCACCAGGGCCACGGCCAGCTGGTGCAGGTGCTGCGCATCAACACCACCCGCGCGCCGTTCGACAACGTGAAGTTCCGCCAGGCCTTCAACTACCTGATCGACCGCGCCGCCATCCTGCGCGTCGGCTATGCCGGCCTCGGCGAGGTCACCGCCCTGCCCTGGGCCCCCTCCAACCCCGCCGCGGATCGCAGCTACGACCGCACCTATGCGTTCGACATCGCCAAGGGCCAGGCGCTGCTGAAGGAATCCGGCCTCAGCGCCGCGCAGATGAACGACTGGAAGATGCTGGTGAACGGCGGCGACCAGGACAGCGTGGCGATCAGCCAGGTGGTGCAGAACAGCCTCAAGCGCGCGGGCATCGATGTGCAGCTGGAGCTGAAGCAGGGCTCGGAATACGTGGATGCGCTGCTGGGCGGCAAGTTCAACGCCACGTTCGGCGGCGTGGGCAACGTGCAGAAATTCCCCACCCGCGTCACCACCAACTCGATCTACCGCATCGTCAACAACCCCGTGCTGGGCAACCCCAACCCGCACAAGGACTACGTGGCCGCGATCGAGCGCGTGAACACCGCCTTCGGCACCGCCGACATCAAGGCCGCCTACGACGCGCTGAACAAGGCGATGGTCGAAGCCAGCTTCGGCATCGCCACCAACACGTTCGACGTGTTCCTAACAGTGGCCGCCACCAATGTCGGCGGCTTCGTGAAGGATGCCGACAGCCTGCTCGTGCTGCGCACCGTCGGCTTCACGTCCTGACCATGCCCGGCGGCGGCACCAGCCAGCCGCCGGTCCTTTCCGTCCGCAACCTGTCGGTGACCTTCACCGGCAGCGGGCGGGATGTGCCGGCGGTGCGCGATATCGGCTTCGACGTGCATGCCGGCGAGGTGCTGGGCATCGTGGGCGAATCCGGCTCCGGCAAGTCTGTCACCTCATTGGCCATCACCGGCCTGCTGCCGCCCACCGCGAAGGTGTCCGGCACCATCCGCGTGGGCGAGGTGGAGGTGACCACCGCCGATGCCGAAACCCTGCGCCGCATACGCGGGCGGGAGGTCGGCATGATCTTCCAGGACCCCACCACCACGCTGAACCCGGTGCTGCAGATCGGCCGCCAGGTGATCGAGGGCCAGGTCTCGCACGGTTTCGTCACCCAGGCCGAAGCCCCCGCCCGCGCCGCCGCCCTGCTGCGCGAGGTGGATATCCCCGACCCCGCCACCCGCATCGGCCAATACCCGCACCAGTTCTCCGGCGGCATGCGCCAGCGGGCGGTGATCGCCATGGCCATGGCCGGCGAGAAGCGCCTGATCATCGCCGACGAGCCCACCACCGC
>JAIXTK010000081.1 GCA_027483995.1 Acetobacteraceae bacterium
CGGCACCGCCCTGGCCGACGGGGATTCGGTTCAGGTGATCAAGGACCTGAAGGTGAAGGGTACGTCGTCCACCCTCAAGCGCGGCACGCTGATCAAGAACATCCGCCTCACCGACGACGACGGCGAGATCGAGTGCAATGCCGACAAGATCAAGGGCCTGGTACTGAAGACCCAGTTCCTGAAGAAGGCCTGAGGGACAGGGAGGCGGTGCGCGCCGCCTCCCTTAGGCCTCGCACCCATTCTCGCGCAGCAATTCCACCACGGCCTCCGGCGGCACGTCGCGCTTGGTGAAGGCCTGGCCGATCCCGTTCACCACCACGAAGGCCAGCTGGCCGTCGCGCATCTTCTTGTCCTTCCGCATATGGGCGATCAGCTTTTCCGCCGACAGCCGCCGGTTGAGGTGGGTGAGTTCCGACGGCAGGCCGATCGCCGCCATATGCGCCACCACGCGATCCGCATCGGCCTGCGAACACAGCCCGAGCTTCGCCGAGAGGCGGAAGGCCAGCCCGATCCCGGTCGCCACCGCCTCGCCATGCAGGATGGCGCCGTAGCCCAGTTCTGCCTCCAGCGCATGGCCGAAGGTGTGGCCCAGGTTCAGCAGCGCCCGCCCATCATTCGGCTTCTCCTCGCGCTCGTCGTCGCCCACCACCATCGCCTTGAAGGCGCAGGCGCGCAGCACTGCCTCGGCCTGCGCCTCCCGGTCCCCGGCCACCACGGCGGCGCCGTTGGCCTCGCACCAGTCGAAGAACGCGGCATCGCCGATCAGGCCGGCCTTGGCGATCTCGGCATAGCCCGCGCGCAGTTCGCGCACCGGCAGGGTGGCGAGCGCGGCAGTATCGGCCAGCACCGCGCGCGGCTGGTGGAAGGCGCCCAGCAGGTTCTTGCCCTGGCGCGTGTTGATGCCGGTCTTGCCGCCCACGGAGCTGTCCACCTGCGCCAGCAGCGTCGTCGGCACCTGCACGAAGGGCAGCCCGCGCAGCGTGGAAGCCGCCACGAACCCCGCGAGATCGCCCACCACGCCCCCGCCAAGGGCAATGATCGCCGTCCGCCGTTCCACCCCCCAATCCAGCACCTGGTCCACCAGGGCGGCATAGGTTTCCATGTTCTTGGTGGTCTCGCCCGGCTTCACCGTGAAGGCGGTATGGGTGAAGCCCGTTGCATCCAGCCCCGCCTGCAGCCGCGCCAGGTGCAGCCCGGCCACGTGGCTGTCCGTCACCACCACCGCCCGCTTCTGCGGCAGCACCGGCGCCAGCAATGCGCCGGCGCGCCCGATCAGCCCATCGCCCACCACCACGTCGTAGCTGGCCTGGGACAGCGCCAGCGAAAGCCGCCGCGGCTTCTGCCAGGCCGTGATCGCATCCAGCACCAGGGAGGTGGTGTGGTCCGGGCTGTCATCCCCGCAATCCACCACCACGTCGGCCTCGGCATAGATGGGGTGGCGCACCTCCATCAGCTTGCGCAGCACCTCGGCGGGGTCGCCGGCATTCAGCAGCGGCCGGTGCGTCCGGCCGGCCACGCGGCGCAGCAGCACCGGCAGGGTCGCGCGCAGCCATACGCACACCGCATCGTGCCGGATGGCGGCACGGGTCTCGGCATCCATGTAGGCGCCGCCGCCGGTGGCCAGCACCAGCGGGTCTCCGGCCAGCAGCCGCCGGATCACCCGCCGCTCCCCGTCGCGGAACGCCGGCTCGCCGTAGCGGGAGAAGATATCGGGGATGGAACAGCCCGCCGCCGCCTCGATCTCGGTGTCCGCATCGCGGAATGGCAGCCCCAGCCGGGCCGCCAGCCGCTTGCCGATGGAGGTCTTGCCGGCCCCCATCAGCCCGACGAGCACAATGCTTCGCCCGGCCAGCGCGGCCGGCAGGGTGAAGCTTTCCTTCAGGGTGGTGTTGCGTGTCATGGCGCCGGAGGCTAGCACAAGCGCATCGGACCCGGCCACGCCGCCCCAACGGGATAACCATGAGCCGCATCGTTCTCGCCATCGTGCTGCTGCTTCTGCTGGTCCTCGGCGGCGGCTTCCTGTTGCTCGGCGCCTTCCCGCCGGAAGCCAAGGTCACGCCGGTGCAGAAGGTGCTGCCGAACGACCGGTTCACCCGCAGCAACTGACAGCGATGCGACTCTTCCCGCATCGCTGTCGCGCGCAGGGTTGGTGTGGCGGCTGCGCGCCAACATGAGTGTGGACAGGCACGCAGACGCGTTCCTGGAGATGCTCGCGGCCGAACGCGGCGCCGCCCGCAATACATTGCTCGCCTACGGGGCCGACCTGGAGGATTTCGCCGGCTTCGCGGCGGCCCGCGGCCTGGGCCTGGCGCAGGCCGACGAATCACTGCTGCGCGCCTGGATCGCCGCCCAATCCGCCGCCGGCCTCTCCGCCCGCACCGCCGCCCGCCGGCTCTCGGCCATCCGCCAGTTCCACCGCTTCCTGCTGCGCGAGGGCGTGCGGGAAGACGACCCGACCCAGCTGCTCGATTCGCCGAAACTGCCGCCCGCCCTGCCGAAATACCTCACCGAGGCGGAGGTGGACGCGCTGCTGGCCGCCACCGCCACCCTCAAGCCCGCCCAGGGCCTGCTGGCCGCCGCGGCCCTGGAAATCCTCTACGCCACCGGCCTGCGCGTCTCCGAACTCCTCGCCCTGCCCCGCAACGCGCTGTCGTCAGACCGCCAGGTGCTGATGGTGCGCGGCAAGGGCGGCAAGGAGCGAGTCGTCCCCCTCTCCCAGGCCGCCCGCGATGCCGCGGCCGCCTGGCTGGCCTCCCAGCAAGACCCCAAGGCCTCGCGCCACCTTTTCCCCGGCCGCGACCCGCGCCAGTCCATGACGCGCCAGGGCTTCGCCCTGCTGCTGAAACAGGTGGCGCTCCAGGCCGGGCTCGACCCCGCCCGGGTCAGCCCGCACGTGCTGCGCCATTCCTTCGCCAGCCACATGCTGGCGCGCGGGGCCGATCTGCGCAGCCTGCAGACCCTGCTTGGCCATGCCGACATCGCCACCACGCAGATCTACACCCATGTGCTGGCCGAACGGCTGCGCGCCCTGGTGGCCCAGCACCATCCGCTGGCCCGCCCCCCTTCCGGCGGGGGCTGACCGCGCGTGACAGCAATGCTACACGCCCCGGCCATGCGCCACTTTCTGGACTTCGAGAAGCCCATTGCCGAGCTGGAAGGCAAGATCGAGGAGCTCCGGCGGATGTCGGAGGGCGATGGGCTGAACATCGCCGACGAGATCGCCCGCCTGACCGACAAGGCGGACAAGCAGCTGCGCGCCACCTATGCCAAGCTCACGCCCTGGCAGAAGACGCAGGTTGCCCGCCATCCGCAGCGGCCCAAG
>JAIXTK010000198.1 GCA_027483995.1 Acetobacteraceae bacterium
AAGCTGCACCGAGGTCGCCTTGGCAAGACCAGCTGCCCACATACCGCTCAGCAGGTCACTTGCACCGCCTTGCACCACCAAGGTGGCGCCCGTGGCCAGCGAGAAATTCCGCCACGCAGCCAACGAATTGGCCTCGCGGAGAGTAGCCGTGTTGCCGCTGGTAAGCTGCACCGAGGTCGCCTTGGCAAGACCAGCGGCATTGGCACGACACAGCAATTCACTCGCCGTCCCAGACACAACCAACGTGGCACCTGTGGCCAGCGACAAGTTCGGCAACGCAGCCATCGCGACGGCCTGAGCGGCAGTAACGGTATTGGCGCCCGTAAGCTGCACCGAGGTCGCCTTGGCCACACCCGCGGCATTGGAACCAGACAGCAATTCACTCGCGGTGCCTGTCACCACCAACGTCGCACCTGTGGCCAGCGAGACATTCGGCAACGCCGCTTTCGGCAACGCAGCTAGCGACTTCGCCTGTGCGGCAGTGACCGTGTTGCTGCCCGTAAGCTGCACCGAGGTCGCCTTGGCGAGACCAGCGGCATTGGCACCAGACAGCAATTCACTCGCGATCCCAGTCACAACCAAGGTGGCGCCTGTGGCCAACGAGAAATTCGTCAACCCAGCCAACGCGGCCACTTGTGCGGCAGTCACCGTGTTGCTGCCCGTAAGCTGCACCGAGGTCGCCTTGGCCAGGCCAGTGGCATAGGCACTGCTCAGCAGGTCATCCGAGCTGCCTTGCACCACCAGGATGGCGCCTACGGCCAGCGAGAAATTCCGCAACGCAGCTAACGCAGTCGCTTGTGCGGCAGTGGCAATGGTGCCGCCGGTGAGCCGCACCGAGGTCGCCTTGGCAAGACCAGGCCCATTGCCAGCCAGCAGCAGGTTGGCCGCCGCGTCCGCCACCTCCAGCGTTGCCCCCGAACCCATGGCAAAATTCGTCAAACCGGCAATCGACGTTGCCTGGGCTGCGGTCACCGAGTTGTTGGTGCCGGTGAGCGTCACAGACGCCAGTTTTCCGGCCGTCCGGAGCGTTCCCAACCCTGTGCGGTAGTTGATCAGGTTGGCCGATGTGTCTGCAACCACTTGAGGCGCCACATTTCGGTTGAAATTTTAGTTAGTGATAGCCAGTAATGCGCTGACAGCTCATCTTGAGCCTCCCAATCGCGCGCGCATGCAACAGGCTACTCAAGAGGAACCCGGCGAGTGCGATGGGCATATTTTAAAACGCACTCCCCGCGGGCGCATCCGATATTTGATATGGTTGATATAATAATCAAATTGAATGACATTATATATTATCTTGAGCGAGTTTAAGTGAATTTAATATAATAAAAGCGGTATGCTTCTTCCAGGTAACGGGGAACGCCCCCTGAGGCCCGGTTGAAAGCGCGCTCTGCCGGGCCAAAGGCGCCCACTTGGCCGCCGCCCGGCGTTGATGTTGGGGCACCGGAGCACCGCTGATCGCCGCCGGCTGTCCGCCCAAAGCGAAGGATCAATCGGGCTCCAGGAAAAAATGTTCAGGATCCCCTTGCGCCGCCTCTCTCGCTGACGTATCTAACTAACGTGTTATCTCTTCCCGGCCACCTCATCCACATCGTCGCGACCATCCGCGCCGTCATCGGTCTCCTCACCCCGCCCGTCGCGGCGCGGGAGTCGCACGCCCTGATGCTGCAGCTGCTGTTCAACCGCGTCGGTCGCGCCGCGCGCCTGTTCGCGCGCCTCTACGCTCTCTGGCAGGCCAACCGCCTCCCCACCCCGCGCCGGCCCCGCGCCAGGCGGCCCCCCCAGGCCACGCCGGCGCCCTCCCGCGCCCAGAATCCGCCGATCCCCCGCGCCAAATCCTGGTTCGTCAATGCCGGCCGGCACCACGCCGGCCTCGCCCACGCCCAGCTGGTCGCGTTCCTGGAACGCCCGGACCTCCCCGAATTCCTCGCCGCCGCCCCCACGGCCGGGCGCTACCTGCGCCCCCTCTGCCGCCTGCTGGCCGTACCCCAGCCCACCTTCCTGGCCCTCCCGCCGCGCCCGGGCCCCAGGCGCACCCCGCGCCCGGCCACTCCGCGCGCCCCGAGCCTGCGCAATCCCATCCTCCCGCCCGGCGACAAACCCTTCCGCCCCTACGTCCTCGCCGCCGCGCGCCACTTCCGCAAAAAATATGGCCGCGACTGAGCCCGCCCAGCCGCGACCTTTTCATTCCAGAGTAGGAAAATTCCGTTTCAGTCGTGCCGGATCACGATCTTCCCGAAATGCGAAGCCCCCTGCATGTGCTTCAACGCCTCGCGCGCCTCCGCGAACGGAAACACCCGGTCGATCACCGGCCGCAGCCCGTGCAGCGAAATCGCCCGGTTCATGTCCTCGAACATCTCGCGCGACCCCACATAGATCCCGCGCACCGAGAGCGACTTGCGCATGATCCCCACCGGGTTCACCTCCGCCGCCCCGGTCAGCACGCCGATCATGCTGATGCACCCGCCCAGCCGCACAGCGTCCAAGGAGCGCGCAAAGGTCCCGGCCCCGCCGACCTCCACGATCTCGTCCACCCCGGCACCCCCGGTCAGCCGCACCGCCTCCGCCTGCCACTCCGGCGCCGCGCGATAATTGATCCCGTCCGAAGCCCCCAGCGAAAACGCCCGCAACAGCTTGTCATCGCTGGAGGAGGTGGCAATCACCCGCGCCCCCAGCAGCCGCGCGAACTGCAACGCGAAGATCGAAACCCCGCCCGTGCCCTGCACCAGCACCGTCTCGCCGGCCCGCAGCCGCGCATGTTCCACCACCGCATGCCACGCCGTCACCGCCGCGCACGGCAGGCACGCCGCCTCCTCGAAGCTCAGATGCGCCGGCACATGCACCAGCCCGTCCTGATCCAGCACCACATACTCCGCCATCATCCCATGCACCGCGCCCCCCAGCGCCGATGCACTCGCCTCCGGCGTGATCCGCCCGGCCACCCAGCGCTGCATGAAGATCCCCGCCACCCGGTCCCCGGCCTTCACCCGGGTCACGCCGGCCCCGACCTCCACCACCTCGCCCGCCCCATCGGAAAGCGGCACCAGCCCGGCCATCGGTGCCCCGCGCGCATACCGGCCGGAAACCGTCATCAGGTCGCGATAGTTGAGCGAGGTCGCCCGCACCCGCACCAGCGCCTGGCCGGGCCCCGGCTTCGGCACCTCCTCCTCGCACAGCGCAAGCGTGTCGATCCCGGGCTGGTTCAGGCGATAGAGCTTCATGGCGGTTCCTCGGTGGACGATTCTGAAGGGCAGGGTAGGCTGCCACCCCGCAACCCTCAATCGGACCCGCCCGCATGCAGATCAACGACCCCGCCGTGATCGCGGAGGTGCGCGCCACCTTCGACCGCTACGAAAAGGCCCTGATGGCCAACGACACCCCGGTCCTCAACGAAATCTTCTGGGCCGACCCGCGCACCGTCCGCTTCGGCGTCACCGAGATTGGCTTCGGCCACGACGCCATCCGCGCCCACCGCGCCGCCGTGGTGAAATACGCCCCGCGCGTGCAGAAGCGCATCGAGATCGTCACCTTCGGCCAGGATTTCGCGGCCACCCACCTGATCTACGAACGCGTGAACACCGGTGCCATCGGCCGCGAGACCAAGATCATGGCCCGCTTCCCCGATGGCTGGCACGTCGTCAGCGCCCATGTATCGCTGCTGGCCTCGGCGGACGAGACCCAGAAGAAGGCCTAGCTCTCGCGGGGCCGCACCACCACGCGGCCCTCGCGCTTGCTCAGCTCGAACGCCCCGGTATCGGCCACCAGGTCGAGCAGCTTGCCGTGGCCGAAATGCTTCACGTCGAAACTGGGCGAGATGTCCCGCAACGCCTTGCCCAGCGGCGACAAATGCCGCCAGCCATCCCGCGCCGGCACCTTCAGGATCGCCCGCCGCAACAGCTGCGTCGCCGCCTGCCGCAGCGGTGCGGGATCGGCCAGCACCGGCAGCGCCACTTCGCCCACCGCCACCTCCAGCACGGAGAAGACCCGGCACGCCTCGCGGAAACTCTCCGGCGCCGCCGGCCCGCCAAAGCCCAGCACATCCAGCCCCTGCTCGCGGATGCGGGTGGCCAGCCGGGTGAAATCCGTCCCGACACTCGCCAGGCAGAACCCGTCCACCGCGCGGGCATGCAGCAGATCCATCGCATCGATCGCCAGCGCGATCCCCGCCGCCCCGCCATTGGAAGCAATGGTGAACTGCTGCTGCGCCGTCAGCGCATGCCGCGCCAGGGCCCGCTGCCAGCCGGAAAGCCGCGGGCTGGAAAAATCGCCGTAGATCCGCCGCACGATCGGCTCGCCATGCGCCGCCACCGCCTCGAAGATCTCGTCGGACAGCCGGGCCGGGATGCCTTCGGCATCGATCAGCACGGCCAGGTGCGGGCGGGGCGAAAGGGACACTGCGGCATCCGGTTATGACGATGCCATGAAGCCCGAGCCGCGTTTCAGCCGGGTTTCGGAATCCCGTTCGCGATCATCAAGGCGCCCGCCGCCAGCAACAGCACCATCACCAATCGGCGATAATCCTGGTCGCCCAGCCGCGCGAAAACCCGCGTGCCCGCCCAGAGCGGCAGCAGCATGCAGGGTGCGGCCAACGCGAACAGCCGGATCTCCTCCGCTCCCACCAACCCCTTCGCCACGAAGGCCGACAGCGCCAACGCATGCATCGCGGTATTGAACGCCTGCACCAGCGCCCGCTGCCGCGCCTTCTCCCAGCCGCGCAGCGTCATCCACAACGTCGGCACCGGCCCGGTCAGCCCGCCGATCCCGCCCAGCACGCCGCCGATCCACCCCACCGCGGCATCGCCCGCCATCCCGCCCCGCTCGAACCGCGGCAGCGTCCGCAGCAGCAGCATCGCGCTGCACCAGCCCACCAGGAAAATCCCGAACCCCAGCCGGAACATCGCCGCATCGATCAGCGGCAACACCCAGGCCCCCACCGGCACGCCCAGCACCCCGCCGGCAATGAACGGCCACGCCGCCCGCAGCCGCAGGCCCTGCCAGGTGGTGCGCCCGTTCAGCAGCTGGCCCAGCAGCGAACACGCCACCACCAGCGGCCCCGCACTGTCGGGCGGCAGCACCCAGGCCCAGAAGGCGAGCGACACCATGGCAAAGGCGAAGCCGCTCAACCCCTGGACAAACCCCGCCGCCGCAGCGCCGAGGCCAACAAGCAGTAGCTCCAGCTACTTCACCGAGGAGAAGGCCGTCGGCGACAGGAACGCGTTCATCACGTTCTGGTTGATCGGCCCATCGGCCTCCGTCTCGGCCCGCACCTTCAACCAGTCGGGGTCGGTCGCAAACGCGTTCCACTTCTGCTCGCGCTCGGCCAGCGATTCCCAGGCGAGCAGGTAGGTCAGGTCGTTGTTCGATTCGCCCACCAGCGTGGTCCAGAACCCGGCCTGGCGGATGCCATGTTTCTCCCACAGCTTCAGCGTGTGGTTCTGGAAGCGCGACAGCAGCGCCGGCAGCCGGCCCGGAATCGTGCGATAGACGCGAAGTTCGTAGATCATCGGTTTCCTCCCTTGGAACGAACGGGCTGTGCAGCGCCCGCACCAAGGCTATCGTGCGCGGCGCGCAGAAGCGGCGCAACGGGGCGAAGTGCGATGCATGTGGCGGTGATCGGGGCAGGGATCGTGGGGGCCGTCAGCGCGGTGGAGCTGCAGCGCGACGGCCACGACGTGACCATTATCGAACCCGGCGCCCCCGGCGGCGAGCAGGCTGCCAGCTACGGCAATGGCTGCTGGCTCAGCCCCAGCTCCGTCATCCCCATGTCCGGCCCCGGCCTGTGGCGGAAAGTGCCCGGCTGGCTCGCCGACCCGCTGGGCCCGCTGGCGATCCGCTGGTCCTACTTCCCGCGCGCGCTGCCCTGGCTGTGGCGCTTCCTGCGGGCCGGCTCCAACTGGGACAAGGTGCGCCGCACGGCGCCGGCCATGCGCGCCCTGGTGGTCGGCTGCCCGGAGAAGCATCTCGCCCTCGCCGAGGAAGCCGGCGTCGCCCATCTCATCCAGCGCGGCGGCCTGCTCTACCCCTATCCCAGCCGCGCCGATTTCGAGGCGGAGCGCGAAACCTGGGCGATCCGCCGCGAGCAGGGCATCGCCTGGACGGAGCTGGACGAGAACGAACTGCGCCAGCGCGAACCGGAGCTGGACCGGCGCTACCGCTTCGCCGTTCACGTGCATGAAGGCGGCCACTGCATCGATCCCGGCGCCTATGTCGCCGCCCTGGTGAACCTCGTCGTCGCCCGCGGCGGCACGCTGTTGCAGGCCAAGGTGGAATCGCTGGAGATCGAAGACGGCACGTTGCGCGCCCTGCAGACCAGCGCCGGGCCGGTGCCCTGC
>JAIXTK010000313.1 GCA_027483995.1 Acetobacteraceae bacterium
CCAGTGCGGGGCGCACACCGTGCCCTATATCGAAAGCCGCAACCCCACCGCCAAGCTGGAGCATGAGGCGACAACGTCCAAGATCGCCGAGGACCAGCTGTTCTACTGCCGCCAGCGCGGCCTCTCGGAAGAGGACGCGGTCGGCCTCATCGTCAATGGCTTCTGCAAGGATGTTCTCAAGGAACTGCCGATGGAATTCGCCGTGGAAGCGCAGAAGCTTCTCGCGATTTCCCTTGAAGGCTCCGTGGGTTAAGGAACGAGTTTGATGCTCCAGATCAGTGGCCTGAAGGCTTCCATCGACGGCAAGTCCATCCTCAACGGCATCGACCTCACCGTGCCTCCGGGCGAGGTCCACGCCATCATGGGCCCGAACGGCTCCGGCAAGTCCACGCTCTCCTACGTGCTGTCTGGCCGTGAGGGCTATGAGGTGGATGGCGGCACCGCCACTTTCGGCGGGCAGGACATCCTGGCGATGGAGCCGGAGGAACGCGCCGCCGCCGGCCTGTTCCTGGCCTTCCAGTATCCCGTGGAACTGCCTGGCGTGAACAACGCCAACTTCCTGCGCACCGCGCTCAACGCCCAGCGCCGCGCCCGCGGCGAGGCGGAACTGGATGCCGTGCAGTTCCTCAAGCTCGCCCGCGCCGAGGCCAAGCGCCTGTCGATGCCGGACGACATGTTGAAGCGGAACGTGAATGTCGGCTTCTCCGGCGGTGAGAAGAAGCGCAACGAGGTGCTGCAGATGGCTCTGCTGCGGCCGAAGCTCGCTATCCTGGACGAGACCGATTCGGGCCTGGACATCGACGCGCTGAAGATCGTGGCCGATGGCGTGAACGCCCTGCGCGGCCCGACCTTCTCGGCGCTGGTGATCACGCATTATCAGCGGCTTCTGGACCATATCGTGCCGGATCGCGTGCACATCCTGGCGCAGGGCCGCATCGTGAAATCCGGCGGGCCCGAACTGGCCCACGCGCTGGAAGCCGGCGGCTACGCGGCGTTCGTGCCGGAGGCGGCATGAGCATCGCACCTTCCGGCCCGCTCGCGGCGCTGAAGGCGGCGGCGGACGGGTTTGTCGCCGACTACCACGCCCGCAAGACGTCGCTGCCCGGCGACAGCCATGTGCGCGCGGCATCCGCCGCACTGCTGGCCGCCAACGGCCTGCCCGGCCCGCGCGAGGAAGCCTGGCGCTACACCCCGCTGCGCCCCTTCGCCGAAGCCCAGTTCAAGCCGACCGCCAAGGCCGAGCCCTCCGCGGCACTGCTCGCCCGCCTGCCGCAGGTGGAGGCGACGCGCCTGGTGTTCGTGGACGGGCGCTTCCACTCCGAGCTGTCGGGCGTGCCCGCGGGCTTCCGCGTCACCACCGGCGAGCCGGCCTATGGCACGCTGGCCCGCCCGGCGGCTGAAAAGCTCGTGGCACTCAACACCATGCTCGCCGAGGATGGCGCGGCGATCCATGTGCCGGCCAACACCGATGCCGGCACGGTGCTGCTCGCCAGTCTCGCCACCGGCGCCGCCGTGGGCTTCCACCCGCGCCACCACATCGTGCTGGAGCCCGGCGCAAAGCTCACCCTGCTGGATGTGACGATCGGCGACGGCGAATACCTCCACAACCCCGTGCTGACCTTCGAGGTCGCCACGGGCGCCGCCGTCACCCACCTGCGCACCCAGGACGAAGGGGCAGGGGCCTTCCACCTCTCCACCGTCTATGCCGAGGTGGCCGAGGACGGTACCTATGACAGCTTCGCCCTGATCCTGGGCGCCAAGCTGGCCCGGATGGAGGTGCATGCCCGCCTCGCCGGCCCGAACGCCGCCGCCCACCTGAACGCGGCGCAGCTTCTCGGCGCCGCCCAGCACGCTGATTTCACGACAGTCGTGCGTCACGACGCGCCCAACACCGCCAGCCGGCAGACGGTGAAGAACGTGCTGACGGGCCGGTCCCGCGGCGTGTTCCAGGGCAAGATCGAGGTCGCCCGCGTCGCCCAGAAGACCGACGGCTACCAGATGAACCAGGCCCTGCTGCTCTCGGCGAACGCGGAGATGGACAGCAAACCGCAGCTGGAAATCTACGCCGACGACGTGAAATGCAGCCACGGCGCCACCGTGGGCGCGCTGGATGCCGACCAGCTCTTCTACCTGCGCAGCCGAGGCGTGCCGGAAGCCGAGGCGCGCGCGATCCTGGTTCGTGCTTTCCTCTCGGAGGCGCTGGACCCGATCAGCCATGAGGGGGCCCGCGCCGCCATGGAAGCCGCGATCGCGGCGTGGTGGGAGAGGCACGAGTGAACGACAGCATCCAGTCCTTCGATCTCAAGGCCATCCGCGCCCAGTTTCCGATCCTGGGTGAGAAGATCCGCGGCAAGGACCTGGTCTTCCTCGACAGCGCCGCCTCTGCCCAGAAGCCGCGCGCGGTGATCGATGCCATGGTGCACGCCATGGAACGCCAATACGCCAACATCCATCGCGGCCTGCATTGGATGAGCGAGCGCACCACCGAAGCCTATGAAATGGCGCGCGACGCGTCCGCCCGCCTGCTGAACGCGAACGACCGCAGCGAGATCGTGTTCGTGCGCAACAGCACGGAGGCGATCAACCTGCTCGCCCATAGCTACGGCCGCGGCATCCTCAAGCCCGGCCAGGCCGTGCTGATTTCCGGCATGGAGCACCACAGCAACATCGTGCCCTGGCAGATGCTGCGCGACAGCCACGGCATCGAGCTGCGTGTCGCGCCGATCACCGATGCCGGCGAACTGGACATGGCCGGCACGGAGGCACTGCTGGCCGATGGCAAGGTCGGGCTGGTGGCCATCACCCACATGTCCAACGTGCTCGGCACCTACACCCCGGCCGAACGCCTCGCCGCCCTGGCGCACCAGTACGGCGCCAAGATCTTCTTCGACGGCAGCCAGGCCGTGGTGCACCGGCGCGTGGACGTGCAGGCGCTGGGCGCCGATTTCTACTGCTTCACCGGCCACAAGCTCTACGGCCCCACCGGGATCGGCGTGCTCTGGGGCCGCCGCGAGCTGCTCGATGCCATGCCGCCCTTCCTCGGCGGCGGAGACATGATCTCGTCGGTCTCCTACGAGCGCAGCACCTGGGCCGACGTGCCGCACAAGTTCGAAGCCGGCACGCCCGCGATCATCGAGGGCATCGGCCTGCATGCCGCCATCGAGTTCATGGAATCGATCGGCTACCCCGCCATCGCGGCACATGAGGCGGCGCTGACCGACCACGCACTGGCCAAGATGTCCGCCATCGAAGGCATCACCGTGATCGGCCGCGCCCAGGATCGCGGTGGCGTGATCTCCTTCACGCTGGATCGCGCCCACGCCCACGATGTCGCCACGCTGCTCGATCGCCAGGGCATCGCCGTGCGCGCCGGCCAGCACTGCGCGGAGCCGCTGATGCGCCGCCTGGGTCTGGACAGCACCGCGCGCGCCAGCTTCGGCATCTACACCACGCACGAGGAAATCGACGCCCTGGCCGACACGCTCGGCCGCATCCGCGAGTTCTTTGCGTGAAGGGCGGGGCGTGATGTTCGAGGACGTGCGCGACCTCTACAACGCCGCCATCCTGGAGCGTGGTCGCCGCCCGCGCCACATGGGCAAGCTGGAAGCCTTCGATACCACCGCCAAAGGGGACAACCCGATGTGCGGTGACCGCGTGACCGTCTGGCTGAAATTCGCGCCCGACGGCACCATCGGCCAAACCGGCTTCGACGCCCGCGGCTGCGAGATCAGCAAGGCCTCCGCCGACCTGATGGTGGAAGCCGTGCAGGGCCGCGCGCCCGCCGACACCAAGGCCATGTTCGAACGCTTCCGCGCCATGGCCCAATCCGGCGAATGCCCGGCCTGCGCGGAATTCGAGCCGTTGAAGCCGCTGGCGGCCGTTCATGCCTACCCGTCGCGCGTGAAATGCGCGACGCTTCCGTGGCATGCTCTCGTCGCCGCGCTGGACGGAGCCACCAATGCAACCAGCGAATCATAACGGGGGCTGGCCATGAACGAAGGCCCGATCAACACACCGCAGGCCGCCGTAGGCACCTGGACGCCGGAGGGTGAAACCCCGCCGCGCCCCAGCGAAGACGATCTGATCGCCGCCTGCGCCAGCGTGTTCGACCCGGAAATCCCTGTTAATATTTCCGCGCCCGCCCTGATCTACACGATCGACATCGATGATGCCGGCGCTGTGAAGGTGGAAATGACCCTCACCGCCCCGGCCTGCCCCAGCGCGCAGGAACTGCCGGAACAGGTGCGCGATGCCATCCTGGCGTTGCCCGGCGTCTCCGCCTGCGACGTGGAGGTCGTCTGGGATCCGCCCTGGGACCAGAGCCGCATGAGCGAAGACGCCCGTCTTTCCCTCAACATGTACTGAGGAGCCGAACAGTCATGTCCGAGAACCTCGCCCCCCCTAATGCAAGCCCCGCTGGCCGCCCGCGCCGCGCCCTGCCGCCGCTGATGCAGGTTTCCGATACTGCCGCCGAGCGTCTGCGCGCCCTCTACGAAAAGGGTCAGCAGGGCAAGCTGCTGCGCATCTCCGTCAACACCAAGGGCTGCTCTGGCCTCGCCTACGACATGTCCTGGGTGGATGCGCCCGGCCCGGGCGACGAGACCGTGGCGGACAAGGGCGTGACCGTCCTGGTGGACCGCAAAGCGTCACTGTTCCTCATCGGCACGACGATGGATTATGAGGTGAAGGCGCTGTCCTCCGGCTTCACCTTCGTGAACCCGAACGAGAAGGGCCGGTGCGGCTGCGGTGAGAGCTTTCACGTCTAGAAAGAAAGATGTTCTTTTTTGAAAAAAAGAACCAAAAAACTTTTGTGAGTTTGCTGGTCTCGGCCGCCCGGGGCGCAAACGAATAAAAGTCTTTTTGCTTCTTTTTCTTCAGAAAAAGAAGACTCTTCCTTCCCTTAGGAGAACCCAGCCATGTGGGACTGCGCCGACCTCGCCGCTGCCATGGCCCATCGCCACCGCCGCATTGCCGCCGGTGGCGCCACCTGGGACGAGCTTGTGGCCGAAGGCCGCGAGGCCGCCGCCCGCGAGCCCATGCTGATGCGCACGCTGGAGCACGGCCTGCTCGCCCATGAAAGCTTCGCCGACGCGCTGGCCCACCGCCTCGCCCACAAGCTGGAAGATGCCGACCTCGGCGCCGCCTGCCTCGCCCCGCTGATCCTGGAGGCGATGGAGGACGACCCCGAAATCCCCGCCGCCGCCGCCGAAGACCTGCTGGCTGTGCGCGACCGCGACCCCTCGATCACCGATCTTCTCACCGCCTTCCTGTATTTCAAGGGCTACCACGCCATCCAGACGCACCGCGTGGCGCACCACCTCTGGCGCCACGGCCGTGCGCACGCCGCGCGCTTCCTGCAAAGCCGCGCCTCCGAGGTGTTCGGCGTGGACATCCACCCCGCAGCCCGCCTCGGCCGCCGGCTGATGTTCGACCACGGCACCGCCATCGTGATCGGCGAGACGGCGGTGGTGGAGGATGATGTCTCCATGCTCCATTCCGTCACCCTTGGCGGCACGGGCAAGGAGGGCGGCGACCGCCATCCCAAGATCCGCCGCGGCGTGCTGATCGGCGCCGGCGCCAAGATCCTGGGCAATATCGAGGTGGGCGAGGGCGCCAAGATCGGCGCCGGCAGCGTGGTGCTGCGCGCGGTGGAGCCCTACGCCACCGTCGTCGGCAACCCCGCCCAGCCCGTGGGTGCCAAGCGCACCACCATGGCGGCGCTGACGATGGACCAGATGCTGGACGACTGCACCGGCTAGCCTATCGGGAGAACACGCACACGCTCTCCAGCCGCGCCGACCACAGGAACTGGTCGATCGGCGTGGCCGAGAGCAGCTTGAACCCCGCCCCGCGCAGCATCGCGGCATCGCGCCCCAGCGCCACCGGGTTACAGCTCACATAGATCACGCGCTTCACCGCGCTCGCCGCCAGCCGCGCCATCTGCGCCAGCGCACCGGCATGCGGCGGATCCAGCACCACCACGGCGAAGGGCGCCAGCCCGGCCTCGGTCAGCGGCTGGCGCGCGAGATCCCGCGCCGCACCCTCCACCTTGCCGCCCAGCCCGCCGCGCCCGGCTGCCTGGCGCAGCCCGGCGATCGCCGCCGCATCTCCCTCATAGGCGGAAACCCGCCCGTGCCGCGCTAAGGCGAAGGTCAGCGTGCCGCTGCCGGCATACAGCTCCGCAATTCGCGCCCGCGCCGGCATTTTCTCCGGCAGCCCGCCCAGCACCGCGGCCACGATCGCCGCCTCGCCCTCGGCGGAAGCCTGCAGGAACCCGCCAGGCGGCGGCACCACGTCCACCCCGGCCATCGATGTCTCCGCCGGGCGCAGCACCGCCACCGGCTCCATCTTGCCGTTGCCCACTTCCACGGTGATGCGCGACAGCCCATGGGCATGGGCGAAATCCGCCAGCCGCTTGCGGTCCGGCATGGTCGGTTCCGCATCGGTGCGCAGCAGCAGGTCCGGCCCGGCATCGAGCAGGTTCACCACCGCCGAGCCCTCACGCCGCGGCGTGGCCAGCGTGCGCAGCAGCGCGCGCAAGGCTGGGATCAGCGCCGAGAGGGCAGGGGCCAGCACCGCGCAGCCGCCGATATCGATCACCCGCTCGCTCCGGGGCGCATGCAGCCCCACGACCACGCCGCCGGGAACGCGCCGCAGCGCCAGGTCCATCCGCCGCCGCCCACCAGGCTGCGTGCGCACCATCGGGGCCAGAGGCACATCGCCAAACCCGGCCCGCGCCAGGCTGGCCGCCAGCAAGCCGGTCTTCCACGCCACATAGGCGCCATCATCCAGATGCTGCACGGTGCAGCCGCCGCAGGCGGTGAAATGCGGGCAAGGCGCCTCGGCGCGCGCAGGGGAAGGCTCCAGCACCTGCGCAATGCCGGCCCAGCCATCGCCACGCTTGTGGGTCATGGTGGCAAGCACACGCTCGCCCGGCAGGGTGAACGGCAGGAACAGCGCAGCCCCGCTCTCGGGGTGCACCGCCACCCCGTCGCCCTCGGCGCCAAGCCGCTCCACCACCGTCTCACACGCCGGCGGAAGCGCTGGGGTAGGCGCGCGCTTCATCCCGCCGGCACGGCGCACCGGATTACTCGCCGAACGCCGCGATCCCCGTCTGGGCGCGGCCCAGGATCAGCGCATGCACGTCATGCGTGCCTTCGTAGGTGTTCACGGTCTCTAGGTTTAGCACGTGGCGGATCACGTGGTACTCGTCCACGATCCCGTTGCCGCCATGCATGTCCCGGCTCATGCGCGCGATATCCAGCGCCTTGCCGCAGGAATTGCGCTTGCACAGGCTGATCATCTCCGGCGCCGCGCGGCCGTCATCCATCAGCCGGCCCAGCTGCAGAACGGATTGCAGCCCGATGGTGATCTCGGTCTGCATGTCCGCCAGCTTCTTCTGCACCAGCTGCGTGGCGGCCAGCGGGCGGCCGAACACGATGCGGTTCAGCGTGTAGTCCCGCGCCGCATGCCAGCAGAACTCTGCCGCGCCCAGCGCGCCCCAGGAAATGCCGTAGCGCGCATTGTTCAGGCAGGAGAACGGCCCACGCAGCCCCTTCACCTTGGGCAGCATGTTCTCGGCAGGAACGAACACCTCGTCCATCATGATCATACCGGTGACAGAGGCGCGCAGCGAGAACTTGCCCTCGATCTTCGGCGTGGTCAGCCCCTTCATGCCGCGTTCCAGGATGAAGCCGCGGATATCCCCGGCATCGTCCTTCGCCCACACCACCGCCACATCGGCGATCGGCGAGTTGCTGATCCAGGTCTTGGAGCCGCTGAGCAGGTAGCCGCCCTCCACGCTTTTGGCGCGCGTGCGCATGGAGCCGGGATCGGAGCCGCCATCGGGCTCCGTCAGCCCGAAGCAGCCCACGAACTCGCCGGTGCGCAGCTTGGGCAGGAAGCGGTCCTTCTGGTCCTCGGATCCGAACGCATAGATCGGATACATCACCAGCGAGGACTGCACGGAGAACGCGCTGCGATAGCCGCTATCCACCCGCTCCACCTCGCGGGAGATCAGGCCGTACGCCACGTAGCCCACATCGGCGCAGCCATGGGACGAGAGCGTGGCGCCCAGGAAGCCCATCTCGCCGAACTCGTTCATGATCTCGCGATCGAAGTGCTCGTTGCGGAAGCCCAGCTTCACCCGCGGCAGCAGCTTCTCCTGGCAGAACACATGCGCCGCGTCGCGGATCGCCCGCTCATCGTCGGTAAGCTGGCTGTCCAGCAGCAGCGCATCGTCCCATTTGAACGGACCCAGCTTGCCCTTGGTCGACGGGGCAGGGGTGGGGGCATCGTTCATCTCAGCACTCCATCTCTTCAGTCACAGACACGTCTTCGGAGATGGGGGCGCGCTTGCGCGCCGCAATCAGCATGAACGCGGGAATCTCGTCGCCAAACCCCATCACGCGCGGGCCCAGGTCGTCACGGTCCCGCCGGTCGCGGCGATCATCCTTGCGATCCTCGCGGCGCGGCCGGTCACGATCGCGATCCCGATCCCTGTCGCGGTCCCGCTCGCGCCGGGGCGCGGGCTCGGCGGCCACGGGCATCTCCACGGGCACATCGCGCATGGGCACATCGCGCATGGGCATTTCGCGCACTGGCTCGGGCGGCGGGGCCGCCACGATCTCCACCGGCTTGGCCGGGCGCTCGGTGCGCTCGGGCCTGTCCTTGCGCTCCGGCCGCTCGCGCTTTTCCTTCGCCGGCGGGCGCTCGGGCTTCGCGTCCTTCTTCGGCCCCGCACGACCGCGGCCGCGCCGGCGCCCGTCGCCCTCCGCCCACTCCGCCTCGTCCAGGCCGTCGATCGTGATGCGCGGAATCGGATGGCCGATCAGCTTCTCGATCGCATCCACGTTCTGCTTGTCTTCCGGCGTCGCCAGCGTGAACGCCCGCCCCTCGCGCCCGGCCCGGCCGGTGCGGCCGATGCGGTGCACGTAGTCCTCGGAATGGTGCGGCGCATCGAAGTTGAACACATGGCTCAGCCCGCCGATATCGATGCCACGCGCCGCCACGTCCGAACAGCACAGGAGGCGCAGCTCGCCTGCCTTGAACTTCTCCAGCGTCGCGAACCGCACCGGCTGCGCCATGTCGCCATGCAGCGCGCCCACGCTGAAGCCGTGCTTGCCGAGCGACTTGTAGAGAATATCCACGTCTTTCTTGCGGTTGCAGAAGATCAGCGCGTTCTGCACGTCCTCGCTGCGGATCAGCCGGCGCAGCGCCTCGCGCTTGTCCATCTCCGCCACCAGCACCATCGCCTCGGTGATCGTGGTGGCAACGGAGGCAGCGCGATCAACAGCCACCAGCTTCGGGTTCTGCAGGAACGCATCGGCCAGGCGCTTGATCTCCGGCGCCATGGTGGCGCTGAAGAACAGCGTCTGCCGGTTGAACGGCAGCAGGCTGACGATCTTCTCGACATCGGGGATGAACCCCATGTCCAGCATCCGGTCCGCCTCGTCGATCACCAGCACCTTCACGTCCGACAGCAGGATCGACCCGCGCTCGAACATGTCCATCAGCCGGCCGGGCGTGGCGATCAGCACGTCCACGCCGCGCATCAGGATGTCCTTCTGGTCGGACATGCTCTCGCCGCCGATCACCAGCGCGTGCGTCAGCTTCAGGTATTTGCCGTATTCGATGAAGTTCTCGGCCACCTGCAGCGCCAGCTCGCGCGTCGGCTCCAGGATCAGGCTGCGCGGCATGCGCGCGCGCGCGCGGGAGCCGGACAGGATATCGAGCATCGGCAGGGTGAAGCCGGCGGTCTTGCCGGTGCCGGTCTGCGCCGTGCCCAGCAGGTCGCGGCCCATCAGCACATACGGGATCGCCTGCGCCTGGATCGGCGTGGGCTTGGTATAGCCCTTCTCCAGCACCGCCTTCACGATGGCGGGCGAAAGCCCGAGATCCGCGAATCCGTTGCTCTCGGGCTCCGGCTCGTTGTCGTAGTCCTGCTCGGCCTGCGACCGCTCGGGCTCCGCCGGCATCGCATCCGGCTCCGTTGCCGCGTCGTGCGACGCTGCTTCAAGCGCGTGGTCAGGGGACTCCGCCTCGGTCGGCGTGGTCTCGGTCGGCTGGCTGGTATCGTTCAAGCTGTCTGTGCTTCCATCGTGGCGCCACACTCTTGGCGTATGGCCGTGCCACAGCAGGCGCGCGGGGCGCGCGCATCCCTGCGGCGTATCGGCAAATGGCGGCGCAAAGTCAAGGTTTGGCTGCCCTGCACGCGAAAGGAGGTGGCGATGGAACGGATTGGGCGATGGGGTTTGGTGGCCGCAACAGTGGCGGCGCTGCTCGGGGCCGGCGCGGCAGAGGCCCACTGGCGCGGCAACGGCGGCGTCTACCTCGGGATGGGCCCGTATCCCTACACGCCCTACCCAACCTACCGCCCGTACTACGCCCCCCCGGCATACTACGCCCCGCCTGCCGCCACGGAGGGCTGCTACGCCGGCGCCTATGTGTGCCCGCTCGAAGGGCCCGCCGCCGTCGGCATGCCATGCTCCTGCCCCACCGGCCGCGGCCGGGCCTGGGGCCGCGCGCGCTGACCAGCCCCACGCCCGATATCGCGGACTACGCTCTGATCGGCGATTGCCGCAGCGCCGCCCTGGTCTCGCGCGCCGGCTCCATCGATTGGCTGTGCTGGCCCCGCTTCGACAGCCCGGCCTGCTTCGCCGCCCTGCTCGGCAATCCCGGCCACGGAAGCTGGCTGATCGCGCCGCGCTCCACCGCCACCCACGCCCATCGTGCCTATCGCGGCGTGTCCCTGGTGCTGGAAACCCTGTTCACCACCCCCACCGGCGAAGTCGCGGTGATCGACTTCATGCCCATGGCCGGCGCCGGCACCTCCG
>JAIXTK010000077.1 GCA_027483995.1 Acetobacteraceae bacterium
ATCGGTGACGAGCTGCTGAGCCGGGCTGGCGAGGCGCGGGCCTATGGCGTTTCCTCCCATGCCGATCTCGCCCGTGCCATCCAGGTGGTCGCCACCGCCATCGGCATGGTGGTGAAGGCTGGCCTCACCGGCGATGGCGGCAAGACCGGCACGGAGCTGATGGCCAAGATCGGCACCTTCGTCGCGCCGCTGCGCGAAAGCCTGCACGTGGAGCCGACGCCCAAGCTCTCCAACCATCCGCGGGGATGGGGCTGAGATGCTGGCGGAGTTGCGCCCCCGCTTCGGCCGCCTGCTCGCCTTCCTGCTGGGGGCGGCGGTGGTGCTCGGTGGGCTCACTGCCAGCTGGGGGCTGTACCGCGCCACGGTCGAGGAGGAGCAGGAGGAGCGCCGGGCCGCGCTCGCGGTGCGCGCCGAAAGCGTGGCACTGCACCTGGAGGCGCAGCTGCGCGGTGCCCGTGCCGCCGTGGCGGCGCTGTCGGCCCATCTGCTGGGGACCACGGAGGCCACCGATGCCATCGCCGAGCCCTTCGCGCTGGAGCTGCAGCGCGAACTGCGCGGGCTCGATGCGCTGGGCGTGGCCGGCGTGGAGCCGGACTCCGCCGGCATGCGGCTGCGGCTGCTGGCCACGAACGGGGCCGCCGCCGGCGTCGAGGGCCTGGATCTCGGCGCGCGGGCCGACCTCACCGCGGTGCTGGCGCTGGCCGATGCCACGACGGAATCGGTGCTGACCGGGCGCGTGCTGCTGGGCGATGGTGGCGCAGGCGTGTTGCTGGTGCGCGCGGTGCCGCGCGTACCGGGCAGCAAGCGGCGCTACGCGGTGGCGGTGATGCGGCCCCAGGTGCTGCTGGCCGCCGCCATCGAGCAGGAAGCCGGCGTTCAGTTCGGCCTGCTCGACCGCTCGGCCCTGATGGACAATGCCTGGCTCGCGGGCGTGCCGAGCGCGCCCGACGAGGCTCATCGCGACATCCACACCGCCAACCGCCTGTGGTCCGTGGTGGCCGTGCCGGCGCAGGTGCCCACGGGGCTTCCGCGCAGCGTGCTGCTGCTGGCGCTCGGTGTGCTCGCCACCGCCGCCGCCACCACGGTGGCTGGCCTGCTCTTTCGCTGGCGCGCCCGCGTGGCCCTGGAGGCCGGCTGGCGCACCCGCGACCTGCAACTGGCATTGCGCAAGCTGGAGGCCAGCCAGCAGCGCTTCGAGGATTTCCTGGCCGCGGCCAGCGATTGGTACTGGGAAACCGACGCGCAGTACCGCTTCACCTTCCGCTCCGCCGGCGCCCCAGAGGCCGGTGGGCAGGGCGAGCATGTGCAGGCGCTGATCGGGCTCGACCGCCTCACCGAAGACGACCCGGAGATGGAGATCGCCCCGCGCCGCGCCATGCTGGATCGCCACCGCGCCTTCGCCCGCCTGCGCTGCATCCTCACCACCGAGGAGGGCCAGCAATCCATCAGCTTCACCGGGCGCCCGGTCTTCGGCCCCGACGGCACCTTCCTCGGCTACCGCGGCAGCGCACGCGACGTGACCGCCGCCGCCAAGGCGGAGGCCGCGGAACGCATGGCACGCGTGGCGGCGGAGTCGGCCACGCGTGCCAAGTCCAACTTCCTGGCCAATATGAGCCATGAGATCCGCACGCCGATGAACGGCATGATCGGCATGGCCCAGATCCTGCGCCATAGCGGGCTCGACCCCGCGCAGCGCCGCAACGTCGATCTCATCCTGCGCTCCGCCAACAGCCTGCTGACGGTGCTGAACGACATCCTCGACTACTCCAAGCTGGAGGTCGGCTCGATCCAGATGGAGGCGGTGCCGTGCCAGATCGCCGACCTCATGGAAGAGGTCGCCTCCCTGGTGCGCCAGACCTCGGAGGAGAAGGGGGTGGCGATGCACTGCGTGCTGCCGCCGGTGCCGCCGCCCGCGGTGATGGGCGATCCCGTGCGGCTGCGCCAGATCCTGATGAACCTCGTCTCCAACGCCGTGAAGTTCACCAGCCAGGGCAGCGTGCGCCTGATGCTCACCTGCCAGGAGCCGGTGCCGACGCCGGCCGGCGGCCCGCCGCGCGTGGAAATGCGCATCGCGGTGGTCGATACCGGCATCGGCATGGACCAGCAGACCATCGCCCGCCTGTTCACCCGCTTCATGCAGGCCGACCCGTCCTCCACCCGCCGTTTCGGCGGCACCGGGCTCGGCCTGTCGATCGCGCAGGAACTGGCGCGCATGATGGGCGGGCAGGTGGTGGTGGAAAGCCGGCTGGGCGAAGGCAGCACCTTCACCCTGGTGCTGTCGCTGGCGCTCGCGCCAGAGGCCAATGCCGCACCGGAGGCAGAGGAGCCATCCACCCTGCTGCCGGAGGAGGACGTGTCGCTGCGGATCCTCGCCGCCGAGGACGACGAGATCAACCGCATGGTGCTCTCCGGCTTCATCTCCCCCTATGGCCATTCCCTCACCCTGGTGGGTGACGGCGCGGAGGCCGTGGCGGCGGTGCAGCGCGAGGCCTTCGACATCGTGCTGATGGACGTGATGATGCCGAAGCTCGATGGCGTGCAGGCCACCCGTGCCATCCGCGCCCTGCCGCCGCCGCATTGCGAGGTGCCGATCATCGCCCTCACAGCCAATGCGCTGGCCGGCCACCGGGAAGAGTATCTCAAGGCCGGGATGGACGACTACGTCAGCAAGCCGATCTCGCGCGCTGCGCTGTATCGTGCCATCGAACGGCGGCTGGGCCTGCGCGCCTTCTCGCGGGTGAGCGCGGAGCCTGCGCCCGCCCTGCCAGCGCCCCCGCCACTGCCCCCGTCGGCGGCCACCGACCCTGGTGCGATGGCGGACCTCACGGCCTTCATGGCCAGCCTGGAGCCGCCCGCCGCGGAAGTGACCCGGTAGCGCCGGTATGACTCTTTGCTTTGCGCGCCGCCACCGGCCAGCCCGGCGCGCGATGCCAACCGCCCGAAACGCCGGAAGAGTCGGCGTTTCGGGCGGTTGGTATCAGTACCCCGGCAGTTCGTTCACGCACACCACGCGCCAGCCCTGTGTCTCCCGCTCCAGCCGGGTCAGGCCCAGATTGGCCACCGACAGATGCAGCGCGTTGGTGGCGCTGATGCCCAGCGCATGCGCCACCACCGCGCGGATGGCGCCGCCATGGCTCACGATCACCACGTCCTCGCCCGCATGGCGCAGGGCCAGGTCCTCCATCGCCGCGCCGGCGCGTGCGATCACGCTCTCCATGCTCTCGCCGCCCGGCGGGCACTCGCTGCCCGAGAGCGGCCAGAACGGGTGCGCCGGCTCCGCCAGCTTCGCCGGCAGTTCCGCGTGCCGCGTGCCGTGCCACTCGCCCATGGATTGCTCGATCAGCCCGGGGACCACGAACATCTCCTGCGCGGGATAGCCGGCCCGGAAGATCGCCTCCGCCGTGCGCCGCGTGCGCGACAGCGGGGTGCAGCCCCAGGCAGCGGGCCGCGGCAGGCGCTTGGCCAATGCGGCATACATCGGCACCTGATCCATCAGCGTGGTCTCGCACAGCGGCACGTCGGTACTGCCGTACAGGAAGGCGCGCGCGGACTCCTCCACCAGGGCGTGGCGGATCAGCCAGAAGGCGGTGGGGCGGCTCATGGACGTCACTCTCCGATCGAAAGCAGGGCGCCACGCTCACGCGCAACGCGGAACTGGCGGGCGAACAGCAGCACGGCCGCCGCGGCCCAGGCGAGGTTCAGCGCCGCCGCCCAGGCCAGGTGGTCCCAGCGCACCACGCCGGTATCGAGCGCTGCGCGCATGCCCTCGAACACATGCGCCGCCGGCAGGGCCAGCGCCACCGGCTGCAGCACGGCGGGCAGCACGCTCACGGGGTAGAACACGGCGGCGAAGGGCGTGATGCCGAACAGCACCGACCATGCCAGCGCCTCCGCCCCCGCGCCATGGCGCAGGATCAGCGAGATCACGCCCAGCGCGATCCACCAGCCCATCATCATCAGGTTGATCGTGAACAGGATCAGCACCGGCCCCAGCGCGAACAGGTTGAAGGCATACAGCCCCCAGGCGAGCAGCACCGCGGGCAGCACGCCGATCGCCATGCGGATGGCGCTCATCGCGATCAGCGCCGCCACCAGCTCCCACGGCCGCAGGGGCGAGACGAACACATGGCCCAGGTTGCGCGACCAGATCTCCTCCAGGAAGGAGATCGCCGCCCCCATCTGGCTGCGCAACGCCACCTCCCACAGCAGCACGCCGCCCAGCAGCAGCCCCGCCGCAAGCTGCCCGCCCACGCCCATGCGGCTGGCGATGAAGCTGGAGGTGAAGCCCCAGATGCACATCTGCAGCGTGGGCCAGTAGGTGAGCTCCAGCAGCCTGGGCCAGGAGCGGCGATAGAGGGCGAGATGGCGGTACATCAGGCCCCAGATGCGGCGCAGGGAGGACATCAAGAAAGCAGTTCTTTTTTGAAAAAAAGAACCAAAAAACGTTTATTGCCTTGCACGCGTGCCAGGCGATAAAGTTTTTTTGCTTCTTTTTGTTCACAAAAAGAAGAATCCTTCACTTCGACTCCCTCCGGTTCCTAGCGATATCCAGGAACACCTCCTCCAGGTCATCCCGCCCGTACCGCGCCAGCAGGTCCCCGGGGCTGCCCTGGTCCACGATGCGCCCCTGTTTCAGCATCACCACGTGGGAGCACATGCGCTCCACCTCGGCCATGTTGTGGCTCGCCAGCAGGATCGTGCAGCCGCTGGCCGCGCGGTAGCGCTCCAGCCAGCTGCGCACCATGTCGCCGGTGTCGGGATCCAGGCTCGCCGTCGGCTCATCGAGCAGCAGCAGCTCCGGCCGGTTGATGAGAGACTTGGCCAGCGCCACCCGCGTCTTCTGCCCGGCGGAAAGCTGCCCCGCCGGGCGCTCCAGCAGATCCAGCAGGTCCAGCTCCGCCGCCACCTCGCGGATGCGCACCTCCAACCCGCGCACGCCATAGAGGTGGCCGTACACGCGCAGGTTCTCGGCCACCGACAGGCGGGCAGGGAGCGCCACGTAGGGGCTGGAGAAATTCATCCGCGCCAATGCGGCGAACCGGTCGCGCGCCATGTCGTGGCCCAGCACATGGATACTGCCGGCCGTTGGGATCAGCAGCCCCATCAGCATGGCGATGGTGGTGGTCTTGCCCGCGCCGTTGCCGCCCAGCAGCCCGATCGTCTGCCCGCGCGCGGCGGCGAAGGAGACATCGTCGACGGCCAGGGTTTCCCCGTAGCGCTTGGTCAGGCCGCTCACGCGGATGGCGTCGCTCATGGCGGGCTGTGTAGGGGGGCGCGGCGGCCGCGCCAAGGGGGGATCAGGCCGGGCGGGCGAAGGGTCCGGTGACAAGCGGGATCGCCTGGCTTCGCGCCCAATCGAGCGCCGCGGCGCCATCCACGCCGGAGAGCACGATCCGCTCCGCCTGCAGCCCGAGCCGGGGCAGCGAGGTGCCGGCCAGCACGGGGTCCCAGGCCAGCTCCAGATGGTCGAACCCGCCGGGTTCCGCCGGGAAGGCCGGGGCCAGCAGCTTGGTCAGCCCGCCCAGCAGCAGCTTGAACCCGCGCGCCTGGGCAAAGCCGCGGGCGAACAGGAAGGCCGGCGGATCCGCGAGCACATCCTCCGGCCGCAGCGCGATCACCACCCGCCCGCGAAGGCGCGACGGCAGGGCGGCATCGAAGCGCAGGAAGGCCGGCGACAGGATGGAGGCGATGTTGAGCCGCAGGGCGAAGGGGCGCGCCCGGTCCAGCTCCTGCGGCGCCGACAGCAGCGCCATCATGCGCAGGTCCAGGATGCGGGTCAGCCGCCGGAACAGCCAGGGCGCGGCTTCCAGGTCGAAGCCCGGCACCAGCGTGTCGGCCAGTTCCGTCAGCGAGAGCACGCGGTTTTCCCAGGCGAGCTTCATGCCCTCCCCGGGTACCAGCGAGCACACGGGCCGGCGCCGTGCGAAGCGCGACAGGTCGGCACTGCCCAGCGCCTCCTCCAGCGTGCCGAGCGTGGCGGGATCGAGAGGCGCGCGCGGTGCGGCGGGGGCAGCGGGCGCTGGTGGCTGCACGCTGGCGGTGGCGGCGGCCAGCAGCAGGTCGGCTTCCTCGGGCAGGCCGAGATGCAAGGCCAGCGCCGATTTCGGGGCAGAGGCACCGGCCTCGGCATCGTCGATCCCGGCGAACAGCATGGCCAGCCGGGTGCGCGCCTCGGCCAGCAGGGCGGCGGCGGGGCCGCGCCACACCACGGCGGCGTCGCCGTTCGGCAGCAGGAACATCCGGGCGCGGTCGGCTGCCGTCAGCGGCTCCAGCGCTTCCATCGCCAGGCGCAGATGATGTGGCAGTGCCCGTGGCAGGCGGGACAGGCGCAGCAGCAGGGCCTGGCGCGGCGTGCCGGTGGCCACCACCTCACGCACCAATGCCTCCAGCGCGCCGGCGGCCTCCTCGGGCGGCGGCGAGAGGTGGCGCGGCAGTGCCAGCACGGTCATGTCAGGCCACGCCCCGCAAGCCCGTGGGCGCTGGCCTGCAGCAGCATCCCGGCCACGCCAAGCCCGTCGAGCAGATCCGGCCGCGCGCAACCGGCCCGCCCCACGGCGGTGGCGGCGATCGCGCGCTGCGTGCAGGCACGCAGGCCGCATATCGCGGCATGCGGGCAGGAAAGCTGGCGCGTGGCGGCCAGCATGGCGTCCACATGCGTGCCCTGGAACAGCTGGATGCCCAGCCCCCGGCCCCAGCGCAGCGCCGGCTCGCTGTCCGCCCCGGTCAGCACCAGGCGCGCGGGCCCGATGCGGGCCACGGCCTCGGCCACCTCCTCACGCCTTGCATCGGCCAGGCGCGGCAGGGCGGTGCTCCAGGCCAGGGCCACGAAATCGGGCTCCAGCATCTCTGGCCGGGCGAGCACCAGGGCATGATGGGTGAGGCCATCGAGCACCAGCGTCATCCCCAGATCGCGCAGCATGGCGCGCACGTCGGCAAACGCAGTGGCATCGGCCGCGGCCTCGGCAATGGCCACCGCGATCGCCGGCTTGCTGGCGCCATGCGGCAGGGCGGCAAAGGCGGCGAACTCCGCCCCGGCCAGCACCGCCAGGGGCAGGCGCAGCAGCAGAGGCGGCACCCCCGGCCGCGGCGCGGCATCGGTTGGCGTGCCACTGCCCCAGGCCTGGCGCAGCAGCGCGAGCACGGCCCGGCCCAGCTCGGCCTCGATATGCCGGGACAGCCAGG
>JAIXTK010000185.1 GCA_027483995.1 Acetobacteraceae bacterium
CCTCCTCACCGGCCTGATCCAGGGCCTGCGCCGCGTCATCGCGCGCGCAGCCCCTGTCGTCAGCGCGCCCGCACGCCCGATCTGGGCCGGGCCCGAGCTCCGCTGGATCATCGCCCCCCATGGCGACCTCCCCCTCCTCCCCGGCCCCGTCTGGACCCTCCTCTGGCTCCGCCTCCAGCGTCTCAACAACCGCCTCACCCGCCTCTACGAGCGCTGGCAGACCAACACCCTCCCCAAGCCCCGCCCCACCACCAAGCGCCCGACCTCCGTCCGCACGCCCCCGGCCGAGATCCCCGAACTCCCCGCCCCCGGCATGCCCCTGGTCGAGGCCCCCCTGCGCCTCCCGCGTGGCCGCGGCTGGATCATCCGCCGCATCCCGGAATCCGGCCCCAGCGCCGGCGCGCTCCACGATCTCCTCCAGCAGCCCCACACCCGGGATTTCGTGCAAGCCGCCCCCCAGGCCGCCCGGCTCCTGCGCCCGCTCTGCCACGCCCTCGGCGTGGATCAACCGGCATGGCTGCAACGCCCCCCGCGCCAGAAACCCATCCGCAAGCCGCGCGCCCCCCGCCCGCGGCGCCCGTCCCTCAACGACCCCGATCTGCGCTTCCGCCCCTGGGAGCGCCCCGCCATCCGCGCCTTCCACAAAAAATTCGGCCGCGACTGAGCACCCTCAGCCGCGGCCATTTTGTTCCGATAACAGAAAATTCCGCTAAGGCGTGATCGCCACCTTCAGCACCCCATCCCGCTGGTGGCTGAACAGCTCATACGCCGCCTCGATGTCATCAAGCTTGAACCGATGGGTCACCATCGGCGTCAGATCCACCCGCCCGCTGCGGATCACCTCCATCAGCCGCCGCATCCGCTCCTTCCCGCCCGGGCACAGCGTCGTCACGATCGTATGGTCCCCCAACCCCGCCGCGAACGCCCCCAGCGGAATCCGCAGATCGGTCGAATAAACCCCCAAACTCGAAAGAGTCCCCCCAGGCCGCAGCACCCGCAGCGCGCTCTCGAAGGTCTGCTGCGTCCCCAGCGCCTCGATCGCCACATCCACCCCGCGCCCATCGGTGATCCGCATGATCTCCTCCACCGGGTCCGTCCCATGGAAGTCGATCACCACATCCGCCCCCACCGCCCGCGCCATCGTCAATCGCTTGCCGATCCCGTCCACGCCGATGATCGTCGTCGCCCCCAACAGCTTGGCCCCCGCCGTCGCACACAGCCCGATCGGCCCCTGCGCGAACACCGCCACGCAATCGCCAATCCGGATTCCCCCGCGCTCCGCCCCGGAAAACCCGGTGGACATGATGTCCGGGCACATCAACACCTGCTCGTCGGTCAGCTCATCCGGCACCGGCGCCAGGTTGGCCATCGCATCCGGCACCAGCACGTATTCCGCCTGGCACCCATCGATCGTATTGCCGAACCGCCACCCGCCCATGGCCTTGAACCCATGCTTCGTCCCAGACCCGTCCTGGGAAAGGCACCCGCACAAGCAGGCCGCCGAATGCCCGCTCGGCGTGATGGCGCCGGCAATCACCCGCTGCCCCTCGCGATACCCCTGCACCGCCGAGCCCAGCATCTCGATCACCCCCACCGGCTCATGCCCGATGGTCAGCCCCTTCGCCACGGGGTACTCGCCCTTCAGGATGTGAACATCCGTGCCGCAGATCGTCGTGGTCGTGATCCGCACCACCGCATCCAGCGGCCCCGGCGTCGGCACCGGCTTCTCGTCCAGCACGATCCGTCCCGGCTCCACGAACACGGCAGCCTTCATGCGCTTGGCCATTGGCGTCCTCCTGCGTTTATGCCGATGCAACGCCTCGCACGCCCTTCGGTGCCATGCCTTGATCGCAATCAATCCCGCCGGTTGACCGCACCGGAATGCCGCCCCACCGTGCCGCCAATGAAATTCCCGCTCTGGCTGCAAGCCCTCGGCGCCGCGATGCTGGCGCAGACCATCTCCACCTTCATGGGCCAGTCCCTGCCGGTGCTCGCTCCACTGCTCACCGCCTCGGCCGGCGTCGCGCCAGAGCGGATCGGCAATCTCTCCTCGCTCTCCTCCTTCGCCTCCATCGCCTACATGGCCTTCGGCGCCCCCATCCTCGCCCGCCTCGGCCCGGTGGCCAGCCTCCAGCTCGGCACCGCCATCGCCGTCCTCGGCCTGGCCGTCGCCGCCATCGGCACCTGGCCCGCCTTGCTCGCCGGCGCGCTGCTGATGGGCACCGGCTACGGCCCCACGCCCCCCGCCGGCAGCCGCATGCTGCAGGCCACCGCCCCACCCGCCCATCGCTCGCTGATCTTCTCCATCAAGCAGGCCGGCGCGCCCGCCGGCGGCGCCCTCGCCGGCCTGATCATCGCCCCCATCGCCACGCTCTATGGTGGCGTGCCCGCCCTCACCGTCGCGATCACCGCCGGCCTGCTCTGCGTGCTCGCCACCAATCCTCTGCGCCGCACGCTGGATGCGGACCGCGACCGCACCGCCTCCGTCCATCCCCGCGTGCTGTTCAGCCGCCGCAACCTCGCCACCCCGTTCCGCGCCCTGGCCCGCTCCCCCGCCCTGCTGCCGCTGACGGCACTGGCCTTCTCCTTCGCCGTGCTGCAGGGGGCGCTGTTCAGCTTCTCCGTCACCTTCCTCACCCAGCGCGGCCTGAGCCTCGCCGCCGCCGGCTTCGCCTTCGCCTGCCTGCAAGCCGCCGGCACCATCGCCCGCATCCTGCTCGGCTGGGTCGCCGACCGCACCGGCCATGCCGCGGCGAATCTCGTCGTGCAGGCCTTCCTCGCCGCCGCCGCCGCTGCCGCCTATGCCCTGATGCCGTCCGACGCCCCGCTCTGGTGGGTTGCCACCCTGGCCGCCATCGCCGGCTTCTTCGGTGCCTCCTGGAACGGCATCTACCTCGCCGAAGTCGCCCGCCTCGCCGCCCCCGGCGGCGTGGCCGATGCCACCGCCGGCTCCACCATGCTGTGCTTCCTGGGCTACGTGATCGGCCCCACCCTGTTCGCCGCCGCGGTGCCGCACTGGGGCTGGGAGATCCCCTTCCTCGCCTGCGCCGCCCAGCTCGCCCTGATGGGCACCGTGCAGGGGCTTCTGCTGCGGCGCTAGTTCGCCGGCCGGATCAGATGCGCCGGCATGTAGCCCTCCGCCCGCGGCGTGTAGGCGAGCCCGCGCCGCACCGCGAACAGATTGTCGGCGTGGAACAGCGGCACCAGCGCCTGGTCGGCGATGGCGATCTCGCTTGTCTCCTGCAGCAACGCCTCGCGCCTGGAGTCATCGATTGTCGCCATCGCCTGGTCGATCAGGCTGTCGACGCGCGGGTTGGAATAGCGGGCGCGATTGGACCCACCCATGCCCTTGGCCACATCCACCGTGGCATACTGCACCCGCAACCCGAATGACGCCTCGCCGGTGGTCGCGGAATTGCCGATCAGGATGAAGCTGTAGGCATAGCCCGGCGGGCTGGCCGCGGCGATGAACGGCGCCCAGGGCTGGACCACTACCTTGGTCTCGATCCCCACCCGCACCAGCATCGGCGCAATCGCCTGGGCCACGAGATTGTCGTTCACATAGCGCCCGCTCGGCCCATGCAGCGTGACGACGAACCCGTTCGGATACCCCGCCTCCGCCAGCAGCCGCCGCGCGCCCTCGGGGTCGTACGGCTCCGGCTTCAGCTTCTGGCTCGATCCGAAGAACCCGTCGGCCAGCAGGCTGGAGGCCGGCGTGGCCATGCCCTCCATCACCCGCTCCACCAGCGCCTGCCGGTTGATCGCCTTGGAGATCGCCAGCCGCACCCGCCGGTCCTTGAACGGATTGGCCGCCAGCGGCACGCCGGCCTTGTCGGTCACGAAGGGCGGGTTGTCGCGGAACTGGTCCATGTGCAGGAACAGCACCGAGTTGGACCGCCCGCGCAGCAGCGACACATTCGGATTGGCCGCCAGCTTCACCGCATCATTCGGCGGCACGTCATCGATCGCCTGCACGTCGCCTGCCAGCAGCGCCGCCACCCGCGAGGGGGAGGCGGTGATGATCCGCAGGCTGGCCCGCGCCCAATGCGGCTTCGGCCCCCAGTAGTCGTCATTGCGCACCAGGTTGATCCGGTCGCCCGGCAGATACTCGGCGAAGCGGAACGGGCCGGTGCCGATGGCCGCCGTGCCGCTGTTGAAATCCGCCGTCGGCGCCCGTTCATGCCGGCGGGAGGTGATGTTCACCGAGGAGAGATCGACCGGCAGCAGCGGATAGGGCGTGGCGGTGCGGAAGCGCACGGTATGGGCATCCACCACCACCACCTCGGTGATGGCGCGCGTGTAGGTCACGAAGGAGTTCGGCGAGTTCGGCACCCACGGCACCCGCCGCAGCGTGGCGGCCACGTCCTCCGCCTCGAAGGGCTGGCCATCGTGGAAGCGGGCATCGCGGCGCAGGGTGAACTCCCAGGTGGTGTCGTCGATCGCGCGCCAGGCGGAGGCCAGCCCCGGCGTGGCGCGCTGCTGCGCGTCCTGGTCCACCAGCCGGTCGAACAGGTGCACCGAGATCTTGATGTTGGAGGCCAGGTTATGGAAATGCGGATCGAGCGAGGTGACGGCTGTGCCCAGACCCAGCGCGATGTCCTGCGCTCGTGCCGTGGGACTGGCCGCAAGGCAGGCCGCCAGGATCGCCGTTGCCATGATCCGCATTGCCGAAGCCCCCGTTTGCAACTTCGAGCCTAGGCGCCGGGCGAACCAAGCTGCAACCAAGATCGCAGCCGCGTGTTGCGATGGGCCGCGGCAGACCGATATACCGGCGGTCACTGCGCTGCCGGAGCCTCCGCCGCGATGCCAGAAACCACCAATGCCCCCACCACCACGGTCCTGCCCAAGACCGAGCGGCCGAAGCTGCACAAGGTGATCCTGCTGAACGACGACTACACCCCGCGCGAGTTCGTCGTGCGGGTGCTGAAGGGCGAGTTCGGCATGAACGAAGGCAGCGCCAGCCGCGTGATGATGACCGCCCACCAGCGCGGCGCCTGCGTGGTGGCGGTGTTCACCCGCGACGTGGCCGAAACCAAGGCGACCCGCGCCACGGAAGCCGGCCGCAAGGCCGGGCACCCGCTGACCTTCACGACGGAGCCGGAAGAGTAGCTAC
>JAIXTK010000148.1 GCA_027483995.1 Acetobacteraceae bacterium
AAATGTGGGGTCAGAAACGCGCTCGATTCCAAGTTCGATCTCGGCAACGGATACCCGGGATAGGTAACAGGCCGATGGCGGGACCCCTTCGGCCCAGGCTGCTACATCGCGATGGCATCGCGACCCCTTCCGCAGCTCGGAAATCACGTTGGTATCCAGCAGCCACGCGCGCCCAGTGGATGGCCGACGACGCGGGCGCTCAGAACTTGACGGCATCGCGCACCGGGGACTTCTCTCTGACCAAGCCCTTGTCGAAGTCTTCCAGGCGCGCGAATGGCCCCGTTCCGAAGAGTGCAGCGAGCGTTGGCGCTGCAGCAGATGGCGACAGCCGAGCGTAGTCTTCGGCTGATACCACGACGACGGCATCCCGTCCGTGTACGGTTACGTGTTGTGGCCCCGCCTCACGTGCCAATCGGACGACTTCGCTGAATCGCGCCTTCGCTTGCTCCAGCCGCCACGGTTGGGTGCCGGCAGGCTTCGAGGGGCGGTCTGTGGTTGAGCGGGCGGTGCGTGCCATCTGATGGCTCCTGACCATACTAGTCAGATATTAGATAGCTGGTTCGCCGGCGACCCGCAATCGCCGTATTGATCAGACACCCAGCGGTCGGTGCCTCGGATCTGTCCCATCACGTGCAGGTAAGCTCGGCGGCGGCGGCGTGGCATGGGGCATCGTCCTGTAGGGCGACATCCCATGATTCAGACTTTTCGCCGCGCCGGAATCCCCTTCCCAAACACGCTCTAAGAACTGATCAATAGAAGCTATGCTTTGATTATGATAATATAAAAGGGGATAGAGTATTCAAAAAATAATGAACTTGCGCCTGTCCAGACAAGCCGGTATTGGTCGCAGACGACAGTTTCACCATTGGTGTTCCCAATAAGATGCATAATTCACCGCCTCAACTCCCGCTTGCCCGCCGCGCCGCACAATACGTCCGAATGTCGACCGAGCATCAACAGTATTCAACCGAGAACCAGGCCGACAAAATCCTCGATTATGCCGCCCACCATGGCTTCGAGATCGTCCGCACCTACGCCGATGAGGGCAAGAGCGGGCTCAGCATCGGCGGTCGCGACGGGTTGCAGCGGCTGCTCGCCGACGTCAAAGCCGGCAACACCGACTTCGAGGCCGTCCTGGTCTACGATGTCAGCCGCTGGGGACGCTTCCAGGACGCCGACGAGAGCGCCCACTACGAATACACCTGCAAACAGGCCGGCATCCTCGTCATCTATTGCGCCGAGCAGTTCGAGAATGACGGCTCGCCGGTCTCCACCATCGTCAAGGGCGTCAAGCGCGCCATGGCCGGCGAATACAGCAGGGAACTCTCCGCCAAGGTGTTCGCCGGCCAGTGCCGGCTGATCGAACTCGGATTTCGCCAGGGCGGACCGGCCGGCTTCGGACTGCGCCGGGTGCTACTCGACCAGTCCGGAGAAACCAAGGCCGCCCTCAAGACCGGCGAGCAGAAGAGCCTGCAAACCGATCGCGTGGTGCTCCGGCCTGGCCCGCCCGAGGAGGTCGAGATAGTCCATCAAATCTACCGCTGGTTCGTCGAGGACGGCCTCAGCGAGGGGCCGATCGTCGCCGAACTCAACCGCCGGGGCATCATGACCGACCTCGGTCGCCCCTGGACCCGCGGCACCGTGCACGAGGTGCTGACCAACGAAAAATACATCGGTCACAACATCTATAATCGCCGCTCCTTCAAGCTGAAGCGCCGCCACGTGGTCAATCCGCCGGACCTGTGGATCCGCAAGGACCACGCCTTTGATCCGATCGTGCCGCCCGACCTGTTCTACATGGCCCAGGGCATCGTGCGCGCCCGCACCCGGCGCTACAGCGACCAGGAACTGCTCGACCGGCTGCGCGCGCTCTATCAGGCGAAGGGCTTTCTCTCCGGCATCCTGATCAACGAGACCGAAGGCATGGCCTCGGCCAGCGTCTACAGCCACCGCTTCGGCAGTCTGCCGCGGGCCTATACGCTGATCGGATTCACCCCGGACCGCGACTACGGCTTTCTCGAGATCAACCGGTTGCTGCGCCGGTTGCACCCCGAGATCGTGCAGCGGGCAGAGGCCGAGATCATCGCGATCGGCGGCCATATCCAGCGCGACGTGGCCAGCGACCTGCTGCGCATCAATGACGAATTCACCGTCTCGATCGTGTTGGCGCGATGTCTGATCAACGCGCGTGGCGGGGGGCAATGGAAAATCCGCCTCGACACCAGCCTTTGCCCGGACATCACGATCGCTGTCCGCCTCGATCAGCAGAATGCCGCCGCGCTGGACTACTACTTGCTCCCCTGGCTTGACCTGGGGGCCGCACAGTTGCGGCTGCGGGAGAACAACGGCGTGCTGCTGGATGGATACCGGTTCGATTCCCTCGACATGCTCTACCGCATGGCCGCCCGCTCGCGAATCCGCAGGGCCGCATGATCGACGCCCGCGAAGTCCGCGACATTCCGATCGAACGGATCGATATTCTCAATCCCCGCGTGCGCAACCAGAAGATCTTCCGCGAATTGGTCGCATCGATCGAGTGCCTCGGCCTCAAGAAGCCGATCACCGTGACGCCACGCGGCACTGGCGATGAGGAACGCTTTGCCCTGGTGTGCGGGCAGGGAAGGATCGAGGCGTTCCGGGCACTCGGGCAGACGACGATCCCGGCACTGGTGATCGAGGCGACCGACGAGGATGCCTTCGTCATGAGCCTGGTCGAAAACATCGCGCGGCGGAACCCGCATGCGGCCGAGCAGCTGGAATCCATAGGCATGCTGCAGCAGCGCGGCTACGATGTCGCCACCATCGCCCGCAAGACGGCGCTGGACCCGACCTGGGTGCGCGGTGTTCTGCTGCTGCTCGGCAAGGGCGAGGTCCGGCTGATCCAGGCGGTCGAGGCCGGCCGTGTTCCCCTGGCCATCGCGATCGCCATCGTCAGAGCCGATGGCGACGGAAACGGCGACGATGGCGCGGTGCAGGCGGTTCTGCAGCAGGCCTACGAAAACGGCGACCTGCGCGGCAGCAAGATGATGACGGTGCGGCGCCTGATCGAACAGCGTCGCAACCTCGGCAAGGCGTACGAGCGGAGCGGGCGTTCAAGATCGGGTCACAAACTGTCCTCCGTGGCGATGGTTCGCGCCTACAACCAGGAAGTGGAGCGGCAGAAGCTGCTGATCCGCAAGGCCGATCTGGTGCAGCAGCACCTGACCTTCATGGCGGCGGCAATGGCACGCATGCTCACAGACGAGAACTTCGTGAACCTGCTGCGCGCCGAGGGGCTGGCAACATTGCCGCGCGCGTTCGAGGAACGGATAAAGGCCGGCGGGGGCGCGCCATGAGCAAACTACCACGGGCGTTCGATACCGAGCCGCTGTTGCTGGCGCTCGATCGGCTGCTGCCATCCCGGACCCTGCCGAAGGGCATCGCCGGTTCGCGCAAATACGCGCAGATCAGGGCGTCGATGCAGGAGGTCGGACTGATCGAGCCGCTCGCGGTGACGGCGGCAGATCGCAAGAGCGGGCTCCATTTGGTGCTCGACGGCCATCAGCGCCTGCATGCCGCCCGTGAACTGGGCCTCACGCACATCGCCTGCCTGGTGGCGCACGACGACGAAAGTTTCACCTACAACAAGCGGGTGAACCGGCTGGCAACGGTGCAGGAGCACTACATGATTCTGCGCGCCCTGGAGCGTGGGGTGCCCGAGGAGCGGCTGGCGCGTGCGCTGGACGTGAACATCGCTTCGATCCGGCGCAAGCGCGACCTGCTCGACGGCATCTGCCCCGAGGTGGTGGACATGCTGAAGGAGCAGCATTTCCCGATCGACGTGACGCGGCACCTGCGCAAAATGAAACCTGCGCGGCAAATCGAGAGTGCTGAGCTGATGATATCGCTCAACAACTTCTCCACCCACTACGCTGCGGCCCTGCTGGCAGCGACCCCGCCGGAACAACTATGCGAGCCGGAACGCCCCAAGAAATTCCTCGGGGTGAGCGCGGAGCAGATGGCGCGGATGGAGCGGGAGATGTCGACCGTGCAATCGCGCTTCAGGGCGGTCGAGCAGTCGTACAGCACCGATGTGCTCAATCTGGTGCTCGCACGCGGCTACGTCGTCAAGCTGGTGGGCAACGCCGCGGTGATACGGTTCATGCAGAACTACTATCCGGAATTCCTCGAGGAATTCCGTAGTATCGGCGCGATGCATTCGCTTGACGAGCGCGCACCATCAGCCCTGGACGAGGCGCAGGGCCGCCGATGACGCAAGAGGATCGATTGGAGATGGATGAGACCATCTCGGCGGCGGCAGCAAACCGGCAATTCTCTCGGATTCTGCGGGGCGTGCAGGAGGGGCGAAGCTTCCTGGTGACCAGCCATGGCAAGCCGGTCGCGAGGATCGTTCCGTGCGACCAGGCGCAGGTTGCAATGGTGGCGGCCCGGGCGGAATTGCTGGATCGACTGGTGGAGACCTTGGCGCGGGGGATCGACCGACCGGACTGCGAGACCCCCGATGGCAGGTAGACGGCGCGTCGCGCTGCACAGCTGTGTCCTGGCCGCGGCGGAGGGGATGGAGGGGACTGACCGCCAAGCAAGGGCTGTCGGCATGCTGCGCGAGCTTGCCGATGACGATGTCATGGTGCCGGCGCAGGCGCTCGGCGAACTCTATGTCCGGCTGCGACAGCGCGCCGATCGCGCGGCAACGGCTGTTGGCATCGTCCGCCAGTGGCATGCTGCCTACGCGATCGTCAGTACGCGCCCCGCGGGCGTTGTGGAGGCGATGGAATTGTCGGTTCAGCGCGGCATCTCGCTATGGGATGCGCTCGCCCTGGAGGCCGCCGCGCAATCCGGCTGCCGCGTACTGTTCTCCGATACGATCCCGCATGGTGTTTCCTGGCGGGGCACGATCGTGCGCAATCCCTTCCGAGGCCGGTCGGCAAGCGGATCCGTCGGCAGCGGTCCGGCCGGATGATCTCCCCTCGCCAACGACATCAGTATGTCGGGGACCGGTCTTCACCCCCGTATGGCATCCGCGTCGTGGAACATCCGATCGACCTGTGCGCCGCTCAGCCTTAGTGCGCGAGCGAGATCGGCGAGGAACTCACTGCCGCGCTCCCACTCCGGGGCACCGGTCCAGGCATCCTGGACGCGACCGCCCGCCGCGGCAACGGCGGCTTCGACGGCATCGAGCAACCCGACTTCCCGCAGCGCCGCCTTGCCCTTCCAGGCGGGGATGACTGTCGGCACGGGCGGCTGGGATGCCGAAGGTTTCGCGACGTCCCACCCGCGCGAGGGCGTCGCCGGGACGACCAGCGACGCCTGGAAGGCGGGGTCGGGGTCGTGGCCGTGCCAGGCGAGGTTGATGTGATAGCGTGGGTCGATAACCTCCCCAGGGATCGGCACGCCACCTTCGCCCAACTGCGCCGGGGCGACGATAGGCCCCACGATATCAATCACCACACCCTGCGGCAGTTCCGGAATTTGGCCTGGCGGACAGGTCCATCCGGCGACCTTGCACGCCTCGAGGAACGCCGCCCGGTTGGTGAACCGGTGGTAGGTGGTGGTCCACATGGCGAGGTTTCCCTATGGAGCGGTCAGCTGCTGCAACGCGGCGTCTGGCACGCAGATCGGTGC
Organism: Acetobacteraceae bacterium; assembly: GCA_027483995.1. Lineage (GTDB taxonomy): Bacteria > Pseudomonadota > Alphaproteobacteria > Acetobacterales > Acetobacteraceae > CAMDGX01. Next base: position 5,623 of record JAIXTK010000148.1, read on the forward strand.
GTAGACGAAGGCCCGGTGCACGGCGTTGCTCAGCGTGCCGGCCGATGACGTCGACCAGGGCGCGCACCCGACCGCAATACGGGCGACTGAGGCCAGAGGCACGATGTTGCTCTGCCCGGCGGCAATGGCGCC
>JAIXTK010000376.1 GCA_027483995.1 Acetobacteraceae bacterium
TACCGTGGCGTCTCCTCCATCAGCTTCCGCATCGGCTACTGCCAGACCGGTGCCAACCTCCCCGGCCCACACATGGGCTGGGGGCGCTGGGGCCAGCTGATGTGGCTATCCAACCGCGATCTCTGCAACGCGATGGAGCAAGCGGTTCTGGCGGAAAACCTGCCATTCGCCGTACTGAACCTGATGAGCGACAATCCCGGAATGCGCTGGGACATCGAGACAACAAAGCGCCTGATCGGGTACGCCCCACAAGACTCTCATAGCCCTGTCGTCACGCCTGAGATTGAGCAGGGTGAAGCGACCGCACAGAGCACGCGCTCACTGCAATCGCATCTCTACGAAATGGATCACACCAGACGCTGGTAGCCGCCTACCCCATCGCGATCCGGGCCTGTAGCTGGGTAACCCGGGCCATTGCATAGGGCGAGAGCGGCCCCTTCTCAAAGGCCGCGATCGCCGCGTCCAGGTGGTCAGGATCGGAGAACCCCACCAAAACCGTCGTCATGCAGTCGTTGCTGATGGCGTATCGCATGGCCGCCTCCGCCAAGGAGCTCGCAAACCCCTCCTGCACAAGCGGAAGAAACATCCGAGCATGGGCCAAGTCCGCATCGTACGTCGGCGAGGATCCGATAGGTGCCACGCTCTGCATCGCCGTCGGATGCCGATCCTCGAGGCCTGAAAGCGCCCCGGCCGCCAGAACCCGGATCCCGATAACCCCAACACCATTCTCCCGCGCCCGCAGCATCAACTGCCGGTAGTCTGTTGCGGGAAACCCCTTGGGTAGCCCGCGCACCGGACTGGGATTGAGCATGTTCAGCGGCACCTGCGCGGAGTCGAGCGATCCCGACGCCACCACCTCGTGCATTGCCTCCGCCTCGCCAATGGCAGTCACGCCGACCCAACGAACCTTGCCATCCGCCTGCAGGCGCTCGAACGCCGGCACCACCTCCTCCAGCACCATCTGCGGCGTCAGGTTCGCCGGAGCCCCCGAAGCCGCGATCGGGTTGTGCAGTTGGAAAAGGTCGACGCTATCACGTCCGAGACGCTTCAAGCTGGCATCCAACGACGCAACAATCTCCGCACCGATGTGCCCTGGAACCGCCTCACGCAACCGGACCTTGGTTCCCACCACCACATCGGCGCCAAGTACCCGCAGCACCCGGCCCAGGTTGATCTCAGACTCGCCGGAGCCGTAGTCAGGCGCGGTATCGAAGTAATTCACGCCCGCTGCGATGGCCCGCGCAACGGCTCTTTCCTGGTCCGCGGCCGAACCACGCACCATAAGGCCGCCAACCGCGCCGCAACCGAACCCAAGCACGCCAAGGCGCAGCCCGGTGCGACCGAAGAGCCTGCGCTCCATTACCGCTTGCCACTGGGCAGGCGATTGAAGGGTATGTCCTTGTCCACACGAATATCGCCCGGCAAGCCAAGCACACGCTCCGCGATAATGTTACGCAGGATCTCGTCCGTGCCACCGGCGATGCGCGAAGCCGGGGAAGCAAGCAGCGCCTCTTGGAACATGGCGTGCATTGGGGCGAGGTCCTTGTCCATCACGCTGCCCGCGGAGCCGAGCAGATCGAGGCCGAAACTCGCGATCTCCTGCAGCTTGGCAGCGTTGACGAGCTTGCCGATCGAGGATTCAGGCCCGGGTGTCTGGCCACGCGACAGCGCCGTCATAGTACGGAAGCGGGTGTATTTCAGCCCCTGACTCCGCACATGCATATCGGCGATCTTCTCTCGCACAGACACATTGTTGATCGCCGGCTCACCGTCCAATTCGATGCTGCGAGCGAGATCAAGCAGGTCCTCGGTGTCCGGGCGGGGGACATCGCCAATGGCCAGGCGCTCGTTCATCAGCGTCGTCAACGCCACGCGCCATCCCTGGCCCACGGCACCCAGGCGCTGGCTGTCAGGGATCTTCACGTCGGTGAAGAACACCTCATTGAAGTGGGATGCCCCAGAAGCCTGCTTGATCGGCCGGATCTCAATCCCCGGAGACTTCATGTCGAGGAAGAAGAAGCTGAGACCCATGTGCTTCGGCACGTCAGGGTTGCTGCGCACCACCATGATGCCGAAGTCGGAGAACTGGGCGCCAGACGTCCAAATCTTCTGGCCGTTGATGGTCCATTCGTCACCATTCCGTTCCGCGCGGGTGCGCACGGCAGCAACGTCAGAGCCGCCAGCAGGCTCGGAGAACAGTTGGCACCACACCTCCTCGCCACGCAGAGCCTTGGGCACATAGCGCCTCAACTGCTCCGGCGTTGCATAGGCCATCATGGTGGGGATGCACATGCCGAGCCCGATCTCGAACACCCCGCGAGGGGCGGCGTAGGCCTCCTCCTCCTGGTTGTAGATCACCTGGAAGATCTGCGGCAGTTCGCGGCCACCCCATTGCTTCGGCCAGGTCAGTCCTACAAGGCCCGCGTCATGCTTCGCGGCCTGGAAGCGCTTGGCCCGGGAAAGCGCCTCGGCGTCGACATGGCGGGCACGAGCGGGAACGCCGCGCTTCTTCGGTTCCGCGTTGGCCGCGAGGAAGGCACGCACCTCGGTGCGGAAGGCGGCTTCTTCCTGGGTATCTTCAAAGTCCATTGTGCCGTCTCCTTAGAAGGAAGCTGTACTTTTTGAACCAGAAGGAGAAAAAAGCCTTCTCCATCTGCGTTAACCTATCAGGAAGCGTCGCCGCACACGGAAAGATCATTCAACCCTCTTCCCGAGAAAGAACCCGCTTCCTTATGCTGCGTTGCGGGTCTCGAGGGCGGCCACCACGCGGTCCTTCCAGAAGGGAACGGAGCCCAACGAGAGGCCCAGAACCTTGGCGCGCCGGTAATACAGGTGGCAATCCATCTCCCAGGTAAAGCCAATTCCACCATGGGTCTGGATGTTCTCCTTCGCGGCGAGCCAGGCGGCGTCCGTGGCACTCACGCGGGCACTGGCTGATGCGAGCTTGAGCTCAGCCGCCCCGGCCGTCATCGCCCAAGCGCCATAGTAGGCGTTCGACCGGGCGAGTTCCGTGGCGACATACACGTCCGCGAGCTTGTGCTTGATCGCCTGGAACGAGCCGATCGGGCGGCCAAAGGCGTGTCGTTCCATCGCAAAGGCAACAGACATGTCCAGGCACGCCTGGGCAAGGCCCACCTGCTCGAAGGCAGTGAGGATCGCAGCGCGCTCCAGCACCTGCTCCAGCGCGGCCCAGCCATCGCCTGGCAGGATTTCGCAGGGCACACCATCAAAGCTCAGCTTCACCTGTTCGCGCGTGGGGTCGAGCGTCGCGAGCGTCTCCGGGTGCACGCCTGCAGAAGCCAGTCGAACAAGGGCGAGCACGACCTGGTCGCTCTCGTCACGCGCCACAACAATAGCCACGTCGGCCACGCCGCCATCCGGCACAGGCCACTTCGCCCCTGTCAGCTTACCACCACTGACGCGCGCCTTGATCCGGGCAGCCGACGGGTTTCCATTGCCTTCGGCCCACGCCAGGGTGCCAATCGCCTCTCCGGCGACAAGCCGAGGAAGCCACTCATCCTTCTGTTCGGCGCTGCCGGCAACGAGCAATGCCTCAGTCGCAAGATAAACGCTCGAGGAGAAAGGCACCGGAGCAAGCGAACGGCCAAGCTCCTCAGCGAGCACACAGAGGCCCACATGCCCCAGGCCCGCCCCGCCGTATTCCTCTGGCACCGCCGCGCCAAGCCAACCCATGGCGGCGATCTCCTGCCACATCGCGCGATCATAGGGCGCAACACCATCCAGCACCTGGCGGATGCGCTTGGAGGTGGAATGCTCGGTGAGAAAGCGCCTCGCCTGGTCGCGAAGCTGGTGCTGCTCTTCGGAGAAATCGAAGTTCATGGCCGCATCGTCCCCTGTCCCCCGCTCCGTGCCGGCGGGCTGCGCAAGCCTAGACTCATCGCGGCACGCGGAGCAAACTCCACGAACTAGCGCGCCGGGGAGTTCCGATGCGCCCCTATCCGGTGAGGAAACGAACATATGGCGACATTCCTGGACGGCCGCGTGGCCATCGTGACCGGCGCTGGCCGCGGCATCGGCCGCGAGCACGCGATCATGCTGGCCAAGTACGGCGCCCGCGTGGTGGTCAATGACCTGGGCGGCAACACCGACGGCACCGGCAAAGACGAGACACCGGCGCAGGAAGTCGTCCGCACCATCAAGGAAGCTGGCGGCGAAGCCGTGGTGAACACCGAGAACGTGGCCGACTTCATGGGCGCCAAGCGCATGATCGACCAGGCGATCGATACCTGGGGTACGCTGGACATCCTCGTGAACAACGCCGGGATCCTGCGCGACCGCGTGCTGGCCAACATGATGGAAGAAGAGTGGGATGCCGTGATCAACGTGCATCTCAAGGGCACCTTCGCACCGGCGCGTCACGCTGCTGCCTATTGGCGCAACAAGTCCAAGGACATCAACGGGCCCGTGAATGCCCGCATCATCAACACCTCGTCGGTCTCCGGCATCTACGGCAATACCGGCCAGACCAACTACGGCGCGGCAAAGGCCGGCATCGCGGCGTTCACCGTGATCGCAGCGCGCGAGCTGAAGCGCTACGGCGTAACGGTGAACGCGGTGGCTCCGGTGGCGCTCACGCGCATGACCGAAGGCCTGCGCGAAATGAGCGAGGAGCAGAAGGCTGCCCGCAACCCGGCCCTGGTCTCCCCGCCGATCGTCTGGATCGCGAGCGCCGAGAGCAAGGACTTCACCGGCCGCATCGTGGAAGCCGGCGGCGGGCTGTTGGCGATCTCTGAGGGCTGGCATCGCGGGCCGGAGGCAACCCCGATGGACGATCCCTCGAAGCTCGGCCCGACGATGATGGAACTGCAGAAGAAGGCGCGTCTGAACGCCGGCATGAACGGCAAGGACCTCGACTGACCATGGCGGCCCCCGCCCCGCGGGAGGAGCCTGGCTCGGTGCGCATGCAGGGGGCGATGTACCCCGGCGAGCACGCCGAGACCATGCCCGACCGCGCGGCGGCGATCCGCAGCGACACCGGCGAGGCGCTCACCTACCGCGACCTCGATGCCAGGTCGAACCAGCTGGCGCAGCTCCTTCACGTGAAGGGGCTGCGCCGTGGCGACCATATGGCTCTGCTGATGGAGAACCGGCTCGACTACTTCGTGGTCATGTGGGCGGCCATCCGCTCCGGCCTCGTCATCACCGCGATCAACCGCTACCTCACCGCCGAGGAGGCGGCCTATATCGCCAACGACTGCGCCGCCAAGGCGCTGGTCACCTCGATCGACCGGGCCGAGGCCGCTGCCCCCCTCGCCGGCCTGATCCCCAACTGCCCCACCCGCCTGATGCTGGGCGGCACCCTCCCGGGCTACGACAGCTTCGAGCACGAAGTCGCCCCGATGCCCGGCACGCCGCTCGCCGAGGAATGGCTGGGCGACACCATGCTCTATTCCTCCGGCACCACCGGCCGCCCCAAGGGCGTGAAGCGCGCGCCCACCACCGCCCGCGTCACCGAGGCCTTCCCGGGCTACGAGATGTTCCTCGGCCACGGCTACCACCGCGACATGGTCTACTTGTCGCCGGCGCCGCTCTACCATGCCGCCCCGCTCGCCTTCTGCATGGCGACCCAGCGCTTCGGCGGCACCGTGGTGATGATGCCGCGCTTCGATCCCATCGACGCCCTGCGCGCGATCGAGCGCTACCAAGTCACCCACAGCCAGTGGGTGCCCACCATGTTCGTGCGCATGCTGAAGCTCGACCCCGCCGAGCGCACGGGCTTCGATCTTTCCAGCCACACCCACGCCATCCACGCCGCCGCCCCGTGTCCCGTCGAGGTGAAGCGGCAGATGATCGAATGGTGGGGCCCGATCATCACCGAATACTACGGCGCCACCGAGGGCAACGGCCGCACCGTCATCACCAGCCAAGAAGCGCTGGAGCGCCCCGGCTCCGTCGGCCGCGCCCGCCTCGGCATCATCCACATCTGCGACGACGAGGGGACGGAGCTGCCCACCGGCCAGGACGGCCTGGTCTATTTCGAGCGCGACACGCTGCCCTTCGCCTACCACAACGACCCCGACAAGACCGCCCGCGCCCAGCACCCCCGCCACCCGACCTGGACCACGCTCGGGGACATCGGCCATCTCGACGCCGGCGGCTACCTGTACCTCACCGACCGCAAGGCCTTCATGATCATCTCCGGCGGGGTGAACATCTACCCGCAGCAGATCGAGGATGCGCTGGTCACCCATCCCAAGGTGCGCGACGCCGCCGTCATCGGCATCCCGAACCCCGACCTCGGCGAGGAGGTGAAGGCCGTGGTGGAACCCGCCGACGGCATCGAGCCAAACGCAGCGCTGGCCGAGGAGCTCACCGCCCATCTCAAGACGCGCGTCGCCCGCTACATGGTGCCGAAGTCGATCGACTTCACCGACGCCCTGCCCCGCCTGCCCACCGGCAAGCTCTACAAGGCCGCCCTGCGCGACAAGTACCGCGCCCAGGCCAGCTGACTTTCCACACGGAGGAACCGACACAATGTCCGACGCCCCCAAGCGGCCCCGGCCGCAGCCAACGCCAGAGACCAAATTCTTCTGGGAGGGCTGCGCACGCGGCGAACTCCTGCTCCAGAAGGACAACGCCACCGGCAAGTGCTACTTCCCGCCCCGCCCCTTCGTGCCCGGCACCGGCAGCACCGACATCTCCATCGTGAAGGCATCGGGCAAGGGCCGGCTGTATAGCTACGTCATCAACCACCGCCCGCCCCCGGGCTTTACCGCCCCCTACGCGATCGCCGTCGTCGAGCTCGATGAAGGCGTGCGCATGATGACCAATATCGTCGACTGCCCGCAGACGCCCGAGGCGCTGGTGCTCGACATGCCCGTCGAGGTCACCTTCGAGAAGATCGACGACGAGATCTCGCTTCCCCTCTTCCGTCCGGCGAAGGGCTGATCCCATGCTGAAACCCCGCGAAATCGCCGTTGTCGGTGCGGCCGAAACCACCAGCCTGGGCAAGATCCCCGGCATGTCCAACATCCAGCTCCACGCCGATTGCGCGCTGAACGCCATTCGCGACGCCGGCCTCAAGGTCAGCGACATCGACGGCATCGCCTGCGCCGGCGAGAGCCCCACCAACGTCGCCCACTACCTCGGCATCGTCCCCAAATACGTGGATGGCACCGGCGTCGGCGGCTGCTCGTTCATGATCCACGTGCGCCACGCCGCCGCGGCGATCAGCGCCGGGCTGTGCAAGACCGTGCTGATCACCCATGGCGAGTCCGGCAACTCCCGCATCGGCCTCAACCGCCCGGCCCCGAACCCTCAGGCTCTCGCCGGCCAGTTCGAAGCCCCCTATGGGCCCTTCGGCCCGCCGACCATGTTCACCATCCCGGTGCTGCGCTATCTCAAGACCTACGGCCTCACCGAGGAACACCTCGCCATGGTCGCGGTCATCCAGCGCGAGTGGTCGTCCCAGAACACCCGTGCGGCCATGCGCGACCTGACAACCGTGGAGGGCGTGCTTGGCAGCCGCATGATCGCCTACCCCTTCCGCCTGCTGATGTGCTGCCTGGTCACCGACGGGGGCGGCGCTCTCATCCTCACCTCCGCCGACCGCGCCAAGGACTTCCCGAACAAACCCGTCTACATCCTCGGCACCGGCGAATCCGTCGAAACCCCGATGATCTCGCAGATGCGCGACTTCACCTCCTCGGCCGCCTTCAAGGTCGCCGGCCCCACCGCCATGAACGCGGCCGGCATCAAGCACAGCGACGTCGATCACCTGATGATCTACGACGCCTTCGCCCACCTGCCGCTCTACGGCCTGGAAGACCTCGGCTTCTGCAAGCCGGGCGAAGCCGCGCATTTCATCTGGGAGCGCAACACCGCCCCCGGCGGCAAGCTCCCGCTCAACACCAACGGCGGCGGCCTGTCCTACACCCACACCGGGATGTACGGCATGTTCGCCCTGCAGGAGAGCGTGCGCCAGATGCGCGGCACGGCCGATGCACAGATCAAGGGCGCCAAGGTCTCGGTCTGCCATGGCGTGGGCGGCATGTTCGCGGCGTCGGGCACGATCGTGTTCGGGAACGAGTAGAGGAAGGCCAGGGGCGTTGCCCCTGGCCCCCACCAGGGGGCCGAGCCCCCTGCACCCTCGACCATAGAAGCCGGGGCGCGAGCCCCGGCTTTGCTATTTTCGGACCAGCACGGGCATCACCGCAAAGGCCAGGAACAGCGCGAGTGACAGCGCACCAGGCGCTGTGGCGAAATGCACCAGCCACTCTCCGGGCGCCATGCCGCGCAGCACCAGTGAACCGCCAAGCTCCGCCACCATCAGCAGCCCAAACGCCAAGGCGCCCATGCGCCACCGCGCCCCCATCGCCGTCACACCGAACCGCCCCACCACCCACCGCGCTGCCCACCAGCATGCCAGCAGCATGGCCGGCGCCTCGGTCGCGATGGCACCGAGCGTCCCGAACCGCGGCCGGACGAGCCCCTCCCGGACCGCACCCAGCACGAACCCCACAGCGAAGACCGCCAAAAAATAGGCCAGCGCGGCACGCAGGATGCGATCCATGGTCTCACCGGCCCCAAACATTCGCCCGCTCCAAAGAGCGCTTCCACCCAAGAGGCCTGAATGGCAAAGCGGACCAAGGCCTTCCGGAGGGCCGAGGACAAATCCACGGCATAGGAATTTTTTGCACCCCCCTTGCACCGCCCCATTGCGTTAGTTATATTTTCCATTGATGCTAACGCAACCGACCAGCACCCCCGAGACAAGCCTGCGCTCCTTCAACCCCATCGGGGAAAGGCGGGAAACGCGCGCCCTCTTCGCGGCGCTGGAAATCTGGCTGCTCGCCCTCCTCGCACCCCTCCTGGGTGCCCGCGTCGCACGCGCCTGGGTCGCATCCATCCTCCCCACCACCTGCGAAGCAGAACCCTCGGAGTTCACCGAGGAGGAAATCCGACTCCTCATCCCCTTCCTCTTCCTCATCGGCCCCGGCCCCAACCGCGGCATGCGGCCCCACGCCCGTACCAGGCCCATCGCCCGGCCGGCCCAAGCCCGCGATCCGCCTTTGGCGTGACCGAATCCTCCCAAAACATCAAAAATCGGTGCGCAAAACGCGGGCGCGCCGAGACGATGACTCATGTACAGAAGAGTCTTCTTCTTCCTGACGAATAAAGAAGCAAAAAAACTTCATCCATTGAAACGGAACCGCCTCGCCCCTCCTGTCGGACCATCGGGCGGTCCACCCGGCCAAAAGACAAAAGTTTTTTGGTTCTTTTTTTCAAAAAAGAACCGCTTTCTTTCTACCCACCCCACGCCCGCGCCACATCTTCTGGCGTTGTCGCCTCGTTCCCCCGCACCGCCGAGGGCGTCCCGAAAAACCGCGGCGCCGGCCCTGGCGCCGTCACCCCGTTCACCTGAACAAAGGTCCCGCGCGCCACATTGTGCGGATGTGACGGCGCCTCCGCCAGCGAAAGCACCGGCGCCACCACCGCGTCCGTCGCCCCCATCAGCGCGTCCCACTCCGCCCGCGTCTTGGTCCTGATCACCGCCGCCAGCTTCGCCCGCAGCGCCGGCCAGGCTGCCCGGTCGCGCTGGTTGTCGAACGCCGGATCGTCCAGCCCCGCCAGCTTGCGCAACAGCGCATAGAACTGCGGCTCAATCGCCCCGATCGCGATATGCCCGCCATCGGCGCATTCATACGTGCCGTAGAAATGCGCCCCGCCGTCCAGCATGTTCGCCTCGCGCTCTGCCGTCCACGCCCCGGCCGCCATCATGCCATGGAACGGCGAGGTCAGGCTCGCCACGCAGTCGGACATGGCGGTGTCCACAACCTGCCCCTTCCCACTCCGCCGTGCCTCGATCACCGCCGCCAGCACGCCCATGCACAGATACAGCGCACCACCCCCGAAATCCCCCACCAGGTTCAGCGGCGGCACCGGCTTGTCCTTTGGCCCAATCGCCCCCAACGCCCCGGCCACAGCGATATAGGTGATGTCGTGCCCCGCCACCTGCGCCAGCGGCCCCTCCTGCCCCCAGCCGGTCATCCGGCCATAGACCAGCTTCGGATTGCGCCCCAGCACCACATCAGGCCCCAGCCCCAGCCGCTCCATCACGCCAGGCCGGAACCCCTCGATCAGCACCTCGGCTTGGTCCAGCAGCGCCAAAGCCGCGGCTACATCCTCCGGCTTCTTCAAATCAAGCTGCACCAGACGCCGGCCTCTCAGCGTCACATCCGTCGGCCGCGCCTGCGTCCCGGGCCGATCGATACGCACCACGTCCGCGCCCATATCCGCCAGCAGCATCGCCGCGAACGGTCCCGGCCCGATCCCCGCGAATTCAACCACCCGCAGTCCCGACAGAGGTCCCGGATTCGCCATGGCCCGATCTCCTTCCCATCAACCGGTCATGCGCCGGTCCCTGCGCCAGCCTAACCGCCGCCCATCGCCCGCGAAACCTCTTCCGTCTGGACGCGCCGGGCGGATTGCCGCAGGCTGCCACCAACGCCGCGCATAAGACGCACTCCTGGAGGACACCATGAAGTTCACCTGGTTCAACCTGATGCCCTGGCCGCATCTGCCGGACGACTTCCGCGAGAAGAACCGCTCGGTCTGGGTCGATATCGATCAGGCGCTGTTCGATCCCGTGAAATGCCATGAGGTCTACAACGACTACCTCGACCTTCTCGAATACGCCGACCAGCTCGGCTACGACGGCGTCGGCATCAACGAGCACCACCAGAACGGCTACGGCCTGATGCCGTCGCCCAACATCATGGCGGCCTCGCTCGCCCGCCGCACCAGCAACGCCGCCGTTGTCGTCCTCGGCAACTCCATCGCGCTCTACAACCCGCCCATCCGCGTCGCCGAGGAATTCGCGATGCTCGACATCATGACCGGCGGCCGCTTCGTCGCCGGCTTCCCCGTCGGCACCTCGATGGACACCAACTACTGCTACGGCACCATCCCCGGCCTAACGCGCGA
>JAIXTK010000449.1 GCA_027483995.1 Acetobacteraceae bacterium
GAACATGCTTGCTGTCTGGCTCATGCGAAATGGCACGCGGCTTGTTGGTTGGGGCCGACGTCTCGGACGGCGGGCTTTTCCGTGTGGCAGCGGGCTTGGGCCTGCGGGCAGCGGGGGTGGAAGGCGCAGCCTGGGGGAAGGTCTCGCAGGAGGGGGGCGAGGCCGGGGATGCCTTGCATGGCGCCGCGTTTTTCGAGCGAGGGGAGGGAGGAGATGAGCGCCTGGGTGTAGGGGTGGCGCGGCCTGGTGATGATTTCGGCGATGGGGGCGAGTTCGACGAGGCGGCCGGCGTACATGACGCCGAGGCGGTCGACGAATTGCGCCATGAGGCCCATGTCGTGGCCGACGAGGATGATGGCGCAGCCGAGGTCGCGCTGGACGCGGGCGAGGGTTTCCATGACCTGGCGCTGGACGACGACATCGAGCGCGGAGGTGGGTTCGTCGGCGATGATGACCTTGGGGCGCAGGCAGATGGCAATCGCGATGCAGGCGCGCTGCTTCATGCCGCCGGAGAGTTCGTGCGGGTAGAGGTTGGCGACCTCCGGGCGCAGGCCGACGGTGCGGAGGAGCTCGGCGACGCGGGTTTCGAGTTCGGCGCTGGTGAGTTGCAGGCCGTGGTCGCGGAAGGCGTCGGCGAACTGGGCCTTGATGCGGATGACGGGGTTAAGGGAGTTCATGGAGCCTTGCGGGACCATGGCGATCCCTGCGAGGCGGAGGCGGCGGATGCCTTCGTGGTCCAGCGCGGAGAGCTCGGTGCCGTCGAGGCTGACGCGGCCGCCGGTGATGCGGCCGGGCGGCTTGATCATGCGCAGGATGGCCAGCGACATGGTGGATTTGCCGGAGCCGGATTCGCCGGCGAGGCCCAGGCGTTCGCCGGGGAGGAGGGCGAAGGAGACGTCGTCGACGGCCTTCACGGCGCCGAGGGGGTGTTCGAATTCGACCTTGAGGCCTTCGACCTTGAGGATGGCGTTCATGCGGGGCCTCCCTTCGGAGGGGCGGCGGCGGGAACGGAGGGAAGGTGCACCACGGAGGCGCGGAGGACGCGGAGGAGGCACGGAGGCGTACGGTGGGACGGCATGCTCCGTGCCTTCTCCGTGGTCTCCGTGGCTCCGTGGTGAAACCTTGGCTTGAGAGTGCCCGGGGTCATGCGGAGCGCCTGAGGCGGGGGTTGGCGTATTCGTCGAGGCCGACGGTGACGAAGAAGAGGCCGAGGAAGACGAGGACGATGATGACGGTGGGGGCCAGCCACCACCACCACCAGCCATTGATCATGGCGGCGTTGAAGTTCACCCAGTAGAGGGTCATGCCCAGAGTGGGGGCGTCGATGGGGCCGAGGCCGAGGACTTCGAGGCCGATGGAGGCGAGGATGGCGCTGGAGACGGCGTTGACCAGGGTGGCGGCGAGGTAGGGGAGCAGGTTGGGCATCAGCTCCAGCACGATGATCGCGGGGCCGGACATGCCGGACATGCGGGCGATCTCGACATAGCCGCGTTCGCGTAAGGAGAGCACCTGGGCGCGGATGGTGCGGGTGGGGTTGAGCCAGGCGAGCGAGGCGACGACCAGGGCCATCTGGTTGACGGAGAGGCCGCCGCGGATGCCGACGGCGATGATGATCAGCACCAGGAGGCCGGGGACGGTGAGGCCGATATCGGCGATGCCGCGGATGATCGTGTCGGCCCAGCCGCGGTAATAGGCGGCGACGAAGGCGAGGATGGTGCCGATGGCCACGCCGAGGATGCCGGCGATGAAGCCGATCTGCAGCGTGAGCGGGGTGCCGGCGACCATGACGGCCAGCAGGTCGCGGCCCTGGCGGTCGGTGCCGAAGGGGTAGCGCCAGGAGGGGGGCTGGAGTGGGCGGACGGACAGCGCGCGGGCGTCTTCCACATCGACGATGAAGTGGCCGATGACGATGAAGGCGACGAGGAAGAGCAGCAGGGCGCTGCCGACGACGAGGGAGAGGTTGCGGCGCAGGTAGCGCAGGAGGCCGTTCATCTCAGGTCCGCCGATAAGAAATGCGCGGGTCGAGCAGGGGGTAGACGAGATCCAGGATCAGGGTGGCGAGACCCAGCGAGACGATGACGGTGAAGACGATGCCCTGGATGAGGAAGTGGTCGTTCTCGCGGATGGCCTGGAACAGCAGGGTGCCAATGCCGGGGTAGCCGAAGATCACCTCCACCAGCACAGCACCCGAGAGGATCTGGCCGAGGGCCAAAGCGAGGGCGGTGATCTGCGGCAGGATGGCGTTGCGCAGGCAGTAGCGCGAGAAGATGGTGAGGCTTTTGAGGCCCTTGCCCTCGGCGAAGACGACGTAGTCCTCGCCCATGGTGGTGACCATCATGCCGCGCATGCCGAGCGCCCAGCCGCCGGTGGCGACCAGGATGATGGAGAGCGCGGGCAGGGTGGCGTGGCGGATGATGTCCAGCGTGAAGGCGAGCGAGAGGCTGGGGACGGCGCCCATGGAGTAGCCGCCGAAGATCGGCAGCCACTGCACCTGGAAGGCGAGCAGGTACATCAGGATGAGGCCGAGCAGGAAGAACGGGATGGCATGCAGCGCCCAGAGCGGGGGCATGAGCCAGGCCATCCAGCGCGGGGCGCGCGGCCAGGCGAGCAGGGCGCCGAGGATGGTGCCGATGACGAAGGAGAGCAGCGTGGTCATGCCCAGGAGGCCGACCGTCCAGGGGATCGATTCCGCGATCATGTCCCAGACGGTGCGCGGGTAGTTGGCGATGGAGAAGTTGAAGTCGCCGCGCACGACGTCGCCGAGATAGGACAGGTATTGCTGCCAGAGCGGGCGATCCAGGCCGAAGCGGACTTCGTAGATCTTCACCATCTCGTCGATGCCCTGCTGGACATAGCCGCCGAGCTGGGCCTGCTGGAGGAGCTTGGTGCGCACAGGGTCCTGCCCGGAGAGCTTGGGCAGGAAGAAGTTGAGGCTGGCGGCGAGCCAGACGATGACGACGAAGACGCCGCAGCGCTTGAGGATGGCGAGCATTTGCACTGCGGCGTTTCCTGGGGGCGTTATCCGTTCGTCAGGGTCAGGCGGGCTGGAGCGACCAGAGCACCATCGGGAAGGTGAGGTGCCAGTGGGCGCCGTTGACGTAGAACGGGGCCTTGGAGTTCTCCTCCGTGGGCCAGTTCTTCCAGTAGGTGGTGTTCATCGGGATGCGGTGATGGGCCTGGACGAGCTGGATATCCGGCAGTTCCGGCAGCCAGATTTCCATCGCCTTACGGAACAAATCCTTCAGCTTGGCCTGGTCGGTGGGGGGCACGCTGAACATCTCGTCGACGATCTTGTCGTAGGTGGCGTTCTTCCAGCGCGGGAAGTTCACCTGGTGGCCGCCGGGCACGGCGACGGAGGCGGACTGGTAGAGCTTCAGCGTGTTGTAGGGCTCGCTGACGCTGCCGCCGTGGCCGTAGATGGCGCCGGTGTACTGGCCCTTCTGGAAGCGGTCGTCGAAATCGGGCGGCAGGGACATGCTGGCATCGATGCCGGCGCGCTTGAGGAGTTCCACCAGCACCGGGCCGATGGCGGGGCCGGAGCCGCCGAAGCCGATGATATCCAGCGTGATCTTCTTGCCGGCGGCGTCGGCCCACATGCCGTCCGAGCCCTTCTTGAAGCCCTTGGAGGTGAGGATGGCATCACCCTTGCGGCGGTCGAAGGCCAGGGTGTCGTGCTTCTGCAGCAGGTCCTTCACGTGGTCCTTGTAGGGCTGCAGCGGCGCGTAGTCCGGCATCGGCAGGGGCGAGAGCTCCGAGGCGCCGAGGTAGCCGACATCGATCACCTGCTGGCGGTCGATGTAGTGGCTGATGGCCCAGCGCACGTCCTTGTCGTTGAAGGGTGCGACCTCGTTGTTGACGTAGAGCGAGAGCGGCCACCAGTCGCGGTAGCCGAAGGGCGGCTTCTGGCCGGAATGGGTGGTGATCTTGGGGTTCTGGCGGAAGACGGTGGCGAAGGTGGCCGGCTGCATGCCGGTGCCGGCATCGACCTGGTTGGTGATAAGGAGCTGGGCGGTTTGCTGCTCGCCGGCGGTGGGCAGCCAGATGTTGCGCAGAACCTGCGGCATCGGGGCGAGGCCCTTTTCCGCGGCCCACCAGGTGGCGCGGCGGTCGAACACCTTCTGCTGCGGGTTGGCGGCGCTGACCTGCCAGGGGCCGGTGGTGACGGGCAGGCCCTTGGCGACATCGAAGTGCTTGAAGGTGGTCCAGTCCTGCCCTTCAAACACGTGCTTCGGCACGATGTACACGCCGATGTCGTATTTGTACGTCATGAACATGAAGAAGCGCGGCGAGGGGATCTTGAAGTCCACCACCACGGTGTTCGCATCGGTGGCGGTGGCCTTCTCGACCGCCTGCTGCACGTCGATGCCCCAGCGGACCTTGGGGCCGAGGTCGCGCAGGCTGTTCAGGGTGAAGGCGACGTCTTCGGCGCTGAAGGCCACGCCGTCGGACCACTTGATGCCGCTGCGGGTCTTGATGGTGAGCTTGCGGTTGTCTGGCGTGAACTCGTAGCTCTCGGCCAGCCACATGTGCATCTTGTCGGCGAAGGCGGAGTAGTAGGCCAGCGGCTCGTACATCAGGTTCGGGCCGTTCTGGTGGTTGGAGCCGATGGAGTACGGGTTCCACAGCTCGAAATCGACCCAGCGGCCTTCGCGGCCGCCCCAGACCAGGATCATGGTGCGGTCGCGCGGCGGGGCGGCGGCCTGGGCAGCAGCCTGCTGCCAGGGCAGGGCGATGGCGGTGCCGGCCAGCACGCTGGCCTTCAGCAGGTCGCGCCGGTTGGGGCCGCGGCGTGTGGTGTCGGACATGGCTTGGTCCTTTCCTCCTGGGGCTGCGCGGGTTGACCCCGGCAGGATGTTGCAGCTGCGGCGCGGGCCGCTGATGTCACGTGCAGTAGGGCGGCGGGGCATCGCGGCGTCAAGCAGCGATGCCACGCGGGCTGCTAGGCGTAGGGTTGGCCCCAGCGTTCGCTGAAGACCACGTCTTCCAGGTTGGTGCGGCCGACCGGGCCGAACTTGCCCATGGGCCAGCCGATCGGGAGGATGGCGTAGCTGTGCACGCCTTCGGGCAGGCCGAGGGCGGCTTCCGCCTCCTTCGCGTAGAGCAAATGGCGGGTGGTGAGGGTGCTGCCGAGGCCGAGCGCGCGGGCGGCGAGCAGCATGTTCTGCACCGCGGGGTAGATGGAGGCGCCGGAGGTGCGGGTGGGGGTGTTCTTGCCCTCATCCAGGCAGGCGACGATCCAGACCGGGGCTTCGTGGAAATGCTCCGTGAGGTGCTCCACGGCGTGGTGCTGGCGGGCGTATTTCTCGGCCGAGATGCCCGGGGGTGGGGGCGAGCTGGCGTAGCGGGGGCCGACGACCTCATCGAAGGCCTTCTTGTACCAGACCTGGACGGCCTTCTTCACGGCGGTGTCCTTGATGACCAGGAAGCGCCAGCGCTGGTAGTTGCCGCCATTGGCGGCGGCGACGCCGGCTTCGAGGATCTTGCGGATGAGATCATCCGGCACCGGATCCGGCTTGAGGCGGCGCATGGCGCGGGTGGTTTGGATTATGTCGAAGACGTCTTGCATTGGGGGGCTCCGGAGGGAAGGAAGGCAAGCGAAGTGGTCACAGAGGACACAGAGGGCCACAGAGACCACAGAGGAGGAAGGTGATTATTCGGCGTGGCGGGGCAGGAGAATGGATGCTTTTCTCTTCTTTGTGCTCTCTGTGGCCCTTTGTGTCCTCTGTGACCACTTCGCTTTCTTCGACTTCCTTTCGGCCTAACGAGGGCTGAGGAACCAATCGACCAGCGCGGGCTGGGCGTCGCGCGGGTAGGTGTGGGAGAGATCGTCCAGCTCCAGGTAGGTCACGGCGGCACCGGCGGCCTGGAAGGCATCCCGCGCGGTGCGGGCGACATCCACCGGGAACATCCAGTCGAGCTCGCCATGGCAGAGATGGATGGGCAGGTTGGCCAGGCGCGCGCGCTCGCTCATCTCGATCAGGATCGGGTGGAAGCTGGCGGCGAACGGGGCGAGGTGGGTGAAGCGGCTGTCGGACTGGACGCCGCTGAGCAGGGTGAAGGTGCCGCCATCGCTCATGCCCGTGAGCAGCAGGCGGGAGGTATCCACCGGCCAGCGTTGCGACACGAAATCGATGATGCGGTGCAGGTTGGGCGTATCCACGTCCTCCCCGGCCAGGGCCCAGGTGGAGCCGATGGAGGTAGGGGTGGCGACGATCAGGCCGCGGCTGCGGGCGGTGCGGACCCAGTGCCAGAGGAAGCTGCGGCCGTGGCCGCTGCCGCCGTGCAGTGCGATCACCAGCGGGCGGGGCGTGTCGTCGCGCGTGTCTTCCGGCACGAACAGGCTGAAGCCGCCGCGTTGGTCTTCCGTGTTCTCGGCATGCAGCACGCCGCGGTTGGGCTTGCCCATGCCCTGGGCGAGATCGGCCTTCAGCGCCGCGTTCTCCCGCGCCTCGGGGTCCAGGAAGAACAGGCTCACCTGGGGGATGATGCGGGCCAGCGGGAACAGCGCCTCCTGGGCGCGGGCCTCGCTGCGCAGGGCGCGGTAGGCGCGGCGGATATCGTTGCCGACGGCGGCCAGGCGCAGGGCGCCCCAGGCCTCCAGCGTGGCATCGGCGGCTTTCTCCACCTGGGTGCGAAAGGCGGTGAGCTGCTGCGGCCACTCGGCTTTTCGGAACTGTTCGATGGCGATGGTGAGGCCGCCATCGGGCTTGCCGACGGCGTCCAGTACCGCATCGATCTCGCCGGGGTGGATGTGGCGGGCGACGAAGCCGAGGGGGGCGAGGGCGCCCATCAGCGAGTCGAGCGTTTGGGCGATGGTTTGTTCGAGGTCTGACATCAGGAAGGAAGGATTTTTCTTTTTGTGAACAAAAATAAGCAAAAAAACTTCATTTGTTCAGGCATTGGATGGTCCGGACTGGGTGCAAAGTCATAAAAGTTTTTTGGTTCTTTTTTTCAAAAAAGAACCGCTTACTTGAGCGTTGGCCGACCCTCGGCGATCCATTCCCGATACTCCGCCATCGTCCGCTCACTGGCCGGATAGAACCCTGCGATCGGCTCTCCGAGTTCCACGCGGCGCTTGATGTAGGCTTCCACCTGTTCCTGCTCCAGGCCTGAGACGGCGACCTTGTCGGCGAGGTGGCGGGGGATGACCACCACGCCGTCTTCGTCGCCGACCACGATGTCGCCCGGGAAGACCAGCGTGCCGCCGCAGGAGATGGTTTCGTTGTAGCCGATGGCCAGCGTGCTGGCGGTGTGGGGCGGGGGCGTGAAGACGCGGGCGTGGACGGGCAGGTCCATGGCCATCAGGGGCCCGGCGTCGCGCATGGCGCCGTCGGTCACCAGGCCGGCGATGCCGCGGAAGATCATGCGCGCGGCCAGGATGTCGCCCACCGCGCCGCCGGTGATGTTGCCGCCGGTATCGATCATGATGACGGAGCCCGGCGCGGATTCCTCGATGGCGCGGCGGGTGGGGTTTTCGGTGGCGGCCATGTTGGCCATGGATTTCTCCAGGTCCTCGCGCAGCGGGCCGTAGCGCAGGGTGACGGCGGGGCCGACGAACCTGGATTTTGCCGGGTTGAGCGGGCGGATGTCGAGCGGCGAGCGGGTGCGCAGGCCCGCGACCTTGAGGAGCTGGGAGGTGAGGGTGGCGGTGCTCACCTGGCGCAGCAGGTCCAGGGTGTCGGGGGCCAGGGCTGTCATGGATGTTTCCTCGCCGGTTGGTGCGCGAAGTCTAGCAGCGCCGTGGGCGAAGGTGGCAACATGGGGGGCATCTTGGGAGAAGAGCCATGGCTGTCGATCCGAACCGCGTGATCATCAACGGGGAAAACCCCTTCATCCGCCTGAGCGAAACCGATGGTGGGGAGATCACCACCAATGCCAGCTTCTGGCGTGTGATCTTCTCCCCGGGTGGGCCGGGCCACGTGCTCTACCTGAAGAGCGAGCTGACCGGCGGGGCCTGGAAGATCTACACCGACAACATCGCCATGGCGCGCTGGCTGCAAACGAGCGTGCAGGGGATGCTGAACGCGGAGCTGGCCGATACCAGCCTGCCGGTGTTCGACGCCAGCTTCAGCCGCAGCGGCGACATGCGCGATGCCTGGACCGAGAGCCTGACCACGTTCAACGAGGAGATCTCGCTGACCTGGTACAACCCGGGCGACCCGATGATCATGCACACCGATCCGAAGTCTGATCCGGCGCGCTATCTGGGCCTGTGCACGCTGTTCGTGCCCTGCGCCGGCGCGCAGCTGACGATCAACGGCGTGGCGGCGAAGGGCCGGGCCTGGCCGCGCGAGCGCGAGGGGCGGCCGTTCAGCACCTGCTCGCTGGCGTTTGCCGAGAGCTGGACCGAATCGCGCTGATGCAAGCGGCGACCTCCCCCAGCGCGCTGCGCGTGCAGGCCGTGCTGGGGGAGGGGTTTCGGGTGCTGGAGTTTTCCGCCAGCACCCGCACGGCCGCCGAGGCGGCGGAGGCGATTGGCTGCACGGTGGCGCAGATCGCCAAATCCATCCTGTTCCGTGCGGCGAGCGGGCGGCCGGTGCTGGTGGTGGCCTGCGGCACCAACCGGGTGGACGAGAAGAAGGTGGCCGCGCTGCTGGGCGAGACGATCGGCCGCGCCGATGCGGAATTCGTGCGCGAGGCGACGGGCTTCGCCATTGGGGGCGTGCCGCCGGTGGGGCATGCCACGGCCCCGGCGGTGCTGCTGGACCGGGACCTGGAAGAATTCGAGACGATCTGGGCCGCGGCGGGCACGCCGAATGCAGTATTCCGGCTGACGCCCGCGGACCTCGCGCGGCTGACCGGTGCGGCATTCGCGGATGTGGTGAAGGCGTAGCGCCACGGCGCCATAGGATTTTCAGATGAAGGCGTGTGTCTGCGACCGCTATGGCAGGCCCGAGCGGGTGAGCGTGCGCGAGGTGCCGACGCCGGTGCCGGGCCCGAACGAGGTTCTGGTGCGGATCATCGCCAGCACGGTGAGCGCGGCGGATAGCCGGGTTCGCGCGCTGCGTGTGCCGCGTGGCATGGCCACGGCGGCGCGGCTGGCGCTGGGCCTGCGCGGGCCGCGGAAGCGGGTGCTGGGCACCGAACTGGCCGGGGTGGTGGTGGCCATCGGCGCGCGGGTGACGCGGTTCGCGGTAGGGGACCGGGTGCTGGGGTTTCCCGGCGCCGATTTCGGCTGCCATGCGGAATATCGTGTCATGGCCGAGGCGGATGAGCTGGTGGCGATGCCCCTGGGATTGTCGTTCGAGGAAGCCGCCAGCCTGCCGTTCGGTGCGATGAGCGCGCTGCACTTCCTGCGCGCGGCCCATGTGCAGCCGGGGGAGCGCATGCTGGTGGTGGGTGCCTCCGGCGCGGTGGGGAGCGCGCTGGTGCAGCTGGGGCGGGTGTTCGGCGCAGAAGTGACCGGCGTGACCAGCACCGCGAATCTCGACCTGGTGGCGGGCCTGGGGGCGGCGCGTGTGATTGACTACACCGCCACGGACATCCTGCGGTGCGGCGAGCGCTTCGATATCGTGGCCGATATGGTCGGCGCGGTGGGCTTCGCGCGGTACCGGCACGCGCTGCGCCCGCGGGGGCGGATGCTGGCGGTGGCGGCGGAAGTGCCGGACATGCTGGCCATGGCCTGGGCGCCGCTCTGGGGGCTGCGCGTTCTTGCCGGCCCGGCCAGCGCGCGGCCTGGCGATCTGCGGCAGGTGGCCGATTGGGCGGCGCAGGGGGTGCTGCGGCCGGTGATCGACCGGTGCTACGCCATGGACGAGATCGCCACGGCCCATGCGTATGTGGATAGCGGCCGCAAGCGCGGCAGCGTGGTGGTGCGGATCGCCGGCGCCGATTAGCGGCGCAGCCGGTCCACCTCGCCTTCGGCCCAGCGGCGGCGGGCTTCCGCGGCGATGTGCTTGTCCACCACGGTGATGCCGATGGGGGCGAGGCTCATGCCCGCCAGCTTCAGGTGCTGCCAGGCGAAGGGGATGCCGATGATGGTCACGGCACAGGCCACGGCGGCGGTGAGGTGGCCGATGGCGAGC
>JAIXTK010000218.1 GCA_027483995.1 Acetobacteraceae bacterium
CTGCAGGTGCTGGCGGTGCTGGTGGAACAGCGCCGCCCGGCCAGCGAGGTGTGCCGCGTGTTCCAGCGCTGGCCGCAGAAGCTGCGCAGCGTGCGCTTCACCGGCGAATCGCCGCTGGACGCGCCGGATGTGCAACGCGCCATCGCCGCCGCCGAGGCCCGCCTCTCCGGCCAGGGCCGCCTGCTGATCCGCAAGAGCGGCACGGAACCGGTGATCCGCGTGATGGCGGAAGCCGAGAACGAGGCGCTGGTGGAACGGGAGGTGGACGATCTCTGCGCCGTCATCGCCCAGGCCGTGCGGCTTTCCGCCCAGGGCGCCACATGAAGGGCCGCGTTCTCATCATCGCCGGTTCTGATTCCGGCGGCGGCGCGGGCATCCAGGCCGACATCAAGGCTGTCACGGCGCTGGATGGCTTCGCGATGACGGCGATCACGGCGCTCACGGCGCAGAACACGCTGGGCGTGCAGGGTGTCTTCCCGGTGCCGCTCGATTTCCTGCGGCTGCAGATCAGCAGCGTGGTGGATGATCTCGGCGTGGATGCGGTGAAGACCGGCATGCTGGGCGATGCCGCCACGATCGACGTGGTGGCCGCAGCACTCGATGGCCTGCCCGGCGTGCCCGTGGTGGTCGATCCCGTGATGGTGGCCAAGGGCGGCCACAAGCTGCTGCTGGACGGGGCCGTGGCCCATCTGCGCCGCGTGATGCTGCCGCGCGCCACGGTGCTGACGCCCAACCTGCCGGAAGCCGAACTGCTGGCCGGCATGAAGATCGCCAGCGAGGCCGACATGCGCCAGGCGGCGCACCTGCTGCTGAGCTTCGGCACCCCCGCCGTGCTGCTGAAGGGTGGCCATCTCGACAGCGACGATGTCGTGGACATGCTCGCCACCGCCGAGGGCGTGCAGGAATTCCGCTCCGCCCGCCTGCACACCCGCCACACCCACGGCACCGGCTGCACGCTGGCCAGCGCCATCGCGGCCGGTCTGGCGCAGGGCATGGCGCTTGCGGCGGCGGTGGATCGCGCGCGGCGCTACGTGCATCGCGCGATTGCCACGGCGCCGGGCTATGGTGGCGGGCATGGGCCGCTCGATCATGCCAACACGGTGGATTTCTCCCGCCTCGGTTGATGTTGCGCTGCAGCACCTGATGCGCTAGCACGGAGGTGGGCCACGCCCCCCCACCGGGGCGCTTCTGTTCTGAAAGGGACAGCATCCTGGATGCTTCCGCTGCCGCGGCACCGCCGCGCGTGCCTGCCGTTCGTCCGGCAAATCCCGATTTCTCATCCGGCCCCTGCGCCAAGCGACCAGGCTTTTCCCTGGCCGCCCTTGATGGCGCCCTGCTGGGCCGCAGCCATCGCGCCAAGGCGCCCAAGGCCAAGCTCGCCGAGGTGATCGACCGCTCGAAGGCGATCCTTGGCATGCCCCATGATTGGCGCCTGGGCATCGTCCCGGCCAGCGACACCGGCGCCGTGGAGATGGCGCTGTGGTCCCTGCTGGGCCCGCGCCCCGTCGATATCCTCGCCTTCGAGAGCTTCTCTGAGACCTGGGCCGATGACGTGGTGAAGCAGCTGCGCCTCGCCGATGCCCGCGTGCTGAAGGCCGGCTACGGTGCGCTGCCGGATCTCGCGCAGGTGAACCCGGCCCATGACCTCGTCTTCGCCTGGAACGGCACCACCTCCGGCGTGCGCGTGCCCAATGCCGATTTCATCGCTGGGGATCGCGAAGGCCTGGTGATCTGCGATGCCACCTCGGCCGCCTTCGCCATGCGGCTGGACTGGGAGAAACTCGATGTCGTCACCTGGTCCTGGCAGAAGGTGCTGGGCGGCGAGGGGGCGCATGGCATGCTGGCGCTGTCCCCGCGCGCCGTGGCGCGGCTGGAAAGCCACACGCCGGCCTGGCCAATGCCGAAGATCTTCCGCCTCACCTCCAAGGGGAAGCTGACGGAAGGCATCTTCAAGGGCGAGACGATCAACACCCCTTCCATGCTCTGCGTGGAGGATGCGCTCGACGGGCTGCGCTGGGCCGAGGGCGCCGGCGGGCTCGATGGGCTGGTGGCGCGCAGCGAGGCCAATCTCGCCGCGGTGCGCGACTGGGTGGCGGCAAGCGAGTGGGCGGCGTTCCTGGCCGAGGATGCGGGCACGACCTCCTGCACCTCGATCTGCCTGAAGATCACCTCGCCGTGGTTCCTGGCGCTCGCCCCCGCGGCGCAGGCGGAGGCGGCAAAGCAGATCGCGGCATTGCTGGAGAAACAGGGCGTTGCCAACGACATCGGCGCCTATCGCGATGCGCCGCCGGGGCTGCGCATCTGGGGTGGGGCGACAGTGGAAACCAGCGACATCAAGGCACTGCTGCCGTGGCTGGACTGGGCGTATGAGACGGTGAAGGGGGCTTGAGTTCGATGCCGAAGGTTCTGATATCAGACAAGCTCTCCCCCGCCGCCGTGGCGATCTTCCGCAGCCGCGGGATCGAGGCGGATGTGAAGACCGGTCTCTCGCCCGCCGAGCTGCGCGCCATCATCGGCGAGTACGACGGGCTGGCGATCCGCTCCGCCACCAAGGTGACGCGCGAAGTGCTTGAGGTGGCGCCCAACCTCAAGGTCGTCGGCCGCGCCGGGATCGGCGTGGACAATGTGGACGTGAAATCCGCCACCGCCGCCGGCGTGGTGGTGATGAACACGCCCTATGGCAACGCCACCACCCCCGCCGAACATGTCATCGCGCTGCTGTTCGCCCTCGCGCGCCAGATCCCGGAGGCGAGTGCTTCCACGAAATCAGGCAAGTGGGAGAAGAACCGCTTCATGGGCGTGGAGCTGACGGGCAAGACGCTCTGCCTGATCGGCTGCGGCAATATCGGCTCGATCGTGGCCGATCGCGCCATCGGGCTGCGCATGCGGGTCATCGCCTATGATCCGTATCTGACGGAAAAGCGGGCGCTCGACCTCGGGGTGGAGAAGGTGGAGCTGGACGAGCTGCTGTCCCGCGCGGAGATCATCACGCTGCACACGCCGCTGACCGAAGCCACCCGCAACATCCTCTCCGCGGAGGCGTTGGCCAAGGCGAAGAAGGGCGTGCGCATCATCAACTGCGCCCGCGGCGGGTTGCTGGACGAGGCGGCGCTGGCCGAGGCGCTGAAGTCGGGCCAGGTCGCCGGCGCGGCGCTGGACGTGTTCGAGACCGAGCCGGCCACCGACAGCCCCCTGTTCGGGCTGGAGAATGTGGTCTGCACCCCGCATCTGGGCGCGGCCACGGCGGAGGCGCAGGAGAACGTGGCGCTGCAGATCGCCGAGCAGATGAGCGATTTCCTGCTCACCGGCGCGGTGGCCAATGCGATCAACATGCCCAGCGTCTCCGCCGAGGATGCGCCACGGCTCAAGCCCTACATGGAGCTGTGCCGCCTGCTGGGCGGCTTTGCCGGGCAGCTGACGCAGTCGCGCGACGGGGTGCTGCGCCGCGTGACGATCGAGTACGAGGGGCAGGTGGCGCAGCTGAACCAGCGGCCGCTCTCGGCAGCGGTGCTGGCCGGGCTGCTTTCGCCGGTGATGCACGGGGCCAATATGGTCAACGCGCCGATCCTGGCCCGCGAGCGCGGCATCGACGTGGCCGAGACGGTGCATGACCGGCCGAGCGAGTACCAGACGCTGGTTCGCGTGACGGTGACGACGGATGAGAGCACCCGTACCGTGGCCGGCACGCTGTTTGCCGGGTCGAAGCCGAGGATCGTGGAGATCAAGGGCATCCGGGTGGAGGCCGATTTCGGGCGGCACATGCTGTACGTCACCAACCACGACAAGCCCGGCTTCATCGGGCGGTTCGGTGCCACGCTGGCTGGGGCCGGGATCAATATCGCCACCTTCCATCTCGGCCGTGCCGAAGCCGGCGGCGATGCGATCTGCCTCGTCTCCGTCGATGAGCGCGTGCCGGACGATGTGCTGGCGATGGTGCGCACGCTGCCGCTGGTGGTGCAGGCAACGTCCTTGGAGTTCTGATGCCGGCTTGCAGGCATCGCGCGCCGGGCTGGCCGGCGGCGGCGCGCAAAGCAACGAGTCTCCTCCTCGACAGGCGCCCCGGGGCCGTGGGAAACCGGGGTGCCTGATCCAGGAGACGCGCCATGAGCCCCGATGGAACCGCCGGCCGCAATGCCTTCGGCCAGCCGATCCGCCGCAAGGAGGATCTGCGGCTGTTGCTGGGGCAGGGGCGGTTCACCGCCGATCTGCTGCGGCCCGGCATGGCGCATGCGGTGATGATCCGCAGCCCGCATGCCCATGCGGCGATTCTCCATATCGATGCCTCGGCCGCGCTGGCGCTGCCGGGGGTGCTCGCGGTGCTGACCGGCGAGGATTATGCCGCCGATGGGTTGGGCGGCATTTCGCCGGGCGGTCCGCTGATCCGGCTGCCCGGCACGCCGGCGGACCAGGGGTTCCTGTTCCGCCCGGAGCATCCGGCGCTGGCGCGGGGGCGCGCGCGCTATGTCGGCGAGACCGTGGCCATGGTGGTGGCCGAGAGCGAAGTGCAGGCGCGTGATGCGGCCGAGATGGTGGTGGTGGAATACGATCCGCTGCCGGCGGTGACGGGCACGGCCGAGGCGGCGGCGCCGGGGGCGCCGGTGGTGTGGGACGAGGCGCCGGGGAATGCCTGCTTCCACTGGCAGGCCGGCGATGCGGCGGCGGTGGACGCGGCGTTCGCCAAGGCGGCGCATGTGGTGAAGCTCGATACGCTGAACAATCGCATCCATGTCGCTTCCATGGAGACACGGGCGGCGATCGGCGAGTACGCCGATGGACGCTACACGCTGGCCACCGGCACGCAGATGCCGCACGGGCTGAAGGAGGCGCTGGCGGACGAGGTGTTCCGCATTCCGCGCGACCAAATTCGCGTGACGGTGGCCGATGTGGGCGGCAGCTTCGGGATCAAGAACGCGCTGTATCCGGAGCAGATTCTTGTTCTCTGGGCGGCGCGGCGGGTGGGCCGGCAGGTGGCGTGGATCGGGGAGCGGAGCGACGGGTTCCTGACCGACTATCATGCGCGGGACAATGTCTATTCGGCGGAGTTGGCGCTGGATGCGGGGTATCGGTTCCTTGGGTTGCGGGTCACGTCCGTGGCGGCGATCGGGGCGTATCTGGCGCCGAAGGGGCAGCTTTCTCCCACCGCCAATACGCCGGCGCTGGCCGGGGTGTACCGGTTGCCGGCGATCCATGTGACGGTGACCGGGGCGTTCAGCCATACCTCCCCCACTGAGGTGTATCGCGGGGCCGGGCGGCCGGAATCGGTCTATCTGCTGGAGCGCACGGTGGATCATGCCGCCCAGGTGCTGGGGATCGACCGGCTGGAGCTGCGGCGGCGGAACATGCTGCGGCCGGAGGAGTATCCGTATCGCACGGCGCTGGGGCTGAACTACGACAGCGGCGATTTTCCGCGGATGATCGATACCGCGCTGGAACGCGCGGAGTACGCGGGATTTCCGGCGCGGCGGGAGGCTGCTTCGGCGCGGGGGATGCTGCGCGGGATTGGCTGGGCGCATTATTGCGAGCGGGTGGCGGGAAGCTGGGGCGAGAATGCCTGGCTGGAGTTGCGGCCGGATGGGCGGGTGACGGCGCTGCTGGGCTCCATGTCCAACGGCCAGGGGCATGAGACGGCCTATGCGCAGCTGATCGCTGACCAGTTGGGGGTGGATTTCGACGATATCGATGTGATCCAGGGGGATACGGACCGGATCCCTTCGGGGCATGGGACGGGCGGATCTGCCTCCATCCCGATTTCCAGCGTGGCGCTGCGCGAGGCTTCCAACGACCTGATCGCCAAGGCGTTGCCGCTGGCGGCGGATGCGCTGGAGGTGGCGGCGGTGGATGTGGCGTTCGAGGATGGCGCGTATCGGATTGTCGGCACGGATCGGCGGGTGACGCTTTCGAGTGTGGCGGGGCGCCTGCCGGCGGATGCGATGCTGGGTGGCACCGGGGCGTGGACGCCGAGCGGGCCGACCTTTCCGAACGGGTGCCACGTGGCGGAGGTGGAGATCGACCCGGAGACCGGGGCGTGGACGCTGGAGCGCTACACCATGCTGCATGATTTCGGCCGGGTGCTGAACCCGATGATGCTGGAAGGGCAGCTGCAGGGCGGGGTGGCGCAGGGCATCGGCCAGGCGGCGATGGAGCAGGTGGTCTATGACCCCGAGAGCGGGCAGATGCTCAGCGGGTCGATGATGGACTACCAGATCCCCCGCGCGGACGAGCTGCCGCCGATGACGCTGGAGACGCTGCCGACCAATGCGCCGACGCATCCGCTGGGCATCAAGGGGTGCGGCGAGGCGGGCGCGGCCGGCGGGGCGCCGGCGGTGATGAACGCGCTGATGGATGCGATTTCCCGGGCCGGTGGCGGGCTGCTGGACATGCCGGCGACGCCGGAGCGGGTGTGGCGGGCGCTGCGGGGCGAATAGCGCGGAACGATATTATATCGTAACAAAACAGCTATGCGGCGGCAGGGCGGTAGGATGGGCTCTCTGGCGCGGAGCGGGCCGGCGCGGGCGTAGGGGGCTGCGCGCCTGATGCTGCGGTGGACGCGCTGGGCTGCAACCGGGCGCGAGCGGGAGGCTGCTGCGCGCTTGGCGCGCCTGGGGCGCCTGGGGCGCGTGGCGGGCGTTTGTTCAGGGGGGGCTTCGGCCCGCGGTGCGGGCGCGGGGGACTCTGCGCCGGGGTGGCGGAAGCGGGCGATGGGCCGGCGCAGGCGCGGGGCGGGATGGCGCGAAGCGGATTCCTGGCGGAAGGACGGAATGGGAGCGCTGGGGGTGAACAGGCCCATGAGCCAGGCGAGCGGCGCGAAACGTTTGCGCGCGGGGGCCGGGCGAGGGGCCGGCTGAGCGGCCGGGCGCGGCGCGGGGAGCGGAGGAAGGGTGCCGGCCTGCCACTTCTCGAACAGGGTGAACAGCAGGGCCAGAGCACGGGCCAGGGCGGCGTGGCCGGCAGCGGCCAGGGCGGCGAGCAGGAGGTTGCGCGCCTGTTGCACCAGGCTCGGGGCGGACTCCTCCCCTGACGCCTGGGGCGCCGGGGGGAGGAGGGGTGATGACATGATTTTTATACTAACAGACGCCCTTGCCGATGCCAAGGAAAAAATGCGTTTCATGAAGATTTTTTTGGGGGCGGATAACTGGCCGGGTTAAGGTTTGCGAGCAGCAGCGGGAGGCGGGTGTGGCGGGACGGTTTGTTTGGCATGAGCTGATGACAGCGGACGCGCCGGCGGCGGCGCGGTTCTACGCCGAGGTGGTGGGCTGGACGACCCAGGCGGGCATGAACCCCGAGATGGACTACACCTTGCTGCTGGCCGGAGACCGGCAGGCGGCAGGGCTGATGGCGCTGACTGAGCAGGCGAAGGCGGGCGGGGCGGTGCCGGGGTGGACCGGGTATGTGGCGGTGGATGATGTGGATGCGAGCGCGGCCCTGGCGCTTTCGCTGGGCGGGCAGGTGTGCATGCCGCCGATGGATATTCCTGGGGTCGGGCGGTTCGCGGTGGTGGCGGATCCGCAGGGGGCCGTGATCGCGCTGTTCGGCGATGACGGGGAGATGCCGGCGGCGCCGATGATGACGCCGGGGACGGTGGGGTGGAACGAGCTGATGGCGGCCGACATGCCGAGCGCGTGGCCGTTCTATGAGGCGATGTTCGGGTGGGCGAAGGGGGATGCGCTGGATATGGGGCCGATGGGGACCTACCAGCTTTTCGCCGCCCAGGGTGTGGTGTGCGGGGGGATGATGACCAAGCCGGCGGCGGTGCCGGTGCCGTTCTGGGGATACTACTTCGCTGTGGACGACATCGATGCGGCGCTGACGCGGGCCACGGAGCGGGGGGCGCGGGTGATGAACGGGCCGATGGAGGTGCCGGGTGGCGCCTGGGTGGTGCAGGCGTTGGACCCGCAGGGGGCTTTCTTTGCGCTGGTGGGGATGAGGAAAAAGTAAGCAAGAAAGAAAGTGGCCACAGAGACACAGAGGCACAGAGGAGCAAGGCAAGGGAGCAGGCGGGTGGCGGGTCCGCTTCGCGACCCGTTGGGGTGGACGGCCCCACGGCATCGAGTGCCACAGTTCGCCGTCACAGCTGAACCAG
>JAIXTK010000057.1 GCA_027483995.1 Acetobacteraceae bacterium
ACGGTGTCGAGATGGTGATGCCTGGCGACAACGTGTCGATGGACGTGGAGCTGATCGCTCCGATCGCCATGGATGAGGGCCTGCGCTTCGCCATCCGCGAAGGTGGCCGCACCGTCGGCGCCGGCGTGGTTGCGAAGATCGTCGCCTGATCCAGCTGATCAGCACCGCCGGGGCCTTCCTGGCCTCGGCGGTGTGCCGTTTCGGAAGTGCCTTTGCCTACCGAGATTTTTGCCTTTAGCGACTATGACTTCAGCGACTGACGACTGCCCGCTGATCGGAACCGAGTGATGGACAACCAGAACATCCGCATCCGCCTCAAGGCGTTCGATCACCGCGTGCTGGATAACAGCACGAAGGAGATCGTGAACACGGCCAAGCGCACGGGTGCGCAGATCCGCGGCCCCATTCCACTGCCCACGCACATCGAGCGCTTCACTGTGAACCGCTCGCCGCACGTGGACAAGAAGAGCCGCGAGCAGTTCGAGATCCGCACCCATCGCCGCTTGCTGGATATCGTCGACCCCACCCCGCAGACCGTGGACGCGCTGATGAAGCTCGACCTCGCTGCCGGTGTCGACGTGGAGATCAAGCTCTAGCCTACCCTCCCGCCCGGGACTGTCCCGGGCGTCGTTTTGGCCTATGAACCCGCCCCGATCGCAAGTGACGGGGGTTCCTCTGGGGAACGGAAGAAAATGCGAACAGGACTGCTTGCGAAGAAGCTGGGCATGACCCGGATCTTCAAGGAAGACGGCACGCATGTGCCGGTCACCGTGCTGCACGTGGACAACGTGCAGGTCGTGGCTGCCCGTACCGAAGAGAAGGATGGCTACACTGCCGTCCAGATCGGTTATGGCAAGGCCAAGGTGAAGAACGTGTCCCAGCCGAACAAGGGCCACTACGCCAAGGCGAAGGTGGAGCCCAAGGCCAAGCTGGTCGAATTCCGCGTCGATGCGGATGCCATGCTCGAACCCGGTGCGACCCTGTCCGCCGCGCATTTCGTTGCTGGCCAGATCGTCGACATTTCCGGCACCACCAAGGGCAAGGGGTTCGCTGGCGCGATGAAGCGCTGGAACTTCTCGGGCCTTGAGGCCAGCCACGGCGTGTCGATCAGCCACCGCTCGCACGGTTCAACGGGTAACCGCCAGGACCCTGGCAAGACCTTCAAGAACAAGAAGATGGCCGGGCATCTCGGCCAGGAGCGGATCACCACCCAGAACCTGGAAGTGGCCGCCGTTGATGCCGCCAAGGGGCTTCTGATGATCAAGGGCGCCGTCCCGGGCGCCAAGGGCGGTTACGTGCTGGTGCGCGATGCCGTGAAGCGCGCCCGTCCGGCGGAGGCGCCGTTCCCGGCCGGCCTCGTCGAGACGGCGAGCTAAGGGGGCAGGACCATGCAGATCGACATCAAGACCCTCGACAACACCACCGCCGGCTCCACCGAGCTGCCGGATGAGCTGTTCGGCGCCGCGCCGCGCCCCGACATCATGGCTCGCGTGGTGCATTGGCAGCAGGCCAAGCGCCGTGCCGGCACACACAAGGTGAAGGGCATGGGCGAGGTGAGCGGCACCACGAAGAAGCCGTATCGCCAGAAGGGCACGGGCAACGCCCGCCAGGGCAGCCTGCGCGCGCCGCAGTTCCGCACCGGTGGCGCCGTTCACGGCCCGGTGGTTCGCAGCCATGCCTACGACCTGCCGAAGAAGGTGCGTCGCCTCGGCCTGATTTCTGCCCTGTCGCAGAAGCAGCGCGACGGCAAGCTGGTGGTGCTGGATGCGGCCTCGGGCGGCTCCGGCAAGACCAAGGAGCTGAAGGCGAAGCTGACGGCCCTGGGCTGGAAGTCCGTGCTGGTGGTGGATCACACCGTGGATTCCTCCTTCCTGCTCGCCAGCCGCAACATCATCGGCGTGGACGTGCTGCCGACGGTGGGCGCCAACGTGTATGACATCCTCGCCCATGACGTGCTGGCGATCACCACCGCCGGCGTCGAGGGGCTCAAGGCCCGCCTCGGTGCGGCTGAGGGAGGCCAGTAAATGAGCGACGCAAAGCCCGCCAAGCGCCAGAAGCAACTCTCGCGCGAGGCGATGTACACCATCATCCGCAACCCGATTGTCACCGAGAAGGCGACGATCGTGAGTGAGCGGGGCCAGTTCGTCTTCCGGGTGGCGATCGATGCCAAGAAGCCCGAGATCAAGGCGGCGGTCGAAGGCCTGTTCGGGGTCAAGGTGCTGGCGGTGAACACGCTCATCACCAAGGGCAAGACCAAGCGCTTCCGGGGTCGCCCCGGTGTGCGTTCCGACGTGAAGAAGGCCTATGTCACCCTGGCGGAGGGGCAGTCGATCGACCTCTCCACCGGCCTGGCGTAAGCGGGGACGACGCAGATGGCACTGAAGAACTTCAATCCCGTCACGCCCAGCCTTCGCGGCACCGTGCTGATCAGCCGGGCCGAGCTGTGGAAGGGCAAGCCCATCAAGGGCCTCACCGAGGGGCTCTCGCAGACCGGCGGCCGCAATAACCACGGCCGTATCACCAGCCGGTTCCGTGGCGGCGGTCACAAGCAGACCTATCGCATGGTCGATTTCAAGCGCCGCAAGCGCGACGTGATCGCGATCGTGCAGCGTCTGGAATACGACCCGAACCGCACCGCCTTCATCGCGCTGATCAAGTATCGCGATGGTGAGCTGTCCTACATCCTGGCACCGCAGCGCCTGAAGGCCGGCGACCAGGTGGTGGCCTCGGCACGCGCGGACATCAAGCCGGGCAACGCCATGCCGCTCTCGGCGATCCCGGTGGGCACGATCGTGCACAACATCGAGATGAAGCCGGGCGCAGGCGGCAAGATTGCCCGTGCGGCCGGGCAGTATGCCCAGCTGGTCGGCAAGGACGCAGGCTACGCTCAGATCAAGCTGATGTCCGGCGAGCTTCGCATGGTCCGCGGCGAGTGCATGGCCGCCATTGGTGCCGTGTCCAACCCGGACAATTCGAACCAGAGCCTTGGCAAGGCCGGCCGTTCGCGCTGGCTGGGCCGCAAGCCGCACAACCGAGGCGTGGTGATGAACCCGGTCGACCATCCGCACGGCGGCGGCGAAGGCCGCACCTCGGGCGGCCGCCATCCGGTCACCCCGTGGGGCAAGCCCACGAAGGGCTACAAGACCAGGGTCAACAAGCGCACGGACAGGCTGATCATCCGCAGCCGCAACAAGGGCAAGGGCTGAGGCCATGACACGTTCCACATGGAAGGGCCCGTTCGTGGACGGGTACCTGCTCAACAAGGCAGATGCCTCGCGGGCGTCCGGGCGCAGCGAAGTGATCAAGATCTGGTCGCGCCGCTCCACCATCCTGCCGCAGTTCGTCGGGCTCACGTTCGGCGTTTACAACGGCCACAAGTTCCTGCCGGTGCAGGTCACGGAGAACATGGTCGGGCACAAGTTCGGCGAGTTCTCGCCCACCCGCACCTTCACCGGCCATGCGTCGGACAAGAAGGCGAAGCGAGGCTGATATGAGCAAGCCGAAAACCCCGCGCGCCCTGGCCGAGACCGAGGCGCAGGCCATCCTCTCCAACATCCGGATCAGCCCCCGCAAGCTGAACCTGGTTGCTGGCCTCATCCGCAACAAGCCGGCCTCCGCGGCCGTCGCCACCCTCACCTTCTCCAAGCGCCGCATCGCCGGCACCGTGAAGAAGGCGCTGGAGAGCGCGATCGCCAACGCCGAGAACAACCATCAGCTGGATGTCGACCGCCTTGTTGTCACCCGCGCCGAAGTGGGCAAGTCGGTCGTCATGCGCCGCTTCCACGCTCGCGGCCGCGGTCGCGCGTCGCGCATCGAGAAGTGGTTCAGCCACCTGAAGATCGTGGTCGCCGAACGCCAGCAGGCCGAAACCCAGAACGAGGCGGCATAACCGATGGGTCACAAAGTCAATCCGATCGGGCTGCGGCTCGGCATCAACCGCACCTGGGACAGCCGCTGGTACGCCGGCGCCGACTATTCCAAGCTGCTGCACGATGACCTGAAGCTGCGCGCCCATCTCCGCAAGAAGCTCGCTGGTGCCGGCGTCTCCCGCGTGGTGATCGAGCGCCCGGCCAAGAAGCCGCGCGTGACCATCTATGCCGCGCGCCCTGGCGTGATCATCGGCAAGAAGGGCGCGGACATCGACAAGCTCCGCAAGGACATCGCCGCCATGACGGACGGCGAGATCCACC
>JAIXTK010000328.1 GCA_027483995.1 Acetobacteraceae bacterium
CCAGGCGCTTCAACGCCGCCGGGTTCACCGCATCGTATTTCGGCACCATCCAGGAGGAGACGAGGCCCGCGGCCGTTTCCACCATCGCCTGGTAGGACTTCGGCAGCGCATCCCAATGCTTCTGGCCGATATAGAGCGAGCCCACCGACGCCCCCTCCCACCAGCCGGGGTAGTGGTAGAAGCGCGCCACCTTGTTGAAGCCCAGCTTCTCGTCGTCGTAGGGGCCAACCCACTCGGCGGCGTCGATGGTGCCCTTTTCCAGCGCGGGATAGATGTCGCCGGCGCCGATCTGCTGCGGGATGACGCCAAGGCGCGTCAGGATCTCGCCGGCGAACCCGCCGACGCGGAACTTCAGGCCCTTCAGGTCATCGACGGTGTTGATCTCCTTGCGGAACCAACCACCCATCTGGCACCCGGTGCCGCCGAACTGGAAGCTCTTGATGTTGTAGCCCTTGTAGAACTCCTGCACCAATTCGTGCCCGCCGCCGAACTTCAGCCAGGAGCTGTACTGGCGCTGGTTCATGCTGAACGGCAGCCCGGTCTCGTAGACGAAGGAGGGGTCCTTGCCGAAATAGTAATAGGCGGCGGTCTGCCCGGCTTCCACCGTGCCGTTCTGCACGGCATCCAGCACCTGCAGCGCCGGCACGATCTCGCCGGCCGCGAAGGTGCGGATCTGGAATCGGTTGTCGGACATCTCGCCGATCATCTTGGCGAACAGCTCGGTGCCGCCATACAGCGTGTCCAGCGACTTGGTGAAGCTGGACGTCATGCGCCACTTCACTTCCGGCATCGATTGGGCGATGGCCGGCGCAGCCAGCGTGGTGGCGGCCGCGGCCGCGGTGCCGACGCTGGCGCGCCGGATGAATTTGCGACGATCCACTTCAATCAGTCTCCCTGTTCTTTGTTCCCGAACCGGCGTGCAGATGCCCGGCCGACGCTTGTACGCACGTCGGTGACAGAGTGGGGACAGAACCGATCCGATTCAAGAACTCGTGGCGGCAAACCTTACCAGCCATCCACCCAGGCGCGCTTCTTGCCGTGCCGCGCCGGCCGCGGTGGCACGGAGCGCAGCCCGGCCACGATCCAGCGCCGCGTCTCCGCCGGGTCGATCACGTCGTCCACCTGGAAATGGCTGCCGGTGTTGAGCGCCTTGCCGATGTCGTAAAGCTCGGCCACGAAACGCTCATAGGTGGCGATGCGCTCGGCGGTGTCCTCGATCGCGGCCAGTTCCTTGCGCCGGCCCAGCTTCACCTGGCCCTCGATCCCCATGCCGGCGAATTCGCCCGTGGGCCAGGAGACGGCGAACACGCCCTTCTTCATGCCGCCACCGGTCATGGCCAGCTTGCCCAGCCCGATCGCCTTGCGGATGATCACGAAGAACAGCGGCACGTCGATATTGGCGCCGATCAGGTAGCTGCGGCAGCAATGGCGCACCAGCGCGCTCTTCTCCGCCTCCGGCCCCACCATGTTGCCGGGGTTGTCGTTCAGCGACAGGATCGGGATGTCGTGTGCATCGCACATCTGCATGAAGCGCGCCGCCTTGTCCGCCGCATCGCTGTCGATCGCGCCGCCCAGATGCATGGGGTTGTTGGCGATCACCCCCATCGGCTTGCCCTCGATGCGGATCAGCGCGGTGATCATGCCGTGGCCCCAGCCGCGGCGGATTTCCAACATGCTGCCTTCATCGGCCAGGGTGGCGATCAGCGCGCGCATGTCGTAGCCGCGCAGCCGGTTCTCCGGCACGATGTGGCGCAGATGGCGCTGATCTGCCGCCGACCACTGCTTCACGCTGCCCTGGAAGTAGGAGAGGTATTGCTTGGCCACGCGCACGGCCTCGGGCTCGTCGCGCACCGCGATATCCACCACGCCGCTGGCCACCTGCACCTTCATCGGCCCGATCTCCTCGGGCTTGTACACGCCAAGCCCGCCGCCCTCGATCATCGCCGGGCCGGCCATGCCGATATTGGCATTCTCGGTGGCGATGATCACGTCGCAGCAGCCCAGCAGCACCGCGTTGCCCGCAAAGCACCGGCCGGAGGCGATGCCGATCAACGGTGCCCCGCCGGAGAGGGCGGCGAAGCGGTAGAACGTGTCGGTCTCCGAGCCGCCGATGGCGTCCGAATCCGATCCGCGCCCGCCACCGCCCTCGGCGAACAGCACCAGCGGAATGCGCAGATCATGCGCCAGCTCGAAGAACCGGTCCTGCTTGCGGTGCCCGTTGCGCCCCTGCGTGCCGGCCAGCACGGTGTAGTCGTAGCTGGCCACGGCGGCGCGGCCCTGTTCCTCCGGGAAATCGGTGCCGTTGATGGTGCCGAGGCCCAGGATGATGCCATCGGCCGGGGATTGCTCGATCAGCTGCTCCATCGGCGTGGTGCGGCGCCGCGCGGCCAGGGTCAGCGCGCCGTATTCGATGAAGCTGCCGGGGTCGACCAGTTCGCCGATATTCTCCCGCGCCGTGCGCTGGCCGGTGGCGCGGCGCTTTTCCACTGCCTTGGGCCGCGCCGCGTCCGTGGTGCGGCGATGCCGCTCCAGCACCTCGGCCAGGTCCGGGCGGATATAGTCCAGGTCGATCTTCTTTTCTTCCTGCACCGCGCCGCCCAGCTCCGGCCGCTCCTCGATGAAGGCCAGCTTCGCGCCCTCGAACACCGTCTCGCCTGCTTCCACCACGAAGCCGCGCACGATGCCGGGCGTGGCGGCGGCGATGCTGTGCTGCATCTTCATCGCCTCCATCA
>JAIXTK010000075.1 GCA_027483995.1 Acetobacteraceae bacterium
CGGTGGCCGCCCTGTACGAACGCCGCCCCGGCGCCCGCAAGTTCAGCGCGCTCGACGTGGCCGGCAAGCTGAACGTGATCGCCGAGATCACCGCGGTGCCCTACCGCACCATGCGGGTCTATCGCGACCGGCCGGGGGAACTCGGCATGCTGATGGGCAAGGGCCTGGCCGATAGCCAGAAGGCCAGCCGCTAGCCCCCCCTTGGCGATCCCGCGCCGGGGCGGTGTAATGCGGCAAGCCGGTTTGGCGTGGGGAGAAGCAATTTGCGCATCGAGATCATCTGCACCGGCGACGAGGTGCTCACCGGCAAGATCGTCAACACCAACTTCAGCTACATGACCCAGAAGCTGGAGGATGTCGGCCTCAGCGTGGTGTGGGGCACCACGGTGGGCGACGACCGGGCCACGCTGCTCAGTGCCTTTCATCTCGCCGCCGGCCGGGCGGATATCGTGATCGTGAACGGCGGCCTCGGCCCGACGGTGGACGATCTCAGCCAGGAGATCGCGGCCCAGGCAGCCGGCGTGGAGCTGGAGCTGCACGAGGGTTGGCTGGCCACCATGGAGGGGTTCTTCACCCGGCGCGGCCGCACCATGCCGCCGAACAACCGCAAGCAGGCCATGCTGCCGGTGGGCAGCGAGATGGTGGACAACCCGATCGGCACCGCCTGCGGCTTCGCGCTGGATATCGGCGGCGCCCGCTTCTTCTTCACCCCCGGCGTGCCGCGCGAGCTGCGGCGCATGCTGGAGGAGCAGATCATCCCGCGCCTGCTGGCCCGCACCGGGGCGCCGGCCACGATCCGGCTGAAGCGCTACCACGGCTACGGCCTCGGCGAATCGCATATCGACCAGCTGCTGCAGGGGGTGGAGGAGCTGGACCCGACCGGCGGCGTGAAGCTGGGCTTCCGCGCCCACTACCCGCAGATCGAGACCAAGCTGACCATCCGAGGCACCGACGCCGCCGACATCGCCGAAAAGCTCGGCCCGGTGGATGCGGTGATCCGCGAGCGGCTGGGCAACTTCATCATCTGCGAGGACGACCAGACGCTGGAAGGCGTGGTCAATGCCGGCCTGGCCGCCGCCGGCGGGCGCCTGGCAGTGGTGGAAACCTTCACCGCCGGGCATATCGCCATGCGCCTTGCACACCTGCCGGGTGCCGAGGCGGTGTTCCGCCGCGGCCTGGTGGCGCGCGAGCGTGGCCAGGTGTTCGAGGCGCTGGGCCTGCCGCCGCATCTGGATATCGGCGAATACTCGGAAGCCGTGGCGGCCGAAGTGGCCGCCGCCGCGCGCGAGCATGCCGGGGCGAGCCATGCGCTCGCGGTGCTGATCGACCTCGATGAGGGGGCCGACCGGATGGACCTGGGCGGCACCATCTGGGTGGCGGTGGGCCGCGAGGGTGACACCGTGGTGCGCCGGGCGCGCATTCTGGGCGGGCGGGAATGGATCCGGCTCGGCGCCGTGGAAATGGGCCTGGATTGCCTGCGCCGCTACCTGCAAGGGCTGCCGGTGATCGAGCGGACCGATTTCGAGAAGCGCTGACGTGGCTTCACCCCACGCTTAACAGTCTGTACAACCCCTGCAAGCATAAGCCTGGGGGAGTCCATGATGGTCCGTATTGAACGCAGCACGACGCGTGGCCATCTGGAACAGGCTGAGCAGGCCGGCGCATCCGCCAC
The DNA here is from genome assembly GCA_027483995.1 of Acetobacteraceae bacterium. GTDB lineage: Bacteria > Pseudomonadota > Alphaproteobacteria > Acetobacterales > Acetobacteraceae > CAMDGX01. The sequence goes on from JAIXTK010000075.1 coordinate 1,673, forward strand.
CGGGCGGCGGGACCTGCTGCGTGGAAGTGCACTCTCCGCCCTTGGCGCGGCGCTGGCGATGGCGGTTCCGATGGGAGCAATCCCGGAAGGCCGCCGTGGCGGCGCCGTGCCCGCGGCGCAGGCTCAGGGAAAGGGACCGCAGATGCTCGACTATCCCGACAAGCACAAGGGCCTGGTGGTGCTCGGCGACAAGCCGCTGGTGGCGGAAACGCCGGAGCACCTGCTGGACGACGACACCACGCCGACCGAGAAATTCTTCGTGCGCAACAATGGCGGCCTGCCGGATGAGGCCGCGAACGCCGATGCCTGGAAGATCACCATCCAGGGCGAGGTGAACACGCCGCTGTCCCTCACGCTGGGCGAGCTGAAGCAGCGCTTCCAGGCGCAGACGCATCGCATGGTGATGGAATGCGGCGGCAATGGCCGCGCCTTCTTCGCGCCTGGCGCGCGCGGCAACCAATGGACCAATGGCGGCGTCGGCTGCGCGGAATGGACCGGCATGAAGCTGGCCGACCTGCTGGCCGCGGCCGGGCTGAAGGACACCGCGAAGTTCACCGGCAGCTGGGGCACCGACCCGCACCTGTCCGGCGATCCGGAAAAGCGGGCGATGAGCCGCGGCAACCCGCTGGCGAAATCGATGGACCCGCACACGATGATCGTGTGGGGCATGAACGGCAAACCGCTGACGCACCTGCATGGCGGGCCGGTGCGGCTGATCGTGCCGGGCTGGCCGGGCTCGCTCTCCACCAAGTGGCTCAGCACTGTGCTGGTGCGCAGCACGCCGCATGATGGCGCCGGGATGGGCGGCACCTCCTATCGCGTGCCGGTCACCCCGATCGTTCCGGGCAGCAACGATGACGGCAAGAGCTTCCGCGACCTGGAAGCGATGCCGATCCGCAGCATCGTCACCGCGCCGTCCAACGGCACGCGGCTGGCGAAGGGCACCCGCACCGTGGCGCTGCGTGGCGCGGCCTGGGGCAGCGCCACCGGCGTGGCGCGCGTGGATGTCTCCGCCGATGCCGGGCAGACCTGGCAGGCCGTGGCGATGGCGGCCCCGCGCAACCCGTTCGACTGGACGCGCTGGACGCACACGCTGAACCTGCCCAGCGACGGGTATTTCGAGATCTGGGTGCGCGCCACCGACCGCAGCGGCGCCGCCCAGCCGCTGGTGGCGACCAACTGGAACCCGCAGGGCTATGGCGCCAACCCGATCAACCGCATCGCCGTGCTGGTGGGCTGATGCGGCCCACTTGGCTGGCAGGGGCCTTGCTGCTCGGTGCCGCCCTGATGGCGGCGCCCTCCTTCGCGCAAACCGTGGCGCCGAGTGATCCGGCCGACTACCCCGATGCGCCGGGGCGAGAAGAAGCAGTGATGTTCTGCGGCGCCTGCCACAGCTTCCGCATCGTGGCGCAGCAGGGCATGACCCGCGCGCAGTGGGACGAATCGCTCAAGTGGATGGTGCAGCGGCACAACATGCCGGAACTGGACAAGGAGGATCTGGATGTGATCCTCGCCTACCTGGAAAAGGCCTTCCCGCCCAAGGCGCCGGCCGGCGGCACCGGCCGGCCGGGCTGGAACAACCCCTTCGCGCCGCAAAGGTAGCTTGCCGCCATGATCGACAACCCCCCGATGCTCACCATCCACCGCGGCTGGGCCCGGCCCGACCCCGCCCTGGTGGCGGCGTTCCGCGGCGCCCAGACCTCGCACGTGTGCGATGCCATGGAAGGCCGCGGCGCGGTCGATTGGCAGATCAAGCCGGTGGACCCCGGCAACGGCGTGTTCTGCGGCCCGGCGCTGACGGCCTGGGCCTACCCCGCCGATATCGCCGCCATGTTCGGCGCCCTGGCCGAAGCCCAGCCGGGCGATGTGATCATGCTGGCCTGCGACGGCTTCACCGCCACCGCCGTGATCGGCGACCTCGCCGCCGGGATGATGAAGAACAAGGGCGTGGCCGCCTTCGTGACGGACGGGCTGGCGCGCGACCGGGCAGGGATCATCGCCACCGGCCTGCCGCTGTTCGCCAAGGGAATCGTGCCCAACTCACCCGCCCTCAACGGCCCCGGCACGGTCGGCGCGCCCGTGGTGCTGGGCGGGGTGCATGTGTGCCCCGGCGATATCATCGTGGGCGACGCCGATGGCGTGGTGGTGGTGCCGCAGGCCCGTGCGCGCGAGGTGCTGGAAACGCTGGGGCGCATCCGCACGGCCGAGGCGGCGATGGAAGCCCAGGTGAAGGCCGGGCTGACACTGAGCGGCAAGGCGGAGGCGATGGTGGCTTCGGCTCGGGTGATCCAAGGATAAGAGTCTTCTTTTTCTGAAGAAAAAGAAGCAAAAAGACTTTTGTTCGTTGGATGCGGAGGGGCCGCATCTAACGAATGAAAGTTTTTTGGTTCTTTTTTTCAAAAAAGAACGCGCTTGCCTAAAGCAGCCTGGCCAACCCATCGAACTCCGCGATGGACAGCGTCTCCGCCCGCCGCTCCGGCGCGATTCCGGCCCGGGCCAGCAGCGCCTCCCCCCCCAGCGGCTTCAGCGACCCGCGCAGCATCTTGCGGCGCTGGCCGAAGGCGGCGGCGGTCAGGCGTTCCATGGCGGCGAACAGGTCGGGCGGCGGCTGCGCGGCGTGCGGGGTGATCACCACCACGGCAGACCAGACCTTGGGCGGCGGCACGAAGGCCGAGGGCGGGATGCGCATGCGCAGCTCCACCTGGCACAGCCACTGGGCCAGCACCGATAGCCGGCCATAGGCATCGCTGCCTGGTGCCGCGGCGATGCGCTCAGCCACTTCCTGCTGGAACATCAGCGTCAGCCGCTCCCACTGCGCGGCCTGCTTCAGCCAGCCGACCAGCAGGGGGGAGCCGATATTGTAGGGCAGGTTGGCGATGATCTGGCGCGGCGCCGGCACCAGGGTGGTGAGATCCAGCGACAGTGCATCGGCCTCCACCAGGCGCAGGCGCGTGGGGAAGGCCTCGGACAGTTCGCGGATGGCCACGGCGGCGCGGCGATCGACCTCCACGGCCACCACCTGCTCGGCGGCGGTTTCCAGCAGCGCGCGGGTGAGGCCGCCGGGGCCGGGGCCGACTTCCACCACATGGCGCCCGGCGAGATCACCCGCCTGGCGGGCGATGCGGGAGACCAGACCGGGGTCGAGCAGGAAGTGCTGGCCGAGGCTGCGGCGGGCATCCAGCCCGTGGCGGGCGATGACCTCGCGCAGCGGCGGGAGGGGCGGGGTGGTCAGGAGCGGATATCGATGGTGGCGCGGCGCTGCAGCTCGCGCATCAGCTGGCGGCCGGTCAGTTCCACGCGCTCGGACAGGATGCGCTGGCTCAGCTCGGTCCGCGTCGGCACGCCGAGATTCTTGGTCTCGCGCGTGCAGACCATCAGCACCGCCACGCCATCCTCGGCGATCAGCGGCGGGCTGGCGCGGCCGGGCGGCAGGCTGGCAACGAGGTCGCGCAGCGCCTGGTTGGCGATTCCATCCACGCGCAGCTCGCCGGGATCGGCCGGGCGCCCGGCGCCGCCGGCCGTGTTCGCACGCTCAATATCCTCGCAGGTACGAGCGGTTGCGCTGGCGGCGCGGGCCTTCTCCAGCGTGGCGCGCTGTTCCTCCGTGGGGGCGGCGGGGTTCAGGCGGCTGGCGAAGGGGTAGAAGGCCTGCCGGATATGGGCCACGACGGCGTTGTCACTGCCGATCACGCGCTTGGCGCGCAGGGTAATGATGGCGATGCCGCCCGGCACGCGGATGGGGTTGCTGACGGCGCCGGCGGGCATGAGCTGCACGATGCGCAGCACCTCGGGGTCGAGCTGGTTGCCCTGCACCCAGCCGAGATCGCCACCTTGCAGCGCGGTCTGGCTTTGGCTGAACTGGGCCGCGACCACGCCGAAATTCGCGCCGGAGCGCAGCTGGGCGATGATCGTATCGGCAAAGCGCTGGGCATCGGCGGCCTGGCGGGCCTCCCCGATCGGCACGAAGATTTCCGCCACGCGCCATTCCGTCTGGCCCACCTGCGCCCGCAGCGTGGCCTCCATCTCGGTGATCTCCGTGGGGTTGACCTCCGAATTGCGGCCGATCAGCCCGCGCAGCAGCCGGCTCCAGCCGATCTGCACGCGGATCTGGTCGATCATGGTGCGCAGATCCACCCCGGCGGAGGCCAGGCGCTGGCGCAGCATGCCGCGCGGCAGGCCGTTGCCGGCCTCGATCTCGCCGATGGCCGCCGCGATATCCTGGTCGGAGATGGCGATGGCGCGGCGCTGCAGCTCCTGCAGGCGCAGGCGCTCGTCGATCAACTGGCGGCGGACCTGCGGCAGCAGGCGGTCCAGCACATCCTGCGAGACGGGCAGGCCGGTGGAGAGGGCGAAGAGGCGGGCGCGGTTGTCCACGTCGCCGATGCTGATCACGTCGCCGTTGACCACGGCGGCGATCGCCGAACCCTGGGCCGGGGTGAGGCGCGCGGGGCGAGCATCGGCCGGTGGCGCTGCCGGCTGCGCCTGCGCCGGGTTCGCCGCCGGCAGGAAGGGCAGCGGCAGGGCGGCCACGGCAGCGAGCAGAAGGCCGAAGACGGGGGTCATGACACGCATCGACGCAGCAGGCTCCTCAATGCCGGGGCGCGCCACGGCCGCCAATGTGCAAAGCACGCCAAGGCAGGCGCCGCAAGTGCGGCGGTGGCCGGTTCACGGCTACATGGCATTGAAGCCGAACTGCCCGACCGTCTTGAAGGTCAGCTGGAACAGGATGATGGAGGCGCCACGGTCCCCGTTCACGGAGGTCAGGCGCCGCGAGACGCTGGCATCGAACACGAAGCACTCGTCCTCGTAGGTCAGGCGCAGCCCGTCGCTGACGCCCTTGCCCAGGCGGATATCGCGGCGGGCGAAGCCACCCAGGCGCCAGTTATCCGTCAGGCGGGTGGAGACATTGGCCGTCACCTCGTGGCGCGGCTTGGTGAAGGCATCGAGATTGGCGGCGGTCTCGTAGAGCAGGAACGGGTTGGTGGTGGTGTAGATGTAGCCGCCCCCCACCCGCAGCTTGTCGGTGCCGACGGTGCCGAGCGCATCGATGAACCGCGGCTGGAAGCTCTTCTTGTCCCAGCGCTGGCGGGAAGTGAGATCGAGCCAGGTGGCAGGGGAGAAGGTGGCACGGCTGACCACGTCCGAAGCGGTGTCGCGCAGACCGGAGGTGGTCGGGAAGGTGGTGTCCCGCTTCGCGCGCCAGGACTGGCCGACGAAGCCCTCCAGCCGCTGGCCGCCTGGCAGGGTCCAGGTGCCGCGCAGGGCACCGGCGGCGCGCACGCCCCCCTCCAGCCGGTCCACGCCGGGGAAGCGGTTCAGCGCGAACAGGTTGGCATCGCTGAATTCCAGGTCGAGGCTATCCTCGTTCGGGATGCGGGTGCGGCTGCGCAGATAGGTCGGGCTGCGCGGCCCGGCCATCACCTGCAGGATCGGCTCCACGATCTGCGAGCCCCATTCGCCGGCATCGCGCAGCAGCGGGAAGCGCCAGTTGATCGCCACGGTGGGCATGGCCTGGGAGCCGCTGGTGGTGCGCCAGGCGCCGTAGTTCGGCAGCTGGTCGAACTGGCTGGCGGTGTAGGTGGCGCTGTCCATCCGCGTCATCAGGGTCCACACGCCGCCGAGCCGGTCCACTTCCGGCCGGTCCCACGCCAGGGAGAGGCGGGCACGGCGGGTGCTGGTGCCCTCGGTGCGCAGGATGTTGAACACGTCGAAATCGAGGCCGATGCGCCCGCCCAGCCGATCCGGCTCGCCGGCATAGCTGTACAGGTAGTACGGCGCGATCAGCGGCAGCCGGCGGGCAATGACGGTGCTGGCCAGGCCCTGGTAGCCGCGCGTGTCCAGCCGCGTGTAGGAGCCCTGGCCGAAGCCCTCCAGGTAGAGCTGGGAGGTGAGCACGGGCTGCCAGTTCTGCACCCGGAAGTCGCGCATGTAGCGCAGCGAGGAGGCGCGGTTGAAATCGAAGCCCCAGCGCCAGGTGTCGTCGATGGCGAACAGGCCCTTGGCGAACACATGCCCTGCCGCCCGGCTGCGGCTGGTGCCGTCGTCGTAGCTGGCGACCGAGCTGTCGATGGTCAGGCGGCCGTTGTTGAAGCGGCGGCGGTATTCGAGGTCCAGCGCCGGGCCGTTGCGGGTGGCCAGCATGGGGGAGATGGTGGCGTCTGACTGCTCGTCGATGGCCCAGAAATACGGCACCGAGACGAAGGCGCCGAGGTGCTTGGAATAGCCCAGGCCGGGCACCAGGATGCCGCTGGCGCGCTTCTCGGTGGGGTCCGGGTGGGCCAGGAACGGGGTGTAGGCCACCGGGATGCCAAAGAAATCCAGCACCGCGTCGTGGTACTCGATGCGCTTGTTGTCCTTGTCCTGGATCGCCTCGCGCGCGCGCAGCTGCCATAGCGGGGCGCGGCTGGGGTCGGTGGGGCACAGGTCGCAGGTGGAATAGACGGCACGGCTCAGCTCGTTCACCCGCCCATCGGTGCGGCGCACGCCGTTGGCGGCCAGGCGCCCCCCCTCGGCCAGCAGGGCGCGCAGCCCGGCCATCACGCCATCGCGCATGCCTTGGGTCAGCTCGGCATATTCGGCGAATACGGTCTGGCCGTCGGGTTCCAGCAGCACCACGTTGCCGATCGCGGCGGCCACGCCGGTGTTGCGGTTGTAGGTGACCTTGTCGGCCATCAGCACGCGGTCGCCCTGCCAGAATTCCACCTTGCCGGTCAGCGTCACCACGCCACGGTCGCGGTCGTAATCCACGGTGTCGGACTGGTAGTACACGGGCTGGCCGGGCGCGCCGGGGGTGGCGGCGGCGCCGGCCCCCAGCAGGCCCTGGGCGGCGGCCTGGGCCGTGGCCAAGCCCGCCAGCAGCAGCGCCAGCAGGAGCATCAGGGGGGCGGGGCGCATCAGCCGTCCTCCAGGTGGAGCAGCAGGGAGACGGAGAGCATCAGCCCGGCGGCGATCGGCGCCCAGGCCGCGAGCGCCGGCGGCAGCGTGCCGGTCTGGCCGAATTCCTCGGCAACCTTGGAAATCACGAACAGCGCGAAACCGGCCGCCACGCCGCTGCCGATCATCTGGCCCACGCCGCCGCGCCGCGTGGCGCGCATCGAGAAGCCGGCGGCCAGCAGGCACATCGTGCCGGCCAGCAGCGGCATCGCCAGCAGCGAATGGAAGTGCAGCCGGTGGCGGATGGAGGAAAAGCCGGAGCGGTCCAGCAGCGCGATGAAGCCCGGCAACGCCCAGACCGAGAGCGTATCCGGCGGCGAGAAGCTGTCCTGCACGCGATCGACGGTCAGGCTTGTCGGCAAAGCGAGGTCGCGCGCCGCGGAGGGCTGGCGGCCGGGCACGATGGTGCGGGCCTCCGCCAGTGCCCAGCGGCCGGGCAGCAGCGTACCGCCCCGGGCCTCGATGCGCTCCAGCAGCCGGTCGCCGGCATCCAGGCGGAAAATGCTCACCCCCTGGGCCGCCAGCCGCCCGTCGCGCACCGTCACGATATTGGCGTGCAGCAGCGCCACCCCCTGCGGATCGAGCTCCGTGTCGGCCTGGCGCAGCCAGAGCTGGCCGCCATTCAGCGCCAGCGGGCCGCCGCCGAGCTTGATGTAGGTGCTGTCCAGCGACTCCGCGCGCGCGCGCATCGCCGCCGAGATGGGCGTGACCACGGTGACGGCGAAACAGCCCAGCGCCAGCGCGCACAGCGTCGGCCCGGCCAGGAACTGCCAGGCGGACAGACCCGTAGCGCGCGCCACGATCAGCTCGGAGGAACGGGTGAGGCGCCAGAACGCCAGGATGCCGCCCAGCAGCACCGCAAACGGCAGTATCTGCATCATCGCCCAGGGCAGGCGCAGCCCGGCAATCTCTGCCAACACGGCGAAGGTCGCGTCCGGCCGCGTGGCCGCCCGGCGCAGCAGCTCGATCAGGTCGAACAGCGCGACAATGCCGGTCAGCGCCGCCAGCATGCCCAGCATGTGGAAGGCAAAGACACGCGCGACATACAGGGTGAGGGTGGTGGCGAAGGGCATGCCGGGTGGAGTTTAGCCGCTGGTGCGGGCGGGGCCTAGCGGGGGGGAGAGGGAAGCAAGGGTCTTCTTTTTTCTGAAG
>JAIXTK010000425.1 GCA_027483995.1 Acetobacteraceae bacterium
CATCGCCACCCCACGGTGTCGCCGGGCCGGGACAGGCCAGCGTGATCACCGCATCCGCCAGCGGCGCCGTCGCCTTGTGCACCAGCTGCGCACTGTCCCGTGCCAGCAGCGCCGCGCGATAATCGTCCGGCGACATCGCCTCCGCCCGCCGCAGCGCGTTCTGCGCCCGCTCGCTCAGGCGGCCAGGATTCGCATCCACCAGCGGCCGCTGGTACCAGCGATTCTCCCAGGCGGTGATGCTGCCGCACACGCTGCGCCCATTCGCCACCGACCGCTCCAGCGCCTCGATGAACCCATGGTCGCCCCGCCGCAGCAGCCCGATCCCGGCTGCCTGCAGCTGCTCCAGCAATGTCTCGAACGCCGCCTTGCTCGCCGCATCCAGGTCCGGCCAGCCTTCCGTCTCCAGCACGATCAACCGGCCGGGCTTCACCGCCTCGGGCGGCGAATCGGGTCCGACCAGCCCGAGGCAGCCGCGATCGCCGCCCGCCCGCTTGGTGATCTCGATCGCCACCTGCCACATGTCCTCGATGCTGCCGGCATGCGGCCCATGCGTGCTCATGCTGGTGGCCTGGCGCTCGCCACGATTGATCCCGCCCTGCGTCGGCTTCAGCGCGAAATTGCCGCAATACGCCGCCGGCCGGATGATGGAGCCGCCCACCTGCGTGCCGATCGCCGCCCGCATCATCCGCGCGCCCACCGCCGCGGCCGAACCGGAGGAGGAGCCGCCCGGCGTGCGCGACGGGTCGAACGGATTGGTCGTCGGGCCGGGATGCGCCCCGCCGATCTCCGCCGTCACCATCTTGCCGAAGATCACCGCACCGGCCAGCCGCAGCGCCCAAACGGCGGCGTTGTCGCGCTTCGGGAAATTGCCGCGAAACGCCTCGCAGCCCATCTCGGTCGGGTGGTCCACGGTCTCCAGCAGGTCCTTGATCCCCACCGGCATGCCGTCGATCGCCGACAACGGCGCGCCCGCCTTCCATCGCGCCGTGCTCGCATCGGCCGCGGCCCGTGCGGCTTCCAGGTTCAGGGAGGCGAACGCCTTCACCACCGCCTCGCGCTCATCGACGGTGGCGATGCACCGTTCCAGATAGGCGCGCGGCGTGTCGCTGCCGTCGCGGAAGCGCGGCACGGCATCATGGAAGGTCAGCGCGCGGAAGCTGCGGGGATCGTAATTCGGCATGGTGGGGTCTCCTGCACGGGCTCGCCGTGCATCCTGCCCGCGCCGGCGCCGCAGGGAAACCCGTACATGGACAGCCCGCCTGCGGGGCGGCAGGCGGGCTGTCGGGGTGGGGCAGGGGGGTGCCCCACCCGGTCCTCCCGCGCCGGGGGAGGCAGCGGGAGGAGCTCGGCGGTCAGGCGCCCTGGTGGGGCTCCGGCGGCGTCATCGGGCGGCGGCGATCGGCCATGAACTGGTCGAACTCGGCCTTGTCCTTCGCCTTGCGCAGCCGCTCCAGGTAGTCGACGAACTCGCGCTGCTCGTCCTCCAGCCGGCGGATCGTCTCCATCCGATACTCGTCGAAGGCGGCATTGCCGCTCGGGCGAACCTCGGGTTTCTGCGGCTGGTTCCAGGGCGTGGCAAAGTCACCCCACTTGGCCCAGCCGGAGGTGCCGCCCTGCGGCTGCGCCTCGGTGTTGTACCACTGGCCCGGCCCGCCATTGCGCCGCCCCCAGCGACGGTTGCCGATGGTGTAGGCCAGGATCGCCAGGCCCACGGGCCAGAACCAGATGAAACCCATCACCATCGCCACGATCCAGATTGGCTTGGGGATGTCGTGCAGGAAGGCGGAGGCGTGCATGGCCCTCTCCGTGAGGAACTGGCCGGGGGTTTGGCTCCGGCCATGTGAATGTTTATCACATTTACATAGATGCGCGCACCCCGCCCCGAAGTCAAGCGGATGCAGATGAAAAACGATCAACCCGGCGCGGACAGCCCCAGCGACTGCAGGTAGATCAACAACCCGGCCTCCAGCAGGTGCTCCGGTGCCATCGGCAGCTTGCGCCGCGTGGCATCCGACCGGCCGACGAACAGGGAGGCGATGCCGTGCGACATCGCCCAGATATGCAGCGCCACCATCATCGCCGGCGGCCGTGCGCCCTGGCCGCGCCACTCGGCGCACGCTGCCTCTGCCGCACGCCGGATCACGGCAAAGGCATGGTCGGAGGCGCGATGCAGCGCCGCGTCCTCCTCCAGCGGGAAGCCGGTTTCGAACATCGCGGCATAGGCCGCCGGTTCCTGCCGGGCGAAGGCCAGATAGGCGCGGCCACAATTCTCGATCGCCGCCACCGGGTCTGGCCGGCCCAGGTTCCACGCCCCCTCCAGCGCCACCGCGAAACGCTCGAAGCCCTGGCGCGCGATTTCAGCCACCAGCGCGTTGCGGTCGCGGAAATGGCGGTAGGGAGCGGCGGCACTCACCCCCGCCGCGCGTGCCACCTCGGCGAAGCTGAAGCCCGCCGGACCGCGCTCGGCGATCAGCACGAGGGCTGCGGCGATCAGCGCCTCGCGCAAATTGCCGTGATGGTAGCTCTCGCGCCCTTCAGGGCGCGGGCCACGCGGGGGATCGGAGCCGAAGCGCATGTGAACGGCGTTTACATCAACCTCGGCCGGATTGCACGATCAGACCTGCGGCGTGAGCGCCCGGAACCGTTCGAACCAGCCGATCGTGGCCGAAACCTCCGCCGCGAACAGGCTGGGGCGCATCACGCCGCTGCTGTGGCTGGTGGCGGGGAAGCGCAGGAAGGCTGTTTCCACCCCCGCGAGCTTCAGCGCCGAATACATCTGCAACGCCTCTGTCGGCGGCGTGCGGCTATCCGCCTCGCCGGCCATCAACAGCGTGGGCGTGCGGATGCGCCCGGCGCGCGCCAGCGGGGAGCGGGCGCGGTATTTCGCCGGGTCTTCCCACGGCAGCACGTCGCCCATCCAGACCAGCCCGCCGGTCGGGCCCATGTCGGCGGTCAGCAGCCAGCTTTCCCAGTTCACCACCGGCTTGATGGAAACTGCCGCGCGGAAGCGGGAGGAATGCGAGATGCCCCACAGCGTCAGCACCCCGCCGCCGGAGACACCGGTGATGAACAGATTGCCGGCATCGATCTCCGGCCGTGCCGCCACGCTGTCCACCACGGCCATCAGGTCGTCGTGGTCCGGGCCGGGGAAGCGGTCGTGCAACGCATTGGCGAAGGCCTCGCCATAGCCGGTGGAGCCGCAGGGGTTCACCGCCAGCACCGCGTAGCCGGCGGCCACCAGCATCTGGTGCTTCATCGCGAAGCGGTCGCCATAGGCGGCATAGGGCCCGCCATGGATTTCCAGCGCCATCGGGTGCGGGCCGGGCCGATCCGGCAGCGTCAGCCACGCCTGCACCTGGCGCCCCTCGCCGCCGGCCAGCCACAGCATTTCCGCCGGGCGGAAACCGCCGACCTCCTTGGCGAGCGCGCCGTTGAGATCGGTCAGCGTCGTCGCCTGGCCGGAGGGGGCGAGCACCGTCACATCCCCAGGCAGGTCGGAGGCGCCGCGCACATAGGCGATGGAGCCATCGGCGGCCACGGAGAAACCGCCGCCGGAATAGGGCATCTCGATCGCTGCCCCGGCCATGTCGCGCAGCAGAGGGATGTAGCGGCCATCGGCCACGGCAACGCGCCCCACGGAGCGGCATCCGGGGTCGTCGTGGCAGACCAGCAGGTTGTCGTTGTCGGCCCAGGCGATACTGTCGATGCTGCGGTCGAAGCCGCCCGTGACCAGCCGGGCCTGCCCGCCGCTGGCCGGCATCACCCACACGCGCCTTGGGCGGTGGCTCACCGGGCGGGTGTCGGACAGCAGGAAGGCGATCCACTTGCCATCCGGCGAGACATGCGGCGCGGTGGCCATGCCGGGCTGGTCGGTCAGGCGCCGCACGGTGCCGCCATCGACCGCAACGGCATGGATCGTCACGTCGTTCGGCGCGCGATCCCAATCCGCCCGGCGCGAGCCGGTCATCAGCAGCCAGCGCCCATCCGCGCTCCAGGTGAGGCCCGGCGTGGTGTAGTGCGGCATGCCGTGCCACCACGCGCCCGTGGTGACGGGCTTCGCCCCGCCGGCGCCATCGGCGGCGATCACCTGGGTTTGGAAGCTGCCTTCCGGCCACTCGCCCACCGTGTCATGCCGGAACAGCATCCGGTCGGTGAATTTCGGCGCCGCGGCCCAGTTCTCGCCCTCCGCCGCGCCGCCCAGGCCGAGCCAGGTGGGTGCCGCCGCGATTTCGCGCTGCTGGAACGCAATGCGCGCGCCGTCCGGCGACCAGGCGATCTCGCGCAGCGCGGTGGCGGAGGTGAGCAGCGTGCGCGTCTCGCCGCCCAGCGTGTGCACGTGCAGCGAAGGCGTCGCCCCGCCGGTGAGGAAAGCCAGCCGCCGCCCATCCGGCGACCAGCGCGCCATCATCGCGCCGGTGCTGTGCGGCACCTCGGCCCAGCTGGCACGGTCGGTGGTGAGCATCAGCACGGTGTGCCTGGTATCGCTGGCACGCGGGCGCGTGGTCAGCAGGTAGCAGAGCGCCCCGGCCGTGGGGGAGATCTGCACATCCGTGGCGCTGCGGAAGGCGAAGGTGTCGGCGGGCGACAGCCTGCGGCTAGGCGTGGGCATGGGCGATCCTTCGTCAGAAGCCAGGGGTCAGGAGAGCTTGCCGCGGGCCTTCACAACCCAGGTTTCCTCCACCCGACCGTTGCGGATGGCGTGGATCTTCTCGTGCAGGTGCACGGTGGTATCGGAATACCCCACCACGAACTGCATCTTGTCGCCCACCTTCGGCGTGTCGCTCGGCGCGTCCAGCACCACCGTGGTGTGCTCGGCCGAGAGGCCCACCGGCTTGCTGGATTCCACGCCCAGCGGGCGGGGTGCCGCGGCATCGTTGCTCATGGTCTTCTTGCCGGCATCCAGGATCACCCGCGTGGGGGTGGGGCGGGCGACCACGGTGGCCAGCACCGTCAGCGCCTGCGGGAAGCCGAGGCCGAACTTGGTGCGGTACAGCTCGTCCGAGAAGATCAGCCCGCCGGCCTGGATCTCCGTCACGCCCGGCTGGCGCGCGCAATAGGGGAAGGTGCCGGTGCCGCCGCAGGAGACGATCTCGCATTCGATGCCGGCGGCGCGGATGGCCTTCGCGGTTTCCACCAGATGGCCGATCGCATCGGCCACCACCGCGGCCTTCTCGTTGCCGTCGGCGATGGCCACGGCGTGGGCTTCCCAACCCATGATGCCGCGCAGCTTGAGGCCCGGCGTGGCGGCGATGTGCCTGGCCAGTGCGACGGTATCCGCCCCAGGCTCGGTGCCGGCGCGGTTCATGCCGGTGTTCACCTCGATCAGCACACCCTGCACCTTGCCGGCGGCGGCCGCGGCGGCGCCGATCGGGTCGGCCACTTCCTTGCTGTCCACGGCCACCTTCACATCGCCCTTGCCGATCAGCGCGATCAGCCGGGCAATCTTCTGCGGGCCGACGATCTGGTTGGCCACCAGCAGGTCGGTGATCCCCGCCTCCACCAGCACCTCGGCCTCGCCCAGCTTGGCGCAGGTGGAGCCGATGGCGCCGGCCTCCATTTCCTTGCGCACGATCTCCGGCGTTTTCTGGCCCTTGAAGTGCGGGCGCCACTGGATGCCGTTCGCGCGGCATTCCGCCGCGGCGCGGGCGATGTTCGCCTCCATGATGTCGAGGTCGACCAGCAGGGCAGGGGTGTCCAGCTCGTCCACCGAAACCCCAACTGATGTCATGTGGTCGTTCATCGCGGCAGGCTCCTGTTCGTTCCCCGGGAGCCTAGACAATCCGTGCGGTTTGGGAAGGCTACTTGGCTTCCAGCAGGCGCCAGGTGGAGGTGGCGAAGGCCATCAGGTCGCCGCCCGCGTCCGTCATGCGCGATTCCAGGTAGTTGATGCTGCGGCCGCGGCGCAGGAAGGTGGCGTGCGCCTGCACCAGGCCAGCGCGGGCCGGCTTGATGTATTGGGTGTTCATCTGCAGCGTCATGCCCACGCCGGCCTTGGCGGTGAGCAAATGGCCCATGGAGATATCGAGCACGGTGGCGATCAGCCCGCCATGCAGGGAGCCCTGGGGGTTGAACATGAAGTCCTTCACCTCGAACGTCACGGTGCAATCCGCCTCGCCGTAGCTGATGTCGAGCCCCAGCAGCCGGGCCAGGAAGAACGTGCCGAAGCCCGGCGAATGGGTGCGGATCGCCTCCTCGAAGGCTGCGCGGGCCTGGGCCTCGTCCATGTCGTGATCTCCCTTCTTGCCCGCATCTTGTACCCATTCCCGCCCGCCCCAAACAGGGCCATCATGCGGCAAGACGACGGGAGCCAACGCCATATGACCACCCTGCTGGACGTGCGCCTGCCGCGCACCCTCAACACACTTGTGGAGCGCTTCCAGGCGCCGGAATGGCCCGGCATGCTGGTGGAGGCCTGGGTGTTCGAGGATCGCGGGGCCCGCCGCGAAGCCGAGGCCACGCTGCGCGCCCGCGGGTTCCAGGCCAGCATCCGCAGCGCCTACAAGCCGCTGGTGCATGCCTTCCTGGAGGAGTTCGACCTCACGGGCGTGTCCGCCGTCACCATCGGGCTGCCGCCGGAGAATGCCCAGCGCTTCCAGGTGGAGGCGTTTCCGCTGCCTGGCCTGATCGCGCCGATCCCGGTGGAATATGCCGAGGGCCGCACCCCGGAGCATTACGAGGTGACGCTGCTGCGCAACGGCCAGCCGGAATACCTCCATGTCTACGCCCCGAACCGCCGCCGGCCGGATCCGGTGGGGCGCGACGCGCTGTCCCCCACCGGCTGGCTGCGCACCTTCCCGCCAGGCTGCCCGGTGCCGAACTACAACGCCGCGCTGCGCACGGATTACGAGGACGCGTTCGATGCCGTGATCGCCTCCGTGCGCGCCTATCGCTGGCCCCAGGCGACGCCGTTCTTCGAAACGCTCGAAATTGCCGTCGGCATCGGCGGGATTGAGCGCAAGCTGCCCTGGCACGACGAATGCCTCTCCACGCGCGAGGCGCTGCATGAGGATCTGTATTTCTCGCTGCTGGAGTTGTTCCAGCAGATCGGCGGCCGCCCGATCGGCACGCGGGATTTCCAGCCCGGCCAGATCGTGCCGCTGATCAGTGCCACTGGCGGTGACACCACGGTGCGCGTCTCGATCGTGCCGCACGTGCCGCAGCCGCAGCGTGTGCAGGAGCCGGAGCGGCTGGACCTCGCCAGCAAGCCGCTGACCGAACTGGAGATCGCCGGCCATCTCGCCCGCCTCGGCGGGGAGGCGTTCGGCACCACCTCCGTGCAGGGGCGGCCGGTGCGCGGGCTGCATTTCGCGGGCCCAGGGGCAGACAACGGGCCGGGCCTGGTGATCACCTCTGGCCAGCATGCCAACGAGACCTCCGGCCCCATTGGCGCGCTGCGGGCGGCGCCGGCGTTGAAGCGGATGCGGGCGCATTTCGCCTTACTGCCGCAGGAGAACGCGGACGGCTACGCGCTGCATCACCGGCTGCGGGCGGAGAACCCGCGCCACATGCACCACGCCGCCCGCTTCACCGCGCTGGGCGACGACCTGGAGTTCCGTGCCGACGAGGCCCCGCTGGAACGTGCTGCGCGGCTGGAGGCGTTCCAGCGCACCGGGGCGCGGCTGCACATCAACCTGCACGGCTACCCCGCGCATGAATGGACCCGGCCGCTGACCGGCTACCTGCCCGGCGGCGGCTATTCGCCCTATGCGCTGCCGCGCGGCTTCTTCCTGATCCTGCGCCACCATGCGGGGCTGGAGGCGCAGGCCCACCAATTCATGCAGGCGCTCACCGCCCGCCTGATCGCGGACCCGGCGCTGGCGAAGCTGAACGAGGAGCAGATCGCCGCCTATACCGCCCATCTCGGCCCGATCCCGAGCCCGGTGTACAACGGCATCATCTGCGAGATCGGCGAGAACACCCGCCAGATCCCGCCCTACCAGCTCATCACCGAGTATCCGGACGAGACGATCTACGGCAACGCCTTCCGCCTGGCGCACACCACGCAGTTCAACACCGTGCTGCATGCAGCCGAACTGGTGCTGCAAGGCGGCATGCTGCCCCTGCCGGTGGCGGCGGAGACCGTGGCATGAGCGAGCCCAAGGACCCCAACGCACCCCTGGCCGACTGGCTGCGCGCCCGCTACGGCGAGGATGTTCCGGTGGTGCCGCCAGAGGCCGACACACCCACCCTGCGCAGCATGGCCCGCCACCGCACCATGCGGCACTACACGGACAAGCCTGTCGATCCCGCCCTGATCCGCACGCTTTGTGCCACCGCGCTCGCCGCCCCCAGCAAGAGCGACCTGCAGCAGGCCGACATTGTTATCGTCGAGGCCCACGCCCAGCGCGAGGCGCTGGCCGCCCTGCTGCCGGACAACCCCTGGGCCCGCGCCGCGCCGGCCTTCCTGGTGTTCTGCGGTAACAACCGTCGCCATCGCCGACTGCACAAGCTGCGCGGCCATGATCTCGCCAATGACCATCTCGATGCCTTCTTCAACCCGGCCGTGGAGGCCGGCATCGTGCTCGGCACCTTCATCGCCGCGGCCGAATCGCTGGGCCTGGCGACCTGCCCGATCTCCGCCATCCGCAACCACCCGGAGCAGGTGGCGCAGGTGCTGACGTTGCCGCCGCATGTCTTCCCCGTCGCCGGCCTGTGCGTCGGCTGGCCCAGCGGCTTCACGGCGCTGACGCCGCGCATGCCGCTCGCCGCCACCGTTCATACGGACCGCCACGACGACAGCGCGCTGGACAGCCACATCGCCGAATACGATGCCCGCCGCGATGCGGAAAAACCGGTTCGCGCCCGCCGGCGCGACGACCTGTTCGGCAGCCACCAGCCCTACACCTGGTCGGAGGACAAGGCCCGCCAATACGCCCAGCCGGAGCGCAAGAGCTGGGGCGCCTTCGTGCGCCGGATCGGCTTCAAGCTGGACTGACGGCTTGCACCTTCTCCGCGCCGGGCGGAAAAGAGAACGATCATCTCCGTAGAGACCAGGAACCGATGCGCCCAGCCTCCTTCGAACTCCCCATGGATGTCCTGCGCACCCGCCAGAACGTGAAATGGGCCAAGTATGCGCCCGACGTGCTGCCGGCCTGGGTGGCGGAGATGGATTTCTCCATCGCCCACCCGATCCGCCGCGCCATCAGCGACCTGATCCGCGAGGAGGAATACGGCTACCCGCACCGCAGCACCGGCGGCCATGGCGATGAAGGCCTGTCGGGCGCCTTCGCCCGGCGCATGCAGTCCCGGTTCGGCTGGACCATCGATCCCCATCTGGTGCAGCCGCTGTCCGATCTCGTGCAGGGCACCTACGCCGCGGTGTGGGCGTTCAGCGATCCCGGCGACGGCATCGTGCTGCACCTGCCGGCCTACCCGCCCTTCCACAGCTCCATCCATGACAACGACCGGCGGCTGGACGCGCAATACCTGCGCAGCGACGACAGCGGCTACGTGCTCGACCTCGACGAGATGGCCAAGATCGGCGACAGCCGCACCAAGATCCTGATGCTCTGCAACCCGCAGAACCCTACCGGCCGCGTCTTCACGCGCGACGAGCTTCTGGCCATGGGCAAGATGGCGATCGAGCGCGACTGGATCATCATCGCCGACGAAATCCATTGCGACCTCGTCTACCCCGGCGCCACCCACATCCCCATCGCCACCCTCTCGCCCGAGATCGCCGCGCGTACCGTCACGATCAACAGCGCCACCAAGAGCTTCAACATTCCCGGCCTGCGCTGCGGCCTGATGCATTTTGGCACCCAGGCGCTGAAGGACCGCTTCCATGCCCGCGTGCCCTCCCGCGTGCTGGGCTCGCCGGGGATCATCGGCATCGATGCCACCATCGCCGCCTGGGACCATGGCCAGCCCTGGCTGGACGAGGTGCTGCCGTACCTGGATGCCAATCGCCAGCGCATTGCTGCGTTCCTGAAGGCCGAGCTGCCGGCGATCAAGTTCCACGCGCCCGAGGCCACCTATCTCGGCTGGCTCGATTGCACCGCCCTCGGCCTGCCCGGCACGGCGTTCGATTTCTTCCATGACCAGGCGAAGATCGCCTTCAGCCCCGGCCAGGCCTTCGACCCCGCCAACGACCGCGCGGTGCGATTCAACTTCGCCACCTCCGCCCCGATCCTGGATCGCATCCTGGATCGCATGGCGGACGCCGTTCGCAGCAACAAGCGCTGAGGGAGACACCGCCATGCCGGTCTTCATGTATTTCAACGAGACGGTCACCAACCCGGAGGTGTTCGACACCTACCGCAAGCAGGCCGGCCCGATGATCCTCTCGTACGGCGGCAAGTACATCGTGCGCGGCGGCGCCGTGACCAACCTCGAAGGTGACCCCGGCCTCGGCCGCGTGGTGATCATCGAGTGGGAGAGCATGGAGGCGGCGAAGCGCTTCTACTTCAGCGCCGAATACCAGGAGCTGGTGAAACTGCGCCAAACCTGCACCATCGGCACCGCCGCCATCATCGACGGCTCGCCGCCCACCGGCTGAGCCCAGGCACCCAGGGGAGGAAACAACATGCAACCGTTCCACGATGCCACGCCCCTGCTGGGCGATGCCGAAGCCTTGCGCGCGCGCATGCAGCTTGATGGCTATCTGTTCATCCGCAACCTTCTGCCGCGCGAGGCCATCGCCACTGTGCAGCGCCAGGTGGGCGAACTGGCGCGCGAGGCCGGCTGGCTTCAGGCCGATGCCCCGGTGGAGGAAGCCCGCGCCAACCCCGCCGGCTTCTGCGTCGATCCGGAGCCGCGCTACCTGGAAACCCTGCGCCGCATCAACCGTATCGAGGACTATCACGCGCTGAAGCACCACCCGGCGCTGGTCGGCTTCCTGGAGGCGCTGCTCGGCGGCCCAATCCTCGCCCACCCGCGCGTGCTCGGCCGCAACATCTTCCCGGCGCGGGAAGAGTTCACCACCAAGGCGCATCAGGATTTCCCCAACGTGCAGGGCACGGAGGAGGTCTATACCGCCTGGATTCCGATGATCGACATTCCGATGGAAGCCGGCCCGCTGCAGGTCGCCGCCGGCACCCATGTGGAAGGCGTCTATGATTTCAACATCGCCGCAGGCGCTGGGGGCATCGAGATCACCGACCCGCTCGACGGGCGCTGGCACTCCGGCCCGTTCCAGTTGGGCGACGTGTTGTTCTTCCACTCCATGACCGTCCACAAGGGCGTGCCCAACCGCGGCGACCGCCTGCGCATGTCGATGGACGTGCGCTACCAGCTCGTCAGCGAACCCTTCAACCCCGACAACGCCAACGCGGATGGCCAGCCGCTGTCCTGGGAGCAGGTGTACGAGGGCTGGAAATCCGACGAGCTGAAATACTACTGGCGCCGCCTGCCGCTGACGCTGAAGGAATTCGATCGCCAGTGGTTCGACAAGCGCGACGCCATCGCCTTTGCGAGTGCGGAACAGAAGGATCCGCGCGCCCGCTCTGTTCTGCAGCGCATCGTCGCCCGCGATCCCGATCCGGATAAGCGGGCCCGCGCCCAGGCCCTGCTGGACGCGCTGCCCGCCTGAACCTTCAGCCCAGGATGTAGAAATCCGTCGGCGGCCTGGCGGCCACCACGTAGCCGAGACCCTTCAGCGACGCGGTGGTGATCGCGCTCAGCGGGTCGGCCACCATGCCGGCCCGCGGCGCCGTGTCCGGCCAGCCCGGCATCATCTCGCCGTCAAACACCGCTTCCGACCAGTGCACCTGCGCCGTGCCGGCACCACCCCCTTGGTGAGCTGCGTGCCGTTGGCCAGCCGCGCGCGGCCGCCATGGCTCGCCGCCGGACAGCAGCGCCTTCGCCGCCCAGATCGAGCCCACGCCCACCGCGTGCAGCATCTCATGCGTCACGATCTCGTCGAACAGCCCCTGGCAGCTCGGGTGTCTCGCCATCGCTGTTGAACAGGTCGCCGCGAGAACGCGATCCGTTACCGACAGACACAGTCTAAGCTCCTCCAGCCGAAACCAATGCCGCAGCGAGCTCCGGCGGGAACGCCGGGTCAAGTACAGACGGTTCTGCTGAAAGAATTCAGATATTCGGTAACAGTAAGGAAGCGCGCCTTAGTGGGCCCGGAACGCCGGCAGAACCTCCTCGCCGAAGCGCCGGGTGGAGGCCATCACCAGCCCGTGCGCCATTTCGCCGAACCCGGTCTGGCACAGCAGGTGCCGCACCCCGGCCTCCCGCAGTTCCGCCACCTGCTCCCGCACCCGCTTGGCGGAGCCGAACAGCGTGCCGGTTTCCAGCATGTTGGGCAGCGCCACTTCGTCCGGCACGGAGGCATCGGCCCAGGGGTTCAGCACCGCCGGGTCCACCACGAAATCCGGCGGGTTCAGCGTGGCGCGCAGATGGTTGATGTGGTGGCGCGCGGCCAGCAACTCGCGCGAGACGGTATCTTCCGCTTCCGCATCGCTCTCGCCCACATACACGTTGCGCCAGAGTGCGGCGGACTCCATCAGCCGCGCGCGCTTGGCCGCATCATGCCCGCCTTCCTCCAGCGCCGCTTCATAGGTGGCCCAGCGCTCGCGGATGCGCGGCACCGACAGGCGGGAAGTCAGGATCGGAATGCCGCGCAGCCCGCATTCGCGGAACGAGCCCGGCGAGATCACGCTGCGCCACAGCGGCGGCCCGCCCGGCTGCACCGGCTTCGGCCGCAGCGCCGGCACGTGAACGTTGTAGTATTTGCCGTGATGCGTCAGCGGCGCCTCGCGCCACAGCCGCTCGAAGATCGACTGCGCCTCCTCCATCCGCGCCCGGCTGTCGTCGCTGCGCAGCCCGTGGCCGATGAACTCGTATTCGTTGAACACGGTGCCCTTGCCGATGCCGACATCGATGCGCCCGTTGGAGAGGTTGTCCAGCAACGCCAGCTGCGTTGCCAGGCGCACCGGGTGGTGGAACGGCATCTGCACCACCGCGAAGCCGATGCGGATGCGGCTCGCCTTCATCGCCAGCGCGGCAGCGAACGTCAGTGCGTCGTTGTAGACACTTTCGCCGGTGAAATAATGCTCCGTCAGCCACAGGCTGTCGAAGCCCAGCGCCTCCACCGTGCAGGCCAGCTCGATCTGCTGCCCAATCGCGGCCTGATCCTGTTCCGGCGACGGCGAGGCCGCCAGCGTCAACCACCCGAAGCGCATCGCCGGTGCCCCCTCAGAAAAGCGAATACCCGCCGTCGATCACGAAGGATTCGGCGGTGTGGTAGGCGCTCGCGTCGCTCATGATGTACACCGCGATACCGCCGAAATCCGCCTTCGTGCCCCAGCGCCGCATCGGAATTCGCGGCATCACGTTGCCCGAAAACTTCGGATTGGCGATCGAATTCGCCGTCATGTCCGTCTCGATCCAGCCGGGCAGGATCGCGTTCGCCGTGATGCCATAGCGCGCCATCTCCACCGCGATCGATTGCAGCATCGAGATCAACCCGCCCTTGGTGGCGGAGTAGTGCTCGTTGCGCGCCGCCCCCTCGATCGCCGCCAGCGAGGCCGTGCCCACCAGGCGCCCGCCGCCGCCCCGCGCCACCATGTGCTTCGCGTCTACCCGGAGCGTGTACATCGCCCCGTCCAGGTTCACCCGCATCACCTTGTTCCAAAGCGCGGTGTCGTATTCA
>JAIXTK010000105.1 GCA_027483995.1 Acetobacteraceae bacterium
ACGACGAACAAGTTTTCGCCTGAGGTGCGTGCGCGTGCGGTGCGGATGGTGCTGGATCACGAGGCGGAGCACACATCGCGATGGCAGGCGATCCTGTCGATCTCGGCCAAGATTGGCTGCACAGGGCAGACGCTGAACGAGTGGCTGAAGCAGGCGGAGCGGGACAGTGGCCGCAAGCCCGGCCTGACCACGGATATGGCTGCACGGCTCAAGGCGCTGGAACGCGAGAACCGGGAGCTGCGGCAGGCCAACGAGATCCTGCGCAAGGCATCGGCGTATTTTGCCCAGGCGGAGCTCGACCGCCTCCGAGCCAAACCATTGAACGCTTATGACCGTCACGGCTCCGTTTGGGAGGATACCGCGTATCGACGCATTTGGCTTCAGGTCTTCTAGAGCAGAATCCTATCAATCTGGCTCATAGTAAGCGCAGCCCTGCGGCCCTTCTTCCTCTTGGCATTGGTATCGTGTTGAGCCCGTTGAAACTTTGGGGCTTCGAGCCGGCGTTATGGTCGACGTTACTGACGACGCGAAGGGTGGCATGTATCGCCGGGTGGAGGTCCTGACGGGCCCTGGCCGTCGGCGGAGATGGTCCAGCGAGGTCAAGGCGCGGATCGTGGCCGAGGCGCTGGCGCCGGGTGCTGTGGTGGCTGATGTGGCGCGGCGGTGGCAGGTCTGCCCGCAGCAGGTGTTCGGCTGGCGGCGTGAGATGCGGGTCAGTTCGGCGTTGAGCTTCGTGCCGCTCCTCGCCGAGCGGTCGGTGGATGCGCAGGAGGCGTGTCCCCCGCCGCCGATGGAGCTTCACCTGGCCGGTGGGATGCTGCGGATCCCGCCCGGCACGGATGCAGCCGTGCTGACGATGGTGCTGCGCGCGCTGCGGGCATCGGCGTCGTGATCACGCTGCCATCGGGGGCACGTGTGCTGCTGGCCAGCCGGCCGGTGGACTTCCGCAAGGGGGCGCACGCATTGGCCGCGCTGGCCGCCGATGTGCTGGGTGCCGACCCGTTCTCGGGCGTGGTGCTGGTGTTCCGGGCCAAGCGTGCCGACCGGGTCAAGATCGTGCTGTGGGATGGCAGCGGGCTGGTGCTGGTCAGCAAGCAGTTGGAGGGCGGGGCATTCCGCTGGCCACCGGTGGTCGATGGCGCGGTGCGGCTGACGGCGGTGGAGTTCGCCGCCCTGTTCGATGGCATCGACTGGACGCGGGTGCAGGCGACGAAGCGGATTCCCACACCGGTGGCCGCTGCGTAGACTCCGCGGCGCGATGCACGCCGCCACGCCAGCCCCGAGCCTGCCGGAAGATCCCGCCGCCATGCGGGCGATGCTGCTGGCCGTGCTGGAGCAGCGCGACACGCTGGCCGCCGAGCGCGACGCTGCGGTGGCGCAGAACGAGCGTCTGCTTGCGTTGCTGGCGAAGCTGCGGCGGATGCAGTTCGGCCGCAAGTCGGAGCGCCTGCCCGAGGACCAGTTGCTGTTCGCCTTCGAGGAGATCGAGGCCACGCTGGCCGAGGGCGCGGCCGAGGCGGGCAAGCAATCGCCGACGCTGCGGGAGCAGCAAACGCAGCGTCGCCGCGCCAATCGCGGCCATCTGCCCGCGCACCTGCCGCGCGTCGAGCAGGTGCTGCGCCCGGAGCGCGATACCTGCCCGTGCTGCCATGGCGCGCTGGTGGAGATCGGCGCGGACATCGCCGAGCGGCTCGATGTCATCCCCGCCCAGTTCCGCGTGCTGGTGACGAGGCGGCCGAAGCTGGCCTGCCGCGCCTGTCCCGGCGTGGTGCTGCAGGCGGCGGCACCTGAGCGGCTGGTGCCCGGTGGGCTGCCGACCGAGGCCACCGTGGCCCAGGTGCTGGTCGCCCGCTACGCCGACCACCTGCCCTTGTATCGCCAGGCGCAGATGCTGGCGCGCCAGGGCCTGGCCATCGGGCGCGAGGTGCTGGCCGACTGGATCGGCACGGCCGCGCAGGAGATCGCCCCCGTGGTGCGGCGACTGCGCGAGATGCTGCTGGCCTCGCCCCGATTGTTCGCCGACGAGACCACGATGCCGGTGCTGGACCCCGGCCGCGGCCAGGTGAAGAAGGGCTTCGCCTGGGCGATCGCCCGCGACGACCGCCCGTGGGGTGGCCGCGACCCGCCGGCCGTGGTGTTCCGCTACGCGCCCGGCCGCGGCAAGGAGCACGCCGTGTCGCTATTGGCCGGCTATCGCGGCATCCTGCAGTGCGACGGCTACGCGGCCTACAAGGCGTTGGCCACCGGCGACGGCGCAACCTTGGCATTCTGCTGGAGCCATGTACGGCGCGGGTTCTACGACCTGGCCCGCGGCGGCGCCGCGCCGGTCGCCGTGGAAGCGCTGAAGCGCATTGGCGAGCTCTACGCCATCGAGGCCGAGATCCGTGGCTGGCCCGCCCCGGAACGCCACGCCACACGGGCCGAACGCAGCCGGCCGTTGGTGGAGGCGCTGTTCAAATGGCTCGAGGCGCAGCTCGCCCGCCTGCCCGCCAGCAGCCCGACTGCCGAGGCGATCCGCTACGCGCTGAACCACCGCAATGGCCTGGTGCAATTCCTGGACGACGGCCGCATCGAGGCCGACACCAACACCGTGGAACGCGCCATCCGCCCGATCTGCCTCAGCCGCAAGAACGCGCTGTTCGCCAGCGGTGACGACGGCGGCGCCCGCTGGGCCGCCATCGCCTCGCTCGTCGAGACCTGCAAGATGAACGGCATCGATCCCCAGCGATACTTCACCGCCCTGCTGACGCGCCTGGTCAACGGATGGCCCAACAACCGCATCGACGAACTCATGCCCTGGTGCTGGGCTGAAAACGAGCCGGCGCCGTCAACCGGCAGGCCATAGGGTGACGCGGCTGCGCTTACCCTGATCCAAGTCGCGCAGGAGGCAGACCAGGCCGGCTATGTGCAGACTGCGGCCCATTTGGTCGCACTCGTCGACCGGTTGTTCGACGCTGCACCACAGC
>JAIXTK010000010.1 GCA_027483995.1 Acetobacteraceae bacterium
CTCCTCCCACATCGGCTCCAGGTGCTCCAGCGCATCGCGGACCTCGGCCTCAGTGACGTCAGGCTCCTCTTCACGGGCCGCCCGCCACGTGCCGACGATCACCTCCGGCTGGCGGACCAGCGCCCGGACCTGCGCCAGGACCACCTGCTCAATCTCAGCCGCAGCGATGCGGCGCACGATGTCCGGGTTGGGCGTTCCCTGGTCCTTCAGCACCGTCTGGGCCACGTAGTAGCAGTATTGCTTACCGCCCTTGCGCGTGTGCGTCGGCGACAGCGCCCGACCGTCCAGTCCGAAGATCAGACCTTTCAGCAACGCCGGCGAATGCGCGCGGGCTTGGTTGGCCCGAACCCTGGGGCTGACCTGCAGCACGGCGTGCACCCTGTCCCACAGTTCCCGTGGCACGATGGCCGCATGCTCACCGGCGTAGATCTTACCTTTGTGCGGCGCGTCGCCGAGGTAGGTCCGGTTGGCCAGAAGCCGATAGAGGTACCCCTTGTCGATCGGCGCCCCGGTCTTGGACAAGACGCTCTGCTGCCGCAGTTCCTGGGCCAGCTTGGTGGCAGACCGCAGGACGACGAAACGCTCGAAGATCGTCCGCACCTGCCGAGCCTCGCTCTCGACCACCAGAAGCTTGCGGGCCTCGACCCGGTAGCCCAGCGGCACCTTGCCGCCCATCCACATGCCGCGGGCGCGGGAGGCAGCAAACTTGTCCCGGATGCGCTCGCCAATGACCTCTCTTTCGAACTGGGCAAAGCTCAGTAGGATGTTCAACGTCAACCGGCCCATGGACGTGGTCGTGTTAAACGCTTGCGTGACCGACACGAAGGTCGTCCCGTGCGCATCGAACACCTCAACCAGTTTGGCGAAGTCCATCAGCGCCCGTGACAGGCGGTCGATCTTGTAGACCACCACCACATCCACTTTGCCTGCCTCGATGTCGGCCAGCAGTCGCTTAAGTGCCGGACGCTCCAGGGTTCCACCCGAGTAGCCGCCGTCGTCGTAGTAGTCGGGGACCTCGATCCAGCCCTCATGGCGCTGGCTGGCGATGTAGGCGACACAGGCGTCGCGCTGGGCGTCCAGCGTGTTAAACTCTTTGTCGAGCCCTTCGTCGGTGCTCTTGCGAGTGTAGATCGCACAGCGAGTTTTCCGGATCGGCGCCGGCGTCTGAGGCTTCCTGCTCATGCCCGCCCCCGCAGGTTTTTCAGGCCGAAGAAGACGAAGCCGTTCCACCTGGTGCCGGTGATGGCACGAGCAACAGCCGACAGTGATTGGTACGGCCGCCCTTCCCACTCGTAGCCGTTGGCGAGCACGGTCACGGTGTACTCCACCCCTTTCCACTCACGGATGAGGCGGGTGCCGGTGATCGGCTTATCCTGGTGCCGGATGCGGCGGATGATGGCGTTGCCGCCGTCCACCTGCTCGCCGATGGCCACCAATTTCGCCACCGTCTCCGGCTTCAGCCCACCGTAGGCAAGCTCCTGGATCCGATAGGCCAGCCGGCTCTGGATGTAGGTCCGGCTGAAAGGCGGCGGCTCCTTGCCGAAGAGCTCCCGCCATTGCTGCTTCAACTGGGCAATGGGCATGGCGTGCAACGCAGCCAGCCGCGCCAGGACAGTGTCCTTGGCGATGGAGGTGATCAACATGGTCATGCGACTCCCTTTCTGTTGGGGTTCGCATACGGGCGCTGCTGGGCGGTGAAGTGTAGGCGAACGTCTCCACGCTCCCGACCGTCGGTCGGTATATCGGTGCATTCCGCTGGAGTGCGGCTGCGCAGCCGCAGCAGGCCGCGGGCCAGGAGGTCACAGACCTTGCGGAGGTGGGGTGGGAGGTGGAGGTTCGGGCTGGCAGGGATCGGCAGGGGCATCGTGTTCCATCACGTATTGTCCTGCCCATTCTTTACGGAGGGCGCCCCCGCACAGTCTCACGCCGACCGCCGTCCGCGGCGCGGCGCAGCATGAATGTCCTGCAGCGCGGACGGCTTCTTCGTGTCCGGCTTGATGTGGTCCCAGAACCGCACCACCCGCAGCTTGATGGAACTGTCACAAGGCACGTTGTCAGGCCCCAGCCGCTGTTCGAACCAGGCGCGCATCTTGTTGATCATCTCGGCTTGCGTCGCTGGCACCCCCTCTGCGTTGACCAGAACGATCATGGCGCACAGCACGCCCTCAAAGTCGAATTTCTTCGGCGCCCCGCGGCCCCGCCGTGAGCCCTTGTCTAGGTCCGCCGCGGTTCGATCCAGGGAAGGCAGCCGCACCTGCTGGGCCTCAAAGCGCTCGAACTCCGCGTGCCGAACCGCCAGCGCCGATCGCTCCACAGCGACGAGGCAGCGTTCGCCGGCATCATCGAGCGGCTCCATCACCTCACCATCGGTCGAGAAGAACCGCGCGACCATCTCCGCTCCCTGCGTCAGGACATGGAACGCGTCGACACGGTGCAGGTCGAGCGTTCCGACATGGCGCCGCTGGCCGCATGGAATGAGGAACGGGACCCCGTCGGCATCATGATCGCGTTCGCTGACCTCGACCTTCAGCGCCGCCACCGCGTAGGACAGCACGAGCTCAGCCTCCAGCACGTAGGCGGCAGCGTCCGAGACGCTGATCCCCCAGCGCTCGCATGCCTCCATCAGGCTGTAGAATGGCTTGCGTGGCAATGCCTTCGTCATTCCTCACCTCCCATGCGTTGAGCGCAGCCGGCGGTAGGCACGCACGACCTTCTCCATATCGGTGCGCATGTCCGGTGGCAGGCGCTGTGCCATCACGAACAGATCGTCCATCTGCATCCCCAGGATGGCCGCCGCCCGCTCGATGAGCTGGTCGCGCGGCGGGCTCTCCAGTTCCCGCTCGATGCGCGACCAGTAGGGGGCGGAGACGCCGAGGCGTTCGGCCATGTCCATCAGCCCGATGCCGAGTTCCGTCCGGCGTGCCCGGATCGCGGCACCGAAGCTCATCGATCATCTCCCACCATGAGACGATACCGGCGTAGCCGCACTGCGATGAATCGATCCGACACGCCGAAGTCGCCAGCCAGCACCGCGGTGAGCCCGGCGAGCGCCTCCGGGTGCGTCTCCGACGCGAGAACGCGCAGGCCCGGCCGGCCGCGATGGGGTGCGTGGACCATGCGCACCCCCTCGGCGCGGGCACACTGGACAAGCCGCAGATGCAGGGCGTGTGGCGGCACCAGCAGCGCTCCCATGAACTCGTTCGCTCGGCGTTCCGACTGGGCCTGCGGCTTGGAGAGGCAGTCGGGTCCAACGGTGATCGCGCGGTAGCGCCGCGCCGGCTGGTCGACGGTGCCCGGCACGTCGAAGACGATGTGGCCGATCTCATGGGCGATGGTGCTGAGGGCCAGATCAGGTCGGCCTTTGACCATGGCGCCATTCACCGACACCAAGGCGACACCCGGCAGTTGCGGGTCGGTTTCGCAGATACCGAGGACATCATGCCCGGTGTCGTCACGCAGGGGGCGATCCAGATCCCAGGTGGCGGTGATCAAGCGCCCGTTGACGTCCAGGTGGCTGGCGGCCCGGACCAGCGCGTCGGGGTCCAACGCCCAGGGACTTTGCTGACGCGTCACTGCGGCGCGCAGCTGGGCGGCGACACGCCACAGCATGTCCGCTGCGAGCGGCAACGGCTGCGCGGTGTCGGGGATATGGGGGTAGGAGATGGGGGCTGGCATGGCGACGGGGCTCCTGCTTGCGTGTCGGCTTAAGCCGTGTTCCTTTTATGTTCTCATGCGGACTGGAGTCCAGCGCGCGGACAGTGATCCGGTCAGTAATTGCATGCATCGACATGCAGCGCTGCCGAAGATCGCAATAAGCCATTGGTGAAAAATGGTATTCTGGTGAAGGACAACAATTCCGCATTTATTGTCCAGGAATTATTGCCTTTATTGCTTTCTTGACCTTGGCCGATGCGGCTCTCCTGGGGGTGTCAGAACCGAGGAGATCAAAGTGATCGCACAAGGCACCAACGCACCGTCGCACCTCCCGCCATGGAGCCCGGAACACCTCCAGAACGCCCTCACCACCGCCGCGCGCTATGCCCGCTCCGGCGCGCGCCATCTCTCCCTGTCCGCCTCGGACCGCGATGACCTGCAACAGGACATCCTGCTGATCCTGCTGGAGCGCAGCGCCCAGTTCGACCCCGCGCGCGGCAGCTGGCGCACCTTCGTCACCGTGCTGGCACGCCGCGCCGTCATCGACCGCGCCAGGCGCCCCGCCGAGCCGCGAATGCTGTCGCTCGACAGCCTCGAGGGGCACAGGCTCGCGCAGATGCTGCCCGCCAGCGACGACCAGTGCCATGCCGTGGAATTCGGCATCGCGTTCGACGCTCTGCCGGACGAACCCCGCGCCCTGCTGCACGACATCATCCAGCACACCGACCTGCTCGCGGCGCGAGACAGCTGCGGCGCGTCCCCCGCCACCTTCTATCGCCGGCTCAATGAGTTGCGGTGCTGGCTGCGAATGGTCGGTGCCGCGCCGCCAGCCGGCCGGCCGCCCTGTGCGCTCCAGCCGCGCCACGCGCAGAGCCATTCCCCCGCCTGAACTCTGACCTCTCCCCCCTGTCCCACGGAGGACTTGCCGATGCCCACCCCCTTCAAGGCGACCCGCGTACGTGCGGATCGCCGGCTGTCGCTGCGACTGCGTGACGTCACCATCCTGCCGACGGTGCTGGCATGAAGGCGCGTGGC
>JAIXTK010000238.1 GCA_027483995.1 Acetobacteraceae bacterium
TCCGGCAGCCTCATCACCGCGCGTCTGGCCGCCGAGGCGGGCCGCGAGGTGTTTGCCATCCCCGGCTCCCCGCTGGACCCGCGCGCCCGCGGCGCCAACGGCCTGATCCGCGACGGCGCCCACCTGACGGAAACCGCGGACGACATTCTTGCCGCCCTGCCCCAGGATGCCACCCGGCTGCGCGGCCAGCTCGGCCTCGCCGAGGCCCAGCTTCCCGCCGATCCGCCCGAATTCCTACCGGAGGGTGACCATGCCCGGACCCTGGCCGCCGTTGTTGCACTGCTGGGCCCCACCCCCACGGCGGTTGACGATCTGATCCGGCGCTGCCAGTTACCCGGTCCCGCGGTGCTGACGGTCCTGCTGGACCTCGAGATCGCGGGACGCATCGAGACGCTGCCGGGCAACCGAGTGGCGCTGCTGGGCGGGGGCTGATCCCCGCCGCCTTCTCGAGGATTTCGGATGTCGGACGTCGTCGTCGTCGAATCGCCCGCCAAGGCCAAGACCATCAACAAGTACTTGGGCGGCAACTACACGGTGCTGGCCAGCTTCGGCCACGTGCGCGACCTGCCGCCCAAGGATGGCAGCGTCCGCCCGAACGAGGATTTCGCGATGGATTGGGAGGCCGACGAGCGCGGCTCCCGTCAAATCTCCGCGATCGCCAAGGCGCTCAAGGGCGCGAAAACATTGTATCTCGCCACCGACCCGGATCGCGAGGGCGAGGCGATCAGCTGGCATGTGCGCGCCGCGCTGGAGGAGAAGAACGTCCTCAAGGGCGTGAAGGTGGAGCGCGTTACCTTCAACGAGATCACCCGCACCGCCGTGCGCCACGCCATGGCCCATCCGCGCGAGCTGGATCAGCCGCTGATCGAGGCCTACATGGCTCGCCGCGCGCTGGACTATCTGGTGGGCTTCACCCTCTCCCCGGTGCTCTGGCGCAAGCTGCCGGGCAGCCGCAGCGCCGGGCGCGTGCAATCCGTCGCCCTGCGCCTGATCTGCGAGCGCGAGGCGGAGATCGAGATCTTCAAGGCCCGCGAATACTGGACCATCGAGGCCGGGCTGCTCACCCCCAGCGGCGCCCCGTTCACTGCGCGCCTCACGCATCTCGACGGCAAGCGCCTCGACCAGTTCGACCTCAACAACGCCGCCCTGGCAGAGCGCGCCCGCGCCCTGGTCGAAGCCGGCAACTACTCGGTCGACAGCGTCGAGCGCCGCCGCGTGCGCCGCAACCCGCCGGCGCCCTTCACCACCTCCACCCTGCAGCAGGATGCCTCCGGCCGCCTCGGCATGGGCGCACAGCAGACCATGCGCGTCGCCCAGGGCCTGTATGAGGGTGTCGATATCGACGGCGACACCACCGGCCTCATCACCTACATGCGCACCGACGGCGTGCAGATGGCGCGCGAGGCGATCGATGCGATCCGCGGCTATGTGCGCGAAGGCTTCGGCGACAAATACCTGCCGGCGCAGGCGCGCGAATACACCTCCCGCGCCAAGAACGCCCAGGAAGCGCATGAGGCGATCCGCCCCACGGACGTGTCCCGCACACCGGACAGCGTTGCCCGCTACCTCACGAACGACCAGCAGCGCCTGTATGAGCTGATCTGGAAGCGCGCCGTCGCCTCCCAGATGCAATCGGCCGAGTTCGACCAGGTGGCCGTCGAGATCGCCGATCCCGCGCAGCCCAACGGCCCGCGCCTGCGCGCCAACGGCTCCATCCTCGCCTTCGACGGCTACCTGAAGCTGTACCGCGAGGAAGTGACCGAGGAAAAGCCGGGCGGGGACGCCGACAGCGACAACCGCATGCTGCCCCCGATGGGCGAGCGCGATCCGCTCAAGCGCGGCGAGGTGACCGCCGAGCAGCATTTCACCCAGCCGCCGCCGCGCTATTCGGAAGCCTCGCTGGTCAAGAAGATGGAGGAACTCGGCATCGGCCGCCCCTCCACCTACGCCTCCATCCTGTCCGTGCTGCAGGACCGGCAATACGTGAAGCTGGACAAGCGCCGCTTCGTGCCGGAGGACCGTGGCCGGCTGGTAACGGCCTTCCTCACCAGCTTCTTCGAACGCTACGTGGATACCGGCTTCACCGCCGGGCTGGAGGAACAGCTCGACGACATCTCCGGCGGCCGGGCCGATTGGCGCCAGGTGATGCACGCCTTCTGGGCGCATTTCTCCAAGGCGGTGGAGCAGACCAAGGACCTCAAGATCACCGACGTGATCAACGCGCTTGATGAGGAACTCGGCCAGCATTTCTTTCCGGCGCGCGATGACGGCACCGATCCGCGTGAATGCCCCTCCTGCAAGGCCGGGCGCCTCGGCCTCAAGCTCGGCCGCCATGGCAGCTTCATCGGCTGCTCCAACTACCCGGGCTGCCAATATACCCGCCGCCTGGCCGTGGATGGCGGCGAAGAGGCGAACGACACGCTGAAGGAGGGCATGCGCGTCCTCGGCCATCACCCCGATACCGGCGAGGAAATCGTCGTCCGCCGCGGGCCCTACGGGCTCTATGCCCAGCAGGGCGAGCAGGTGGAGGGCAGCAAGATCAAGCCGCGCCGCACCTCCCTGCCACGCGGCATGGATGGCGATACGATCACGCTGGAGCAGGCGATCTCCCTGCTTTCCCTGCCCCGCCTCATCGGCATCCACCCGGAAACCAAGGAGCCGATGGAGGCCGGGCTCGGCCGCTTCGGGCCCTTTGTGAAGATGGGCGGCGTGTTCGCCTCGCTGGAGAAGGACGACGACGTGCTGGTGGTCGGCGTCAACCGCGCCGTCGATCTCCTGGCCAAGAAGCTTGCCAGCGTCCGCACCCTCGGCCCGCACCCGAAGGACAAGGAGCCGATCCTGGTCCGCAAGGGCCGCTTCGGCCCCTATGCCCAGCATGGCAACACGGTGGCCAATTTGCCGCGCGACATGACGATGGACGACATGACGCTGGCCGATGCCGTCGCCCTGCTGGCCGAGAAGGGCAAGGCGCTGAAGCCGCGCGGCGGCATGAAGAAAGGCGCCAAGGCCCGCACCGCGAAGGCCGCCCCGGCCGCCGAGGCCGCCGCCCCCGCCAAGAAGGCCGCGCCGAAGAAGCCCGCCGCCAAGGCCAAGAAGCCCGCTGCCAAACCCGCCGCGCGCAAGGCAGCCGTCTAGCGTGGCGCGCCCTGTCCGCCCCGGCGGCCGGCCCGGTGGCAGGCGAGGCCGCGCCGTGCCGGATGAGGGCGAGGGCAGCGCGGGCGACA
>JAIXTK010000267.1 GCA_027483995.1 Acetobacteraceae bacterium
CCTGCCGACGGACGGGCTCTATGCCGAGGTCGCCCGCGTGCCCGGGTTGATCGACAGCATCGGCCGCGAGCACCGCGTGATCGTGCTGGGCCCCACCCTGTTCCCGGCCATGCTGCGCACCATCCATCTTGGCCACGTCACCCTCTCCCTGGAACGCAAGGCGGAGGAGGTGGGCGCGCTGCTCGGCGCCACCCGCACCGAGATGCGCAAGATGGACGAAACGCTGGACCGGCTGCACAAGCAGTCCAGCACGCTCACCAGCGCGCTGGACAAGGCCCGCACCCGCACCCGCCAGGTGGACCGCAAGCTGAAGACCATCACCGCCATGGACCCGGAGGAGGCGAGCCGCCTGCTGGGCATTGACGAGGGTGCGCTGGCGGAGGAGGAGACCGCGCAATGACCCGCGATCCCGTGGACGATGCCGCGCGCTACACCGCCGACTACCTGGCCATCAGCCGGGCGGCGATGGACGCCTTCGCCGCGGATACCGCTGCCCACGCCGTGGTGCAGGGCATGGCGGCCGACATCGTCGCCGCCATGCGCGCCGGCGGGCGCTATCTGGTGTGTGGCAATGGTGGCAGTGCCGCCGATGCGCAGCACATCGCCGGCGAGCTGGTCGGCCGGCTGATGTTCGACCATGCGCCGCTGGCCGCCATCGCGCTGACCGCCGACAGCTCCGTGCTGACCGCCACCGGCAATGACTACGGCTTCGAGCAGGTGTTCAGCCGCCAGGTGCTGGGGCTCGGCCGGGAAGGGGACGTGCTGCTGGGCATCTCCACCTCCGGCAACTCGCCCAACGTGCTGGCGGCGATCGCCGCGGCCCGGCAGCGCGGCATGGTGGTGCACGGTTTCAGCGGCGGCAATGGCGGGGCCATGGCGGGGCTGTGCGACCGGCTGTTGCTGGCGCCCTCGGCGTGGACCCCGATCATCCAGCAGGTGTACATGACGGCAGCGCATCTGGTGTGCGCATTGGTGGAGCGGGCGTTGTTTCCGGAGAAGGCGCCGGAAATCTGATGGCCAAGGCAACCACCCGCTACGTCTGCCAAAGCTGCGGCGCCATCACGCCCAAATGGGCCGGGCGCTGCGAGGCGTGCGGCGAATGGAACACCATCGTGGAGGAGGCTTCCACGGCGGCGGTGGCCAAGGGGCGGCGGCTGCAGTTCGTCGATCTCGCCGGGGTGGCCAATCCGCCGCCGCGCGTGGGCACGGGCATTGCGGAACTGGACCGGGTGCTGGGCGGCGGTTTCGTGCCGGGCTCGGCCATCCTGCTGGCGGGTGATCCCGGTATTGGGAAATCTACCCTATTGCTGCAGGCCGCTGCAAGGCTGGCGCGCAGCGGCAAGCGGGTGCTGTACATCTCGGGCGAAGAGGCGGTGGACCAGGTGCGGCTGCGGGCGCGGCGGCTGGGGCTGCAGGGCGATCCGCTGGAACTGGCCGCCAGCATCAACCTGCGCGACATCGCGGCCAGCATCTCCGAGACCAAGGACGCCGCGCTGGTGGTGATCGATTCCATCCAGACGATGTGGATGGAGGGGGTGGAGAGTGCGCCGGGCAGTGTGAGCCAGGTGCGGGCCAGCGCCTTCGAGCTGATCCGCATCGCCAAGCAGCAGACCGCGGCGCTGGTGCTGGTGGGGCATGTGACACGGGAGGGCACCATCGCCGGTCCGCGTGTGCTGGAGCACATGGTGGATGCGGTGCTGCACTTCGAGGGCGATCGCGGCCACCAGTTCCGCATCCTGCGCGGGGTGAAGAACCGGTTCGGCGCCACGGACGAGATCGGCGTGTTCGAGATGGGCGAGGAAGGGCTGACGGAGGTGGCCAACCCATCCGCCCTGTTCCTGGCCGAGCGGCGTGGCAATGTCAGCGGCAGCGCGGTGTTCGCCGGCATGGAGGGCACGCGCCCGGTGCTGGTGGAGGTGCAGTGCCTGTTGAGCGCCAATGCCGGCGGTTCCCCCCGGCGCAGCGTGATCGGCTGGGATTCCGGCCGGCTTTCGATGCTGCTGGCGGTGCTGGAGACGCGGTGCGGGCTGAAGATGGGCGCGACGGACGTGTACCTGAACATCGCCGGTGGGCTGCGGGTGAGCGAGCCGGCGGCGGATCTGGCGGTGGCGGCCGCCCTGGCCAGCGCGGCGACGGACCAGCCGACCGACCCCGCCAGCGTGTATTTTGGCGAGGTCGGCCTTTCCGGCGAGGTGCGCCAGGTGGCGCAGGCGGAGGCGCGGCTGAAGGAGGCGCAGAAGCTCGGTTTCACCCGTGCCGCGCTGCCGCGCCGGGTGGCGGGCGGCAACCGCAAGCTGTCCGCGCCGGAGGGCATCGCGCTGGATGAGATCGGGCATCTCGGCGACCTGGTGGCCCGCTTCACCCAGAAACCGGCCAAGCCGCGGGCATGACGGCGCCGGGGGTGGCGCATCCGGGCCAAGGGGGGATATACGGTGCCCCGCCCATGCCCTGTACCCCCCATCTCCGGGCCGACCGTTGAACTGGGTCGACCTTGCTGTTCTCGTTGTCGTGGCCATCTCGGCCGCGGCGGCATTCATGCGCGGCTTCGTGCGCGAGTCGCTGGGCATCGTTGCCTGGGCCGGGGCGGCCTGGTTCGCCTACACCTTCGTTGATCTGGCCCGCCCGCTGGCGCGCGATTTCGTGGGCAACGAGCAGATGGCGGAGGTGATCGCCTATGCCGTGCTGTTCCTGGTGGGGCTGCTGGTGCTTTCCGTCATGACCAGCATCATCGCGCAGGTGATCCACGGGCTGGGCCTGGGGGCGCTGGATCGGACGCTGGGGATCGCCTTCGGGCTGGCGCGGGGTGCATTGCTGGTGATCGCTGCCTATATCGGGGCCGGGTGGCTCAGCATTCCGGAACGCTGGCCCCAGCCGGTGCGCGAGGCGCGGCTGCTGCCCTTCGTGGCCGAGGGTGCCACGAAACTGGCCGACCATATTCCCGAACGCTTCCGCCCCAGCGTGCCCGTGCTGCCGCCGCTGCCCGCCGCCCGTTCGATCGACCTGCTGCAGGCGGTGCCGCTCGGCCGCCAGCAACCCAAGCCGTAGCCCGCCGCCCGCGTTCCCCGCCAGGAGTAGCCTATGACCACGCCCTTCCTGCCCGGAGACGATCATGATCTTGCTGCCCCCGGGGCGGACGACAAGATGCACGAGGAATGCGGTGTGTTCGGGGTTTGGAACCACGGTGATTCCGCGGCGCTGACGGCGCTGGGGCTGCATGCGCTGCAGCACCGGGGGCAGGAGGCCACGGGGATCGTGGCGCATGACGGGCACCATTTCCATCAGCATCGCGGGCTGGGCCTGGTGGGCGAGAATTTCGGCGATGCCCGGGTGATTGCCGGGCTGCCGGGGCTGAATGCCGTGGGGCACAACCGCTATGCCACCACCGGCGATACCGTGCTGCGCAACGTGCAGCCGCTTTATGCCGATTTCGAGTTCGGCGGGCTGGCGGTGGCGCATAACGGCAATCTGACCAATGCCACCGGGCTGCGGCGCACGCTGGTGCGGCGCGGGTGCCTGTTCCAGAGCACGATGGACAGCGAGGTGTTCATCCACCTGATTGCCATCAGCCAGTATTCCACCGTGGTGGATCGGCTGATCGACGCGCTGAAGCAGGTGATCGGCGCCTATTCGCTGATCGCGTTGACCAACGAGGCGCTGATGGGTGCGCGTGATCCGCTGGGGGTGCGACCGCTGATCCTGGGCCAGATGGAGAATGCCGAGGGCGGGCGATCCTGGGTGCTGGCCAGCGAGACCTGCGCGCTGGACATCGTCGGCGCCGATTTCGTGCGCGATGTGGAGCCGGGCGAGATCGTGGTGATCACGGACCAGGGGGTGCACAGCATCAAGCCGTTCGCGAAGGCGCCGGCGCGGTTCTGCGTGTTCGAATACATCTATTTCGCCCGGCCGGATTCGGTGATGGAGGGCACGGGGGTGTATGCCGCGCGCAAGCGCATCGGGGCGGAGCTGGCGCGCGAAAGCCATGTGATGGCGGATGTGATCGTGCCGGTGCCGGATAGCGGCGTGCCGGCGGCGATGGGCTATGCGGACGAAAGCGGCATCCCGTTCGAGCTGGGGATCATCCGCAACCACTATGTGGGCCGTACCTTCATCGAGCCGACCGACAGCATTCGCCACCTGGGCGTGAAGCTGAAGCATTCCGCCAATCGCGGGGTGATCGAGGGCAAGCGGGTGATTTTGGTGGATGACAGCATCGTGCGCGGCACCACCAGCCGCAAGATCGTGGAGATGGTGCGCGCGGCGGGGGCGGCGGAGGTGCATATGCGGATCTCCTCCCCGCCCACGACGCATTCCTGCTTCTACGGCATCGATACGCCGGAGCGGGGCAAGCTGCTGGCGGCGCGGCATTCGGTGGAAGAGATGGCCAAGCTGATCGGGGCGGACAGCCTGGCCTTCATCAGCCAGGACGGGCTGTACCGGGCGCTGGGGCACAAGGGGCGGGATGCCGGGGCGCCGCAATATTGCGATGCCTGCTTCACCGGGGATTATCCGATCGCGCTGCCGGACATGGCGAATGCGGATAATCGGCAGCTGAGCCTGCTGTCTGAGCGGCCGGTCCTGACGGTGGATTGACTGGTCACGAAACATTCCGATTACGGAATAATATGACTGCGGCTGGGGATGCTCAGTCGCGGCCATATTTTTTGAGGAAATAGCGGGCGGCGGCGATCTCGTAGGGGCGCAGGTTCAGTTCGGGGTCGGTGAGTTTCAGGCGGCGAGGTTTGGCCGGCCTGGGCTTGCGGGGGGTC
>JAIXTK010000130.1 GCA_027483995.1 Acetobacteraceae bacterium
CGCCTCGCGGTTGATCATCTTGTCCAGCATGACGGCGCCGTGGCGGGTGGTGGCATCCAGGAAGCGCGTGGCGCCCTCCTCGCCGGGGATCGCGCGGGTGAAGGGGGTGATGCTGGCGGCGAGGCCGGCGTGGCTCGCCTGGATCCAGTGCGACAGGGAGAAGGTGGTGATGGAAATGCCGATCGCCGCCCCGATGTTGCGGCCCAGGCTCTGCACCGCCGCCGCATCGCCGCGCAGCTGGGCGCCGAGGGTGGAGAAGGACACGACGGTGAGCGGGTTCCAGATCAGCCCCATCGCCACGCCCTGCACCAGCATCATCGCCACCAGCCAGCGCTGGCTGACATCGGGGGTCCAGGTGCTCATGTCGTAGAGGGTGAGGCTGAGCAGGCTGAGGCCGATGGCGATCAGCTTGCGCTGGTCGGTGAAGGTGCCGAGGCGGGAGCAGATCAGCATCGCGGCCATGGTGCCGAAGCCGCGCGGGGCCAGCAGCATGCCGGCATCGGCCACCGGGTAGCCGGACATTTTCTGCAGGTAGGGCGCCAGCAGGGTGGAGGAGGACATCATCACGGTGTTGCTGGCGAACATCACCAGCATGGCGGTGGTGAAGTTGCGGTCCCTGAACAGCTCGCGCGGGATGAACGGCTTTTCCGCCGTGAGCATGTGGACCACGAACAGGTAGAGCCCGAGCCCGCCCAGCACGGCGGCGATGATGATCTCGCTGGAGGTGAACCAGTCCTTCAGCGAGCCGCGGTCGAGCATGATCTGCATGGAGCCGACGCCGAGCGCCAGCACCGCGAAGCCGGTCCAGTCGAAGCGGAGCGCCCGCTGGGGCATGCTGGCGGGCATCAGCAGCGCCAGCCCGGCGGTGGCGGCGATGCCCAGCGGCACGTTGACGTAGAACACCCAGCGCCAATGGAACCATTCCGTGAGGTAGCCGCCCAGGGTGGGGCCCATGATCGGGCCGATCATCACCCCCATGCCGAAATAGGCCATGGCGCGGGCGCGCTGCTCGGCCGGGAAGATGTCCAGCATGGTGGCCTGGGAGAGCGGCACGAGGGCGGCGCCGAAGGTACCCTGCAGGATGCGGCAGGCGATCATCTGCTCCAGGCTCTGCGCGGCGCCGGCCAGGATGGTGGTGCAGGTGAAGCCGACGATGCAGGTGAGGTACAGGTTCTTGCGGCCGAACCGGTTGGCGAGCCAGCCCACCGGGGCCGTCATGATGGCGGAGACGATGATGTAGGAGGAGATCACCCAGGTGATCTGGTCCATCGTGGCCGAGAGCGAGCCCTGCATGTAGGGCAGCGCCACGATGGAGATGGTGCTGTCCAGCACCACCATCAGCACGCCCATCATGCAGAACATGCTGATCAGGCCGCGATGGCGTACCTCCGTGCTCATGGGAACCAACGCCCGCTCTGGCGCGGACCGGGGCCGCGATGACGCACGGCATCGCTCATGTCACTCGGCCGCGCTGACGGCCCGGCCGGGGGCAGCGGCCGGGGTGGCTGCGGGCGTGGGTGCGGGTGAAGTGGCGGGTGCGGCCGGCTTGGCGGCCATGGCCGTCGCCACGCGCGGCGGGCGGCGCATGAGGAACAGCAGCAGCAGCGGCGGGATCACCATGAAGCTGAGCATCTGGTAGTCGTTGGCGAAGGCCACAATCGTTGCCTCGCGCGTGATGATCGAATCCAGCAGCCCCGCCCCCTTGGTGGTGGCCGGGTCCAGCAGCCGGTGCGCCGCCTCGCTGCCGATGGTGAAGCGCGGGAAGGGCGTGATGTTCGCAGCCAGGTCGGCATGCGCCGTCTGCGTGTTGCGGGCGAGCATGAAGCTTGTCACCGCGATGCCGATCGCCGCCCCGGTGTTGCGCGAGAGGTTCTGCAGCGCGGCCGCGTCGGCCCGGAACTGCGGCGGCAGGGTGGCGAAGGCCACCACCGTCATCGGGTTGAAGATGAACCCCATGCAGAAGCCCTGGATCACCAGCGTGGTGGTGATGAGGGAGGAGGGCATGTCCGGTGTCCATGTCGTCATGCTGTGCAGGGTCAGGCCCAGGCCGAGCAACCCGAAGGCCATCAGCTTGCGCTGGTCCACGTAGCGCCCGCCCAGGCGCGAGGCGATCACCATCGCCACCATCGTGCCGGCGCCGCGCGGCGCCAGCATCATGCCCGCCTCCGACGGCGGATAGCCCGACAGCTTCTGCAGGAACGGCGCCAGCAGGGCGGAGCTCGCCATCAGGATGCAGCCGGTGCAGAACATCATCGCCATGGAGGCGACGTAGTTGCGGTCCTTGAACACCCCGCGCGGGATCAGCGGGCGTTCGGCGGTGAACATGTGCACCATGAACAGGTAGAAGCCGAGCCCGGCCAGCACCGCGCAGGCGATGATCTCGCCCGAGGTGAACCAATCCTCGCCCTGGCCGCGGTCCAGCATCAGCTGGAAGCTGCCGATCGCCAGCGCCAGCACGCCGAAGCCCACGAAATCGAACTTCATCTCCGGCCGCGCTGCCGCACTCGGCATGAAGAAGATCAGCCCGAAGGTGGCCAGGATGCCGAAGGGCACGTTGACGTAGAACACCCAGCGCCAGTGGAACCAGTCGGTCAGGTAACCGCCCAGCGTGGGACCCATGATCGGGCCGACCATGATGCCCAGGCCGAAGATCGCCATGGCCTGGGCGCGCTGCTCGAACGGGTAGATGTCCAGCATCGTCGCCTGGGCCAGCGGCGCAAGTGCTGCGCCAAACGTGCCCTGCAGGATGCGGAAGGCCACCATCTGCTCCAGCGTCTGCGCCATGCCGCACAGCA
Source organism: Acetobacteraceae bacterium (assembly GCA_027483995.1). Classification (GTDB taxonomy): domain Bacteria; phylum Pseudomonadota; class Alphaproteobacteria; order Acetobacterales; family Acetobacteraceae; genus CAMDGX01. Next base: position 2,796 of record JAIXTK010000130.1, read on the forward strand.
CGGAGGTCGCGGTGAAGCCGATCATCGAATAGATGAACAGGTTCTTCCGCCCGAAGCGGTTGGCCAGCCAGCCCACCGGCGCCGTCATGATGGCGGAGACGATGATGTAGCTGCTCAGCACCCAGGTGATCTGGTCCATCGTGGCCGAGAGCGAGCCCTGCATGTAGGGCAGAGCGGTGATGGAGATCGTGGAATCCAGGATCTGCATCAGCACCGCGGTCATCGCGCAGCCGGTCAGCAGGCGCCGCTGCGCCAGGCCCAGAGGAACGGTGGCCGTACTGACAGGGGCAGCCGCGCCGGACATCAGCCGAGCGTCCTGCCCGCGCAGGTCGTCCGGCTTCGGACGATCGGAGCGGCCGACCGGAGCGGACGGGCAGGCCACTCAAGCAACAGAGCTGATGTCCCGCGCACGGATGATGTGGCCTTCCTCGGATCTCAAAGGCGGAACATCAGCGCGGCAACAGGTCCGAGACGTGGCGCACGTGGCCGGTGTCGATCGTGACCACCACGCTCATGCCCGCGCGCAGCTCGGGGTCGTTCGCCTGGCGCTCCACCTTCACGCGCAGCGGGATGCGCTGCACCACCTTCACCCAGTTGCCGGAGGCGTTCTGCGCCGGCAGCACGGAGAATTCGGCGCCGGTGGCCGGCGAGATGCTTTCCACGATGCCGCGCCAGACGCGGCCGGGGTAGGTATCCACCGTCACGGTCACGGGGTCGCCGATCTTCACGAAGGTGAGATCGGTTTCCTTCGGGCTCGCCTCCACCCACACCCTGTCATGCGACACCAGGCCGAAGGCGGCCATGCCGGCGGTGAGGTACATGCCGGGCTGCAAGCTTTCCACCTGGGTGGCGATGCCGTCGAACGGGGCGGTGAAGATGGATTTGTTGAGCTGGCGCTCCGCCTCGTCCACCGCCGACTTGGCCAGCAGGTATTGCGGCATGGTGGTCACGTCCACATCCGGGTCGCCGCCGAGGCGGGCGAGCTGCACCTGGGCGTGCTCCTTCAGGCTGGCCAGCATCGCGGTGTTGGCCGCGAGGCGGAAGCGCGAGTCGTCGAAATCGGCCCGGGTGACGCCACCGCCGCGCACGAGGTTGGCGAAACGCTCCATGGAGGCCTGGTCGGACTGCACCTTGGCCTGCTGCGCCTCGATATCGCGCAGCATGCGCTGGTAATCCACCTTCATGGCGCGCAGCGAAAGCTCCACCTGCGCCAGGTTGGCCTTGGCGCCATCGAGCGCGATCTGGAACTTGTAGGCATTGAGGCGGAACAGCACGTCGCCGGCCTTCACGCGCTGGCCCTCGCGCACGTTCACCTCGGTGACGGTGCCCGACACGTCGGTGCTCGCCGCCACCTTGGCCGCGCGCACATAGGCGTTGTCGATGGAAACGTAGCGCCCGCCATTCAGCCAGTAGAAGAAGGAGCCCACCGCAACCACCGCGATGCCGCCCAGCATCAGCAGCGGCCGCAGGATGCGGGAGCGCTGCCGGGCGCGCACGGGCGTTTCCTCCGGGGCGACGAGCCTCGGGGCGGCACCAGATTGAGACATGGCCGATTGGGACATGATCAGACGCGGTCCTGATGGAGAATGGAAAGAGCCCCGGCCGTGGCCGCGCGGCGGCGGGGCGAGGGGCGGGAAACAGGGGCCGGTGGCACCGCGGCGGAGGCAATGGCCGGCGCGGGCTCCACGGGGCGGCTGCGCAGGTCGCCCAACACATTGGCCTTCATGGCGATCAGGCTGTGGCGCACCGTTTCCAGCGCACTGGCTTCCAGGCCGGCGGTGAGCAGGCGGGATACATCGTCGCGCTCGCCACGCATCTCATCCAGCACGGGAATGGCCGGCGGCAGCAGATGCAGGCGCCAGATGCGCCGGTCATCGGGATCGTCGCGCCGTTCCACCATGCCGCGGGCGGCCAGCCGGTCCACAAGGCGGGCGACCGTAATCGGCTCCACCTCCATGATCTCCGCCAGTTCCTTCTGGGACAGGCCGGGCTGTTGCTGCACGCGCCACAGGATCACCCATTGCGCACGGGTCATGCCGTGGGCGCGGGCGCGACGGTCACCGGCCACGCGCAGCAGGCGGGCGATGTCGTGCAGGAGGAAGAGGAGATCTGGCTGATCGGGCACGGGGGGGATGATAAGCAGCGTTATCTTCCCGATGCTACGTTTCCTTGCATGCGCGCCAAACAAGGCTGGCCAGCGCGCCGGCGGCGGGAGCCTATCCCGCCTGCTCCGCGCACCAGGACCGCCAGGTGTGGCGCAGCGCCGTGCCCAGGTTGCGGCCGAAGCGCGGCGCATCGCAGAGCGGGCTGGTCCGCACCTGCTCGCGCAGCCCGGCCCGCAGCGTGGCCAGCCCAGGCAGATCCGAGGCCGCGGCCACCGCGCGGGCGACGTAGGCATCCAGGTCCGCCACCACCCAATCCTGCAGCCCGGCATTGGACATGTGGCTGGCGGAATGGCGGGAGGCGAAGGTCTCCCCGGGTACCGACACGGTCGGCACGCCCATCCACAGCGCCTCGCAGGTGGTCAGCCCGCCGCTATAGGGGAACGGGTCCAGCACCATGTCGATCTCGTTGTACTGGGACAGTAGCTGGCGGTGCGGGGAGCCGGCGCGCAGTTCGATGCGCCCGGGCGCGATGCCCTGGGCGGCGAAGGCAGCCTGGAAGCGGGCGCAGGTGGCCGCCTCGCCGAACTGGTGCGCCTTCAGCACCAGGCGGGAGCCGGGAACGGCATGCAGCACGCGCGCCCAGGTGGCGATGACCACCGGGGTGATCTTGGCGGTGTTGTTGAAGCAGCCGAAGGTGACCTGGCCGCGCGACAGGGCGGGCAGCTTCACCACATCCGGCGCATAGGGCGGCGGCGAGTAGCACACATAGCCATCCGGCATGCGCAGCAGGCGCTCCTGGTAGAAGCGCTCGAACCCCTCCGGCGTTTCCCAGCGGTCGGTGATCATCCAGTCCATCTCGGCGAGGCCGGTGGAGTGGTTCTGCATGCCGACCCACTTCACCTGGACGGGCGCCGGACGGTGCGCGCAGGCGGCGATCAGCCCGCGGTCGCCGAAGCCGGACAGTTCCACCAGGATGTCGATGCCCAGCTCACGGATGCGCGTGGCCAGGGCCTCCGGCGCATCGGTGTCCACCACGTGCCAGGCGCTGGCCAGGGCGCGGAAGCGGCGCTCGATCGGGTCGTTGGCCTCGGGCTGGCCCAGGCAGACGATCTCGAACGCGTCGGGGTCCAGCGTTTCGAAGCCGGCGATGGTCAGCCAGCCGACGGGGTGGGTCTTGAGCGTGGGCGAGAGCAGGCCCAGCCGCAGGCGGCGTTCCGGGTCCGGCGTGTTGGCGAAAGGTTGCGGGGCGGTGCGCGGCAGGGTGCGGCCGACGCCGCGATAGGCCTCCAGCAGGGTCTCACCGGTGACGGCGGGATGGTAGGCCATGGCATTGCCGAGCGAGCGCCAGGCGAGATGGGCCTGCGGCGCGAAGCGGACGGCTTCCTGCGCCCGGGCCACGCCTTCCTGCTGCATGCCCATGGAGACCAGGGCGTTGGTGAGGTTGCAGAGCACGTTGAGCTGCGGGCCCTGCTCGGCCAGCAGGCCCTCCAGGATCTCCTGCGCCTCGCCGTAGTGGTACACCCGCACCAGCGTGGCGGCGTAGTTGTTGCGCAGGTTGGAATCGCGCGGCGCCAGTTCCACGGCGCGCTTCAGCACATCGGCCGCCTGCTTGGCGCGGCTGGTGACCGTCAGCGCATTGGCCAGCGCGACGGTGGGCACCATCTCCTCGGGCGCCAGGGCCACGGCGGCCTCCAGCACCTCCACCGCCTCGTCGCGGCGGCCCAGCTTGCCCAGCAGCAGACCGCGGGCGCTCAGCAGGGCCACGTTGGCGGGATCCTCGGCGCTGGCGACTTCCAGCCGCGCCAGTTCCTCGGCCGCGGCGCCGGCCATGGCGGCGGCCTCGGCACGACGCACCGCGATGTCGATATGCGCCGGCGCCAGACGCTGCGCCTCGGCAAAAGCGGATTCGGCGGCCGGCACGTCACCGGTCATCATCAGGGAGAGGCCCAGCGCATCCCAGGCATCGGGCCGGTCTGGCGCGCGCGAGCAGCAGCGCAGCAGCAGCATCTGCGCACGTGCGGCCTGCTGGCGCAGCATCAGCAGCGCCGCGAGGCTCAGCAGCGCTTCCGGGCGCTGGGGGTTGCGCTCCAGGGCGCGTTCGTACTCGGCCTCGGCCTCGGCGAGGCGGCCGGTGCGGCGCAGGCTTTCGCCCAGGCGCAGCGGCGGCTCGTCCCAGCCCGGCATCGCCACGGCCAATTCACGCAGCATCGTATGGGCGCGCGCGGCGTCGCCGGCCATGTCTTCGGCCAGGGCGAGATTCAGCAGCGTGCCCGGACGGCGGTCGCCGAAAGCCACGGCGCCGCGCAGGGAGACCAGCGCTTCGGCGGGATGGCCGCCGCGCAGCAGGGCCAGGCCCAGCGTGGCATGACCCTCGGCCTCCTGCGCCGCGATCGCCGAGGCAGCTTCCGCCCCGGGATGCACGGCGCCGCCGGTGGCATCACCCGTCATGACGCACCCGTTCCAGCGCCACGACCATTCCGGAGACGTCGGCGCCGGCTTCGGTGCGCAGGCCCTCGCGGCGCATCACCCGCAGCGCGAACCCGGCTTCCGATGCCACCTGCAGGACGTAGTCGGCATGGTGGGAGAAGCGGCCCTGCCGGCCGAGGCGCCAGCCCTTGGCCACGTCCTCTTCGCTCGGCTGCGGCATCTCTTCCACGGTGAAAAGCAGCAGCCCGCCCGGCGCCAGCCGAGCGTGGCACAGCGTCATCACCTCATCCAGCACGCCGAAATAGCAGAACACGTCGGCGGCCAGGATCACCGGCCAATCGGTACGGTCATTCGCCAGGAAGGTTTCCAGCTCGCCATGCACCAGCTCGCCGTAGATCTCCTTCTCCGCCGCCTCGCGCAGCATGCCGTCGGAGACATCGATGCCGGTGATCGGGCCAAGCTTGAGGTCGGAAAGCACCACGCCCATCAGCCCGGTGCCGCAGCCCAGATCCAGCACCGGCCCCAGTGCCGCGCCCTCGCCCACTTCCGGGCGCAGCTCCAGCAGCGCCGCGCGCAGCAGGCCGGGCACGCGATAATGCAGGCCGATCAGGTGGGATTCGAAACGCTGCGCATAGCCGTCGAACACGGTTTCCAGATAGGGCGCCGGGGCGCGCGTGCTTTGCGGGCGCAGCCCGGCGGCGGCCACGAGGTGACGCACATAGGGGTCCTCCGGCGCCAGCTTCAGCGCTTCGACATAGGCGGCGGTGGCTTCGCCATGGCGGCCGAGGCTGGACAGCGCGTGGCCCTTCAGCCCGAACACCTGGGCATCGGCCACGCCATCGCGCCGCGCCGCCTCGGCGATGTCGGCCGCGCCGGCGAAATCGCGCGCGCGCATCGCCACCATGATCGCGGCGGTGCGCAGCGTGGGATCGCCGGGGATGGCGCGGATGCCGTCGGCCAGCACCTGTGCCGCCGCATCGTGCTCGCCGCAGCGCTCCAGCGCGGTGGCATAGGCGCGCACGCAGGGGGCATGGCGCGGCTCCGCGGCCACGGCCTCGCGCAGGCACGGCACCGCATCCTCCGGCCGGTTCATCTCCAGCAGCACCACGCCCAGCACGGCCTTGGCGCGCGGATGGCGCGGCGCCAGGATCACGGCATCGGACGCATCGGCCGCCGCACCCAGCACATCCTGCGCCTGCATGCGCGCATCGGCGCGGCTGATCAGCAATTCGACCGCGCCGCCATCCATCGCCAGCCCGGCATCCAGCTCGGCCAACGCTTCGGGAATGCGGCCCTCGCGCAGCAGCAGCCGGGCTTCCATGTCGTGCAGTTCAGGCGACGGCGGCGCCAGGCGGCGCAGGGCTGCCATCAGCGGCCGGGCGGCGTGCACGCGGCCGGCGGCGATCATGTCCTGCACCCTGCGCGTCAGCTGCGCGGGGTCGGGGCCAACAGGAAGAGATGTGGGGGCGAGTTGCATCGGCGGCTCCTTTTGAGCGTCGGATGGTCGGCGGAATTCAGGCAATGATGCCGCGCAATTGCAGGGACAGCGCGCTGAGATCGGGGGCGGGGGCCGGGGCTTCCTTCTGTTTCTCCAGCAGGTAGCGTTGGCTCAGGCCATCGACGAATTTCGGGTCTTGCAGGCGGGATATATCCAGCCGGTTGGTGATGGCCTTTTCCTGCGCGCCGAGCTCCTGGAAGGCGATCTGCTTCGGGATGCCCAGCGCGGTGGTGACCACCCGCCGCATCACCGGGTCGCCCAGGATGTCGATCGCGTTCTTGAACTTGCTGGCCCGCTCGCGGAAATCCAGCGCATCGGAAAGCCCCGGCGTGGCCTTCTCCAGCCCCTTGCGCCAGGCCACTTCCACGTAGCCATCGGCCAGCCGCGTCTGCAACGCCGGGTCCTTCAGCGCGTCGATCCCGGCCTTGGCGAAGTCGAACGCCTTCACCACCGATTTCCAGCGCGCGCTGCCCATCCGGTTCACCAGCGCATTGGGGTCGTTGGGGTCGGAGAGCAGCACTTTCTTGGCCAGGCCCGGATAGGGCACCTGGTCTGCCAGACCGTTGGCGGTCAGCAGCACCTTCATCACCGCCGGGTTGTCCAGCGCCTCGCCAATGGTCTTGGCCTTGGCGATCGCGCGCTTGAACACCGTGATGTCGCGCTGCGTCTCCGGCTGCTTGGCGGTGTTCGCCACCTCGCGGTCGCGGTTCTTCTGCGCCATCTGCAGCGCCACCAGCGGGCTTCCACCAGGCGTGCCGCCGCCGCCGTACAGCGTTGCCAGCAGGTTGGAAGACGCGTTGGTGCTGCCGAAAAGCGTCGTCAGCCCGGTGCCGGAGAGTGCCACGGCGCGGGCGCTCCTCAGCCCTGGCCGGAGAGCCCGGCCGCGATATCCTCGTTCACGCCGATGAGGAAATCGAAGTCGGGCGCATCCCGCTGCATCTCGCGCTGCACCGCGATGCCCACCGAGACGATGGAGGCGCGCAACGATTCGGGCAGCCCGTTCTCGGGATCGCGCATCAGGTCGATCACCGTGGTCCAGAGCCGCGAATTGTCGGCCAGTGCGCGCACCTGCACCACGGGGTTGCCGCCGCGGCTGTTGCGCAGCGCCACGACAGCACGGCGGAACACCTCCGCCTCCTGTTCGCGCGGGCTGCGGTGCGCGGAAGACTTTGCGTAGGCCCTCATGGCCTGTTCCATGCCGTTTTGCATGAGGAGCAATCCTTTCGTTACGATGCAGCTTCGGTCAGGCAGTGCCTGCCGCGGCCAGCGCCGAGGAGTCGGTTTGCGAAAGCGTGGGCTGGTCAGGCCCGCGGCCGAGCACCGCATCCTCGTGGCGGATGATGCGCCGGGCGAGTTTGAGTGCCTGGTAGCAATCGTCGGATTCCGCACAGGCCAGGGCGCGGTCGAGAATTTCGCAGGCCAGGGCGGATGTGGTGGCGGACTTGAACGCCGCGATCAGGCCGCGCGCCGCCTCCAGCCCATGAATGCGCTCGTCGTCGGTGCCGATATAGGCCGATTGCAGCGCGAAGTAGATGCGCCGCGCCGGGCTGTCGGCCTGGTCTGGCGCCATGATCTGCTTGCCGAACAGGAAGCGGGCACGGGCAGTGAGCTCGATGCGTGACTTGGTGCGAAACCGGATCGGCGCCCCATTCACGATCATCATCTCGCCCTGCCGAAGCTCCAGCACGAGAGTGGACATGCAATCTCCTTAAAGAGCCCACGCCCCGGACGCTTCCTGCGCCGGGCGGGCCAGGAGAGAGGCACCGCGCCCCTCTCCCGTACCCGGGGCCGTGCTGGTTTACTTGAACAGGCTGAGCAGGCTCTGCGGCGCCTGGTTGGCGATCGACAGCGCCTGGGTGCCCAGCTGCTGGCGGATCTGCAGGGCCTGCAGCTTGGCGGACTCCTTGGCCAGATCGGCGTCGATCAAGGACCCGAGGCCGCCATTGAGGCTGTCCATCTTGTCGTTGTTGTAGCTGATCTGGTTGTCGACATAGTTGACCGCGGCACCGTAGGTGTTCAGCTGCGTGCCCAGGGTGGACAGGGCATTCAGGAACGTGCCGGAGGACGTGATCAGCGCCACCACGCTGTCTGCCGCGTTCAGCTGCGTGGAGGTGAAGTTCACCGACGCGAAGAAGGCCGAACCGCCGAAGGTGGCGATGCCGTAGGTCGCGCCCACCTCGTTGCGGATCACCGCCACCGAGCCGAACGTGCCGTTGCTGCCGGTGATGTCACCGATCAGCGACTTGTTGTTGTAGCCGGCGTCCTGAATGAACGTCTTCACGTTCGCCATCAGCGACTGGTACTGCGCCACGTACTGCGTGCGCTGGTCGCCCTGCGTGTTGCTGTCGGCCAGCTTCACCAGAACCTCACGCGCCGACTTCAGTGTCGTGGACACCGAGTTGAGGCCCGTGAGCGTGGTGGAAACCAAGCCCTTCACGTTGCCCAGCTGCTGGTTGGCGCTGGTCAGCGCGCCGACATCGGACCGCACCCGCTGCGCCACGGCATAGGCCGCGCCGTCATCGGTCGCATCCGCCACGCGGAAGCCGGTGGAGATCGTTTTCTGCGTGGTCGCGAGCTGCGACGCCGTCATGTTCAGGGACTGCAACGCGATCTGTGCGTTGATGTTGGTATTAACGGAATTGAGGGACATGGTGAGTTTTCCTACTTGCCCAGATGTTACGCATGCCCCGAAATTTTTCGGGCGAGCCCCATTGTGGGGCCGTGGATGTTAATGCGTGGTGAAGCCCACCGGATGTTTTCCGGCCCGTAGTCCGGGCGCCACGCATGGCCTCAGGCCCGCGCGCCATGATTCCCTTGGGGAACCGGCCGGCGCGCGACAGTCGGCGGGGGTGCGGCATTGCCTCAACCCGCCGGAAGAAACTTCGTCAGGCTCAGGCTCTGCAGCCCGGCCAGCAGCTGGTAGGAGGCTTGCAGCTGCGTCTGCGTCAGCGACAGGCGCGAGAGCGTCTCGGCCATGTCCACGTCCTCCACGTTCGATACCTGGCCGCGCAGCGCGGTGGCCGCCTGCTCCAGCCGGGACTTGTCCTCGCGGATCGTCGCCTGCCGGTCGCCCAGCACGCCCGCATCCACGCCCAGCGCGGTTTCAGCGCCGGTCAGGCTCTCGCGCACATCGGCCACCAGCGCGGCGAAGCCGGGGTCGTTCATCTGGCTGCTCGAAAGCGAGCCCAGCGTGGCCAGGCCGCGCATGATGTCGCGCATGTAGGATCCGGTGGTGCTGGTGCCGCCCGAGACCGCATCGGAATTGGCACTGGCCAGGATGCCCACCTGCACCTGCCGCCCCTCGCCCACCGGCACCCGGTCCTTCAGCCCATCCAGCACCGCCACTGGCTGCGACAGCGTGGTGGTGAAGGGCGAGGTGCCCACGGCGTTGGAGGAGGCGGTGGCCAGCGTTGCCGCCGCCGTCGCCGCCGCGCCGTTGACGCCAAGGGTGCCTACCGCGGTGGAGATGTCGGTGAAGAAGCCGGAGGAGAGGATGGCATCGGCATTCGGCACTGGCGCCGTGGCGCTGTCCTGCCCGCCGAACACATAGGTGTCGCCGTGCTTCTCGTTCAGCGCCGTGGCAACGCTGCGCAGCGCATCGCGCGCCGCTGCCGCCACGCTGTCCACCATCGCGGCGCTGAGGCCGTTGAGGTCGGCGGTGCGGGCCCGGAAGGCGCTGGCAATGCCGGCGATCTGGTCCAGGCTGGCGCGCGCCACATCCATGCGGCCCTGCACCGCGTCGATATTGGCCTGGAAGGATTCCAGCTTGGTGATCGCCGGGCGCAGCGAAAGGCTGGCCGAGCCGGGCGCGCCGAGCCCGCCCAGCGTATCGGCCACGCGCCCGCTGGCGGCCTGGCGCGTCAGCAGGTCCAGCCGGTCGCGCACCTGCGCGGCACTGGCCAGCACGGAACCGCGCGCGCCCTGGCCGGCGGTGGCGGGAAGACTGAAGCCGGAGGCGATCTGTGTCATGCCACCCTCCCTCAGCGCAGCATCTGCAGGGTCTGGTCGAGCATCGCCTGCACCGCGGAGATCACGCGGGCATTGGCGGCGTAGGCGCTCTGCAGCTGCAGCATCACGGTCATTTCCTGGTCCACGCTCACCGCCGTGCCGGCGGCCAGCTTGTCGTCCAGGGCCGTTTGCAAGCTCTGTGCCGAGCTGTACTGGGCATCCGCCTCCGCCCGCGCCGTGGTCTGCGACCCCACCAGCGCGGTGGCCAGCGACGCCAGCCGCACCGGCGGGGCATAGGGCGCGGTCAGCGTGCCGGTGGGGCCGAGCCCCGCCTGCGCCGCGGGGGCATGCGCCACGCCTGGCCGCACTTCGCTGCCCAGCACGTGGTCCAGCACCCGCTGCACCATGGTGGCGAAGCCCGCCGGCCCGCCGGGCGGATTGGGCGAGAAGCCGGAGGCACCGGCCGGATCATCCGCCACGGCATGCGTGCCGTCGCGCACCAGGCGGGAATCGGCGGCCACGGCGGGGTTCACGCCGATCACGCCGGCATAGCCGATATAGCCATCCTGCGGCGGCACGCCGGTGCCGGTGGGCACGGTGCCGGAAGGATCGGTGAACAGCGAAAGCCCCTGCGCATCGAACCGGCGCGAGAGCGTGATGGCGAATTCGTCCAGCTCCGCCTGGAAGGTCGGCAGCGTGGTGTCGCGCAGCGCGATGTTGGCGCCGATGCGCCCTTCGCGCAGCCGCGTGGTCACATCGCTGCCGCCGATCAGGATGGCGGGCACGCCGCCGCCGGGATGGAAGCTGGTGGCATCCAGCGTCGCCGCAGCCAGCGTGAAGGGCGGTGCCAGGAAGCGGGTGGGCAAGGAGATGCCGCTGGGGGTGGCCAGCAGCATGTCGCCGCTGGGCGTTTCCACCGCGCGCACGTCGATCAGCTTGGCGAGGTCCGCCCGCGCCGCATCGCGCTGGTTCTCAAGATCGGCGCTGGACTGGCCCAGCGCACGCAGCTGCACGATGCGCTCCGAAAGGTCGCCGATGCGGCCCAGCGTGCCGTTCAGCACGCCGACATCGGAGACCAGCGCATCCTGCGCCGATTGCCGCGCAGTGCCGTAGGCGGCCGACAGGGCATTCACCTGCCGCGCCAGGGCCTGGCCGGCGCTCACCGCCGCGGTCTGGTTCGGCTGGCTGGACGGATCCGCCGCCAGCGCCGTGAAGCTGTCGGAAAGCCGGCCCAGCACGCTCGCCAGGTCGTCCCCAGTGCCCACCGCGCCGTGCACCGCATCGATCGCGGCCAGCGCCTTGCCCTGGGTTTCCAGCCCCGCCACCGTGCTGGCCTGGCGCAGGGAGGAAAGCTGCAGGTAGAGATCGATCTGCCGCTGCGCCACGCCCACGCGCACGCCCATCCCCTGGCCATCCGCCGCCAGGCTGCTCTGCGGCAGCACCTGGCGCGCGTAGCCCGGCGTGCCGACATTGGCGACGTTCTGCGACACCACCGCCAGATGGCGGCTGATGCCGGCAAGGCCGCTGGCGGCTGCGTTGAGACCGGCTTCGAGGCTCATGGATCAGCTCCCGCTGGGTCCGTTCCTGCTCAGCGCTTCATGTCCAGCGTCTGCTGCAGCAGCTCGTCGGCCGTGGTCACCATCTTGGTGTTCGCGGAGTAGGCGCGCTGGCTCACGATCAGCTTGGTGAACTCGTTGGCGATATCCACGTTGGAGTTCTCCACGGAACTCACCACGATGCCGCCCGCGCCGTTGGTGCGCGCATCCTGGATCAGCGGGTCGCCAGACGCGATGGTGCTGGTGAAGGCCTGGCCATCCTGGCGCTGCAGCGCGTTCGGGTCGTTGAAGGTCACCACCGGCGCGCGCGCGATCGTGCGGCTCTGGCCGTTGTCGTAGGTCACCTGGATGTCGCCCGCCTGGGTGGTGGAGACGCCGGCGAAGCTGCCCGGCGGCACGCCGTTCTGGTTGATGCCGCGCAGGGTGAAATCGGTGCCGGCATACTGGGTCACACCGCCCGCCTGGCCGAAAGTGCCGAGATTCAGCGTGATCGTCTGCACGCCGCTGCCGAAGTTCACGTCGAAGCTCAGCGTCGCCGGCTTGTCCGGGACATAGGCACCGGCGGTCACGCTGCCGGTCGGGTTGCCGATCAGCCCCACCGTGCCCTGCGGCACCGGGTTGCCGGAGACGGTCGGCCCGAAGGCGATGCGTGCGGTGCCACGGTTGGGGGAGGCGATGTCGTCCGGCACGTTCAGCTGCACGGTCCAGTCATTGGCCAAGGTGCGGGTCCAGTTCAGCGTCACCACGTGGTCGTTGCCCAAGGCGTCGTACACGTTGATCTGCGCCGATACCGGGTCGGTGGTGGCCGGGGTGGAGGGCAGGTTGGCCGACAGCGTGACTTCGCTGGTCGCCTGCGGATTGTACACGGTCTGCGTCACCCGGATCGGGGCCACGGCGGAGCGGTCCACCTTGCCGGTCGCCGAATCGACGTTCCAGCCGTTCAGGTAGTCGCCGGCGCTGTTCACCAGGTAGCCGTTGCGGTCCATCTCGAAGTCGCCGGCGCGCGAGAAGTATTTCTGCGGCGAGAAGGTCACGTCGTTGGCCATCACCGTCTCCGCCCGGCTCACGGTGAAGAAGCCCTGGCCGACGATGCCCATCGCCAGCGGGTTTTCCGACTGCGTGATCGTGCCCTGCACCGAGTTGCGATAGTCCGGCCGCGCCTGCACCGAGCCCGGGCTGTTGCTCATCGCCGAGCTGCTGGTCAGGAAGTTGATGAACGACGTGTCGATGCGCTTGAAGCCGACGGTCTGGCTGTTGGCGACGTTGTCGCTGATATTGCCGAACGCGACCGACTGGGCGTTGAGCCCGCTGATCGCCGTGTTCAGGGCACCAAAGAGAGACACGGGGGGAAACCTCCTGCTGGCAGCGGCCCGATCGGCCGCATTCGATGCCCCCCGTCGCACGATCCGTGCCAACGCCGATCCGGCCGGAATCAGCCCTGCCGCGGCTGAATCAGGCCGGAATCGCCTTGTGTGCCAGGACCGCCAGTGCCGTCCGGCACGAATCGCCCGGCAGAACCTGCCCACCCCGGGCACCACCCAGGCACGAATCGCCCCTCCACCTCCTCTGCGGGCGGCTCAAAGCCCTGGCGGGGCTCTGGCCCGGCTTTTGCTGAGGAACTGCGGCGCCCCAAGTGGGTGCCACCGCCTGCGCACCCTGGGTGCCGGGCGGGACGAGACAGCAAGGATTGCCGCGTGAACGTTGCCCCCGCTTCTTCCCCGCTCATCGCGCCGCCCGCAGGCCCCCCTGCCTTGGGCGCCGCCCCCGCGGCGCTGCCCGGCTTCGCCACCTTGCTCGCCGCCCTCTCCATGGAGGATGCGCCCGCGCCAGGCATGATGGTGGCCACGCTTCCGCCCGACACAGCCGCGGAGCCGGCGCCCACTATCGCCCTTCCGGTGCCCTCGCGGCCCGCGATGACCGCCGTCATGCCCGCCATCGGCCTGCCCGGCATGCCCCAGGCGCTGCCAGCTGGCGCCACCATGCCGGCCCCGCAAGCGGTGGCAACCGCCACCCCGGATCCTGCCCAGCCCGCCATGCCCGAAACCACCCTGCCGGTTGCGGCCGATGCACCGGCACTGGCGGCCCTCGAGGCCCCGGCACCGCGCAGCCCCGCCAAGCCGCAGCCCAACGCCGCCCGCCGCGGCCCCGACGCTGGCGAAGCCGACACTGCATCCGACACCGAAACCCTGCCGGCAGCCGCTGTGGCCCCCGCGGTCCCGCTCGCGGCGCCGGTTGCATCCAGCCTCCTGCCGCCCGCCCCGCCTCCGCCTGCTGGCGCCGCCCCGGCCGGTGCCAACCACATCGCCCCCCCAACGCAGGCCGCGAACCAGACTGACACCGGCCCGGCCACCGCCATGGCGGCGCCCGCCGGCCGGTCCCCCAACTCTGCCGCGGCAACACCGGAGCAACCGGCATTCGGCGTGCCAGCCGCCACGGCCCCCCACGACCCCGTCGCCGGGCCGGCCATCGAGACCTCGCCGGGACAGGAGCCCATCCGGACCACGGCGGCCCCGCCTGCCGTATCCGCCCCCCTGCCGCGCCACGCCGCCACCCCGGCGCAGGCCAGCCCGACGGCCCCACTGCCGGCACCGGCCAGTCCGCAACTTCTGGCCGTTGCCGAAACGGTTGCCGCTCCGCCGCCCGCCATGCCGGACCTCGCGGCACCGCCGGCCCAACCCGCCGCCCTTGCGCCGCAGGCCCAGCCCCTGGCCGCTGCCACGGCCATGCCCATCCCCACGGGCCAGCCGCTCCAGCCCGCCGCGGCCGACCCTGCTGCGGATGCAGCACCGCCCACCCTCGCCGCGCCGATCGGCTCCCCCCCGTCGGACGCGCCCATCGCCACGCCCACCCCGGCCCCGCTGCCGGACCAGCCCGCTCGCCCGCGCACCGCCACGCCCCCCCGCGCGACCATGGATGCCGCCACCAACCACGGCCCCGCCATCGCCCAGGCACAAGACCAGCGGGACGCGCCGCCGCCTGCCGCCGCCCCAGCGCCCCACGCCGCGCCGCGCAGCGCCCCCATCGCCGCGGCACACGCCACGACCGAGGAGCCGCGCCCGGAAGCCGACCCCAGCGCCGCCGCGGCCCCCGCGCCCCACGCCCACCCCACCCAGCCGGCCGCCACGCCCGCCGCCGCCGCACCGGTCCCGGTTGCCCCACCCGCCGTCGCCGCCACCGCGACACCCCCGGCCGAACCGGCCCGCGCCGACACCGCCCCGCCCCCGCGCGCCGAGCCGCCGGCGCAGATCGCCGGTGCCGTCACCGTGCTGGCACGCCATGGCGAGGGCCAGCACCACCTCACCCTGCGCCTCGACCCCGGCGAGCTGGGCCGCATCGAGGTTGCGATCGACCGCCGCAAGGGCGGCCCGGCCGAGATCACCCTCACCGTCGAACGCCCGGAAACCCTGCTCCGCCTGATGCGCGACCAGGACCAGTTGGCCCGCGCGCTGGACCAGGGCGGCCTGCCCGCCGAGCAGCGCACCGTCCAGTTCCGCCTCGCCGAGCCCCCGGCCGCCGCGCCGCAGGGCGGCCAGGGCCAGCCGCAGCAGCAGGACACGCCGCGCCCGCAGAACCAGGGAGCGCAATCCCAGGGCCAGGCCGGCTTCGATACCTCGGGCTCCGCCCTGCCGCAGCGCCAGGATGGCCAGGGCGGCTCCCGCCAGGGCCCCCGCCGCCCCCCCGGCAGCCCCGACTCGTTCGGCCTGGAGGCCGACAGCTTCTCCGCCCCCGCCGCCGCGCGCCTGATGCGCCTGCGCGGCATCGACATCACCGCCTGACGGAGCGAACCCCCATGGCACTCGCCACCAACGCCGCCCTTCCTGCCTCCACCGCGGTGACCGCCAGTGCCAGCGCCAGCGGCTCCAACGCCCTTGGCTCGCTGGCGAACAACTTCCAGAACTTCCTCACCCTGCTGATGACGCAGCTGAAGAACCAGGACCCCACCAGCCCGCTGGACACCAACCAGTTCACCAGCCAGCTCGTGCAGTTCACCAGCGTGGAGCAGCAGATCAACACCAACCGCAGCCTGGGCCAGCTCATCAACCTCACCCAGAGCGGCCAGATGATCCAATCCTCCTCCATGGTCGGCCGCCGCGTGGAAGTCGCCTCCGACTCGCTCTCGCTGCAGAACGGCAACGCCACGGTGAAGTTCACCTCGCCCGTCGACGGCCCCGTCAACGTCGCCATCTTCGCCGCCAACGGCTCCAAGGTGGCCGATGGCCTGGTGCAGGCCCGCACCGGCAGCAACGAATGGAGCTGGAACGGCCGCAACGGCAACGGCGCCCTGCTGCGCGACGGCGCCTACCGCGTGGCCATCACCGGCAACAACGCCGACGGCTCCAGCCGCGCCCTGCCCTTCACCGTGCTCGGCACCGCCACCGGCGTCTCCCAGCAGGACAATGCCGTGAAGCTCCAGCTCGGCGGCGTGACGGTGGATTTCTCCGCCGTGAAGTCCATCGCCCCCGCCGCGGCCGCCGCACAGTAGGCAACATTGCTCTTCAGATCCGGCCCGCCCGGGCGCTAGGCTGCCGGCTTCCCCATCAGGAGGCCGGCATGTCCCGCATCCCGCTCACCCTGCTCGCCTGCACCGCCGCCCTGCTCCCCACCGCCGCGCGGGCCGATGCCATCGACGGCGCCTGGTGCCACGAAAAAGGCCGCCGCCTGGTCATCACCGGGCCCAGCATCGTCACGCCCGGCGGGTCGAAGACCGAAGGCGAATACGGCCGGCACGACTTCGCCTACACTGTGCCCGCCGGCGAGCCCGGCGCCGGCACCAAGGTGCGCATGGTGCTGATGGGGGAAACACGGGTTCGGGTGCAGGAAGGTGAGGCCGCCCCTGTTGTCTGGGAACGGTGTGGGCCTTCCGTCAGTTAAGCAAGCGGTTCTTTTTTGAAAAAAAGAACCAAAAAACTTTCATTCGTTTGATGCGGAAAGGCCCGGCCTCTCCGCATCAAACATACAAAAGTCTTTTTGCTTCTTTTTCTTCAGAAAAAGAAGATCCTAAACCTTACTGAACCTCAACACCCTTGACCGATTGACGATCAGCCGCACCCCAGCCTGGGTGAAATGCAGCAGGGCCCGCTGCTTCCACGGCCCATCCTGCCGTTCCATCAGCGCCATGTCGCTGGCGATCGGCCGCAGGTCCAGGCTGCGCCGCATCGGGCCGGCGCCGCTGGTCAGCACCGCCCGGCTGCCGTCGCACGCGATCGTGAATCGCCCGCCCTGCGCCGGGCACACCCATTCACCGGCCCATTCCGGCCGCACGCCGGCGCCGGTCGCCGGCCGGAAGCGCCGCGCCGCGAGGCCGATCTGGCCCACGATCGCGCCGCCTTCCGCGCGCAGCCGAACCGGCATTTCCACCACCCGGCTCACCGCCCAGTCGCCGTCGCGGAACAGCGTGCCCTGCGCATCCAGGTAGGAGATCACGCCGGCCTTGTGCTCGATCCAGATCGGCGCGTCCTCAGCGATGAAGCGGCCTTCCGGCAGCATGTCGGGCGCCGTCGCCGGCTCCGCCACGCCGGTGAGCGCGGAGAGCACCGTGAGGCACGGCGCCATCGGGTCCACATCCTCCCGGTTGGCCAGCAGCACCACGCCGATGCCCAGCTTCGGCGCCACCAGGAAGTGGTTCTTGTAGCCGGGCAGCGAGCCGCCATGGCCGACCAGCTCGATATCCCCCAGCGGCGCCCGCGCCAAGCCCAGCCCGTAGCCGGTGACGGTGCCATCCACCAACGCCCGCGGCGCGGAGAGCGTGCGCAGCAGCCCCGCCGCCGGCCCGCGCCAGGTCAGCAACGCCTGCGCCCAGGTGGCGAGGTCGCGCGCCGTGCCGGTGATCCCGCCGGAGGCCGAGTAGTGCAGCCCGTAGCGCCCGCGCCGCCAGCCTTGCGGGCCTTTCCAGTATCCCGTGGCCAGCCCCGGCACCGGCTCGGTCTCGTCTTCCGGCAGGTGCATGGTCAGGCCCAGCGGGCGGAAAAACGTCTCGCGAAGCGCCGCGGCGTAGTCCACGCCCTTCGCCTCCAGCGCCGCCTGTACCATGCGGTAGCCGCTATTGGTGTAGGACACCTCGGTGCCCGGCGCGTAGTTCAGCGCGTCCATGCTCGTCACGAACCGCAGCAGCGCGTGGCGGTCCATCGCGGTGCTGGAGGAATTGCCGAGCAGCCATTGCGTCGGCGCCGCGTCGGCAATGCCGCTGGTCATGTCCAGCGCCCGGCCGATCGTCACGGCACCCTGCGCCGCGCCGGCCTCGATGTGCTGCCCCAGCGTATCCCCGAAGCCGATCCGCCCGTCGATCGCCAGCATTCCGCACAGGAAATGCTTGCTGATGGAGGCGTAGCGCATCGTGGTATCCGGCGTGAACCGCAGCCCATGCTCGATGCTGGCATATCCGCCACAGGCCGCGCCGCGCAGCCCGCCGGTATCGAACAGCAGGATGGCGCCGCCCGGGCCGCCCTCTGCGTTCCAACCGCCCGCGATCTTCTCCGCCGCCGCGATCCCCGCCTTCCAGTCCATCCGCCATTCCTCCGCGTCTGCTGCGATCATGCCGGCGAACGGCAGCCGCGCAAAATCCCGTCTGGACATCGCGCCGGCCCCGCCGCCTGATCGCAGCCCCCAACCCCGGAGCGCGCCGCATGGCCACGGTCCTGGCGGTGGCGCGCAGCCCGCGCCATCGCTTCAGCAAACAGACGGAAGAGGCGATCACCCTCATCGAGGGCCTGGGCGTGGAGGGCGATGCCCATGCCGGCGTGACGGTCCGCCACCGCTCCCGCGTCGCCCGCAACCCGGCCCAGCCGAATCTGCGCCAGGTTCACCTGATGCACAGTGAGCTGTTCGCCGAACTCGCCGCGAAGGGCTTCACCCTGGCCCCCGGCGACATGGGCGAGAACATCACCACCGCGGGGATCGACCTGCTGGCCCTGCCCGTCGGCACCATCCTGCGCCTGGGCGCAGCGGCCGAGATCGCCATCACCGGCCTGCGCAACCCCTGCCTGCAGCTCGACAGGTTCGCCCCGGGCCTGATGGCCGCCACGCTCGACCGCACCGAAGACGGCTCGCTCATCCGCAAGGCCGGCATCATGTCCACCGTCCGCCGCGGCGGCACCGTGCACCCGGGCGACCCGATCGAAATCGTGCTGCCGCCCCTGCCACACCGGTACCTGGCCCCCGTTTGATGACCCCGTCGACGGCCGCGCCGGCCGAGCCCACTCGCCTGCTCTTCGGCATCGGCGTGACGATGCTGGGCGTGTTCGTGTTCGCCTGCAGCAACGCGCTGGCGAAATGGCTCACCGGCGGCTACCCGGTGGGCGAGATCCTGTTCTTCCGCAGCTTCGTCGTGCTGGGGATCCTCGCCTTCCTGGTCAGCCGCGCCGACATCCGCGCCATGCGCCAGGATGGACGGCCCTGGCTGCACGTCTTCCGCGCCCTGCTCTCGGCGGTGGAGGTGGTGTGCTTCTACTGGGCCATCGTGGAACTGCCGCTGGCCGGCGGCACCACCATCTACCTGGCCGGCCCGATCTACGTCACCGCCCTCTCAGCGATCTTCCTGCGCGAGGATGTCGGCTGGCGCCGCTGGCTCGCCGTGCTCGCCGGCTTCGGCGGCGTGGTGGTGGCGCTGCAACCCTCCGGCCTGTCCTTCACCATCTACACCGCGGTCTCGGTCGCCGGCAGCGTGATGTACGCCATCTCCCTGGTGATCACCCGCCGCCTGCGCGGCACCCCCACCACGCTGCTGGTCGGCGTGCAGGTGGTGCCGCTGCTGCTCATCACCACCGTCTCCGCCTGGCCGCTGCAACACCCCACCAGCCTCATCGGTGGCTGGATCATGCCCACGCCAACCGACGCCGCGATCCTCGCCCTGGTCGGGGTGCTCTCCCTCACCGGCTACTGGTGCATCAACCGCGGCCTGCAACTGGCCCCGGCCTCGGTCATCACCCCGTTCAACTACGCCAGCATCGTCTGGGCCACCGCCCTGGGATACCTCGTCTTCCACGAAATCCCCACGCCCGCCATGCTCACCGGCGCCGCCATCATCGTCGCCGCCGGCCTTTACATCGTGCTGCGCGAACACGTGCGGGGCGTGGGGCGGTAGCAAGGCCTCCCATCAGTCGTATCGACAGGGACAACCGCCTTGGCAATAACTTCTGGGTCATTGCAGCTCGCGTTGCATCCACTGAAGGCGGCGGTGCGCCAGGGCTCTGCGCAAGGCAGCAAGCCGCGCCTTGATACCAAAGGCCGCCTTGTACTGCGTGCTCAGCACGGTCGTCTCGCCCAGCCGGACGGCCAGCCCCCGGAGGGCATGGGCGCGGAGCAGCCGCGGCAGCCGCGGCAGCCGGGAGCCATAGTAGCCCGGGTAGGTCAGAACGTCGCGTAGGATATCGGAAAAGCAAGCGGCCTGCGCCGGCGGCCGTTGATGGTACGGGTTTGCCATAGCGGTTGGAGCGCGGGAGCGGCGAGAGGCCCCGATCCGGGTCAGCCGCGCCCGCATTGCCTCACCCACGACGCGGGGACTGAACTGCTCGGCGATGCGGGCCGCGCCGGCTGCGGCGATTGCAGCGCGCCAGGCTGGGTCATCCACCATCCGGCGCATCTGCGCTGCGGCCTCCGCCAGTCGCGGTTCCGCCCAAAGCGTGCCGGCAGGGTAGGGGCCATGCGCCCGGTCGGTACGGATAGGGTCATGACCAACCAGCGCGGCGGTGGTTGCATCTGTGAAGTCAGTGTTGCCGCTCCAATTGGTCGTCACCACCGGACGCGCATAGGCCATCGCCTCGGCGATCGAGAGGCCGAAGCCCTCCGCCCGGTGCAGCGAGACGAAACAGTCGATGCTGGCCATCAGGCGGAAACGGTCGCTGCTGTCCAGCGCCAGATCGAGGAAGGAGACCCGATGCGCCCCTGCCAGCGCCTGCAGCCGTGGCATCAGAGTTGGGTCTGCGGCGCCGTTGAGCAGCTTGATCAGCAGCCGCACTGGCTCATCTGGCCGAAAGGCGGCGGTGAAGGCGAGGATGGTGCCCTCAGGGTTCTTGCGGAACGGCTCCGAATGCACGTCGCATTGGAAGAAGAAAACGAACTCCCCTGCCGCCAGCTCCGGCACGAGCTGCCGTAGCCAGGCATGATCCGCTGCCATCGGCGGCACCTGCACCAGCATCGGCATGACGACGACAGGCACCAGAGCCTTGGCGCGCAGTGTCTCGGCGATGAAGCGCGTGGGCACCCAGACCTCGTCCACCAGGTCGAAGCGGTCGCACCACGCCTCGGGGAAGTCCGGCGTTTCCCAGTACCAGCAGCCTATCCGGTAAGTGGTGGCCAGCGATTGCGGCAGGAACCGCATGGCGTTCGGCAGTTCGTCGGCGTTGCAGCCGAGGATGCTGATTCGAGGCTGTACTGCTCCCGGTGGCAGGGCGTGCAACGGGTAGGGTCCGGTCGGGCTGTTGATCATCGGCGTAAGGTCGTGGCCCTGCACGGCGATGCCGGCCTGCTGCAGGGCCGCTATCGTGTTGCGCGCGGCCTCGCCGAGACCGAGATGGGCGGTGATATAGCCGGCGAGGTGCACCGCCGCCGGTGCGTGGCTGTCGAGGCCAAGCCGGCGAAGCATTGCCGGGTCGATGCCGAGCGCCACTTGGCCGGTGGTGCGTGCCCAATCCAGCAGGCCGGCCCGGTCAAGGCCCTGGTCGGCAAGTTGCGGCCTCAGCGTCAGGAGCGCACGCAGGTAGCGGGGCAGCGGGTCATCCGGTTCGGTCTGCCGCGCCCAGTGGAGCAGCCCGTCCTCGGCCAGCGGGTCCCCCAGCGCCAAGCCGCGCTCCAGGGCATGGCGATAGAGCCAGCGCAACACCGGATCCCAGCCTTCGCCGCTTGTCAGGCTGGCTCGAAAGGGTGGCAGGGCATCGCAGGCAGACTGCCCCGCGGCAGCGAGGCGGATAGCATAGTCTTCAAACAGACGGCCAGTCGCGCCCGGCGGATGCGTACCAAAGCGGCTCTCATAGCGAGAAATCCCTGGCTGCCCAGGGATGAAGCCGCTGAAGTGGAAGAACACCAGTGGCTGCAGGGCATTGGGATGGCGCTCCACATGCCAAGTGTCGCCACGCTGCACCAGAGTGCGCTCGTGCAGGTTCCAGTAGGCTGCGTTGCAGCCGGGGTGACGCAGCACCTCGGTGCCGGGCAGCAGCACCGGGGCGAAGTCCATCCAGCGCTGGTCGGTGAAGCTGCCGCTGGACTGGTCCTCGAGGCATTGCCGGTGCAGTCGGCGGTCCCACCATGCGAGGAAGGCATCCGTCGCCTCGCTGGCGCGGAACTGCGCGAAGCCAAGGTTGTAGGTGCCGGCGCGTAGGATGCCGAGGTCATTCGGATGGCGGCCGTCCTCGGGCAGAGGCGTCAGGCAATGCGGTGTGAGCATCAGCGGCGGTCCATCACGCTCCAGCAAGCCGGGTAGCGGCGCCAGGAACATGATATCAGGATCGAGGTAGGTGACGCTGGCGGCACCCTGGCCGAACAGGTAGCGGAAGCAGGCGGGCTTTATGCTGGTGGCCAGTTCCAGCACCGAATAAAACGCTTGGCGGTCCCGGAACTCGGCGGCTGGCAGGGCGCGATCTGCAGGCAGCAGATCGATCACCGCTGCCACCATAACCCCGGGCGGCAGCGTGCCGATGAGGAAGAGCGTCAGGCGCTGGCCCTCGTGCAGAGCGGCGAGCGATTCGGCCAGCACATTGGCCCGTGCGAGATAGCCGGCAGTGCAGATGGTAAAGATGGCGATGGCCGGCTGCTCGCCCGGCTGCAAGGCCGCGCGTGGGCCAAAGCTGGCACAAGGAGATGGATGCAAGGGGACGGGCCTCGGCTACTGGCGTCACACCATGCGGTTCGGCAGGTAGTGGCACGGTTGAAAGCGAGCCGAATATATCAGGCGGTATCATAAAAACATAGGCGCCCCACTTCATGAGGCATTGCTCGATATTATGCATATCGCATAAAAATTTGTGCATGCCCTAGGGCCAGCGGGGCTGGTTGCGCGGCTGCCTCGCGGATTTGTTGATGTCGCATCCATGGCCTGAGGGAGGGGCAGTGCCGGCCGGCTGCCGGCGATGCCTTACGGACGGTGGAGTGGCCGTCATGCCGGCGGCAGACCATGCGTAGGGTCGGGCGCCACGTTTTTGTGATGGCAAACGCACTCTGGCGCCATCAGGTGGTGCGGCTCTTGCTCGGCACACTGCTGGTTTGGACTTGGCTGGGCGGCCTGCGGATGCGCCTCGATCAGCCGCTGGCGTTGTGGCAGGACCACACCGTGTTCCTGATGCAGTCGCGGCTATTCCTCGAACGCGGCTGGCACTTCGACACTGTCTCGCTGGGCTGGCCTGCCGGGCTTGCGCTGACCGACTTCCCGTTCACCGACCTCAGCCAGCGTCTGCTGCTGTTTGCCACCACATGGTTGGCCGGCGCGCCTGTCGCCGGCGTGAACCTGTACCTGTTCGGGATAGCGGCGGCGAACCTCGTGGCTGGCACGCTGGCGCTACAGGCATGGCTTCGCAACCCTGGCCTGGCGC
Organism: Acetobacteraceae bacterium; assembly: GCA_027483995.1. GTDB lineage: Bacteria > Pseudomonadota > Alphaproteobacteria > Acetobacterales > Acetobacteraceae > CAMDGX01. Next base: position 25,849 of record JAIXTK010000130.1, read on the forward strand.
TGGCTGGCGGGGTGATCTTCGCGTTGCTCCCCCTGTTTGCCCGAGCCGGCGGGCATGATGCGCTGGCGGGCTACTACCCGGCAGCGATCGCCTTCCTGCTGGCCCGCAGGGCCGCCCTGGCAGGCGATGGCCGTGCAGGCAGGATGTGGCGCTGGCCAGGCACCTGGCTGGGTGTCGCGATCGTGGCGGCCTCAGGCTTCTACTACAGCTTCTTTGCGGTGCTGCTCTGGAGCTTCCTTGCCGCCGCCCTGACGCTGCAAGATCGGGCCTGGGGCCGGCTGCCACCCTTTGCGGCTCTGGCCGGGGTGAGCCTGGTGCTACTGGCGGCGCTGCTTGGCTGGCAGATCCTGGCCGCCAGCGGTGCCAACGGTTTCCCAGCTCGCCACTTTATCGAACAACCTCTCTACGCCGCCCGGCTGGCTGACCTCGTGGTGGTGCTGGAACCACTGCACCTGCTGCCACACCTGGTGCCGCGTTACCTGGGGGCCAGGCCACAAACCGAAGGACTGGATTTCTGGCCCGGCCCGGTGCTGAGCTTGGTGGCGTTGCTGGCCTGCCTGTTCGCCCCTGTGCTGGCCAGCCGCCCTGGGATCGGGTCGCACCCGCGGCTGCGGCCGGCGCTGCTGGCCTGGTTGGTATTCTGCTTGCTGTTCGCCACGCCCTATGGGCTGGGAATGGCATTCAACCTGCTGGTGGCGCCCGAGGTGCGCGCGCAGGGCCGTCTAGGCCCGTTCTTCGGCTTCGCCGTGCTCGTGCTAGCGGGGTGGTGGACCAGCCAAGGGGCTGCAAGGCTGCGGGCCTGGCGCGGCCGGCACCAGGCAGCGGCGCTGCTGGCAGTCGGGCTGGCGCTGGTCGTCGTCGCAAACGGCCGCGACCAATGGCAGTTGCTGGCTCGTCGACAGCAGGCGGCAGCGCCGGCAGCCCTGGTTGAGGCCGAGAGCGTCGGCCAAGCGGTGACCGCGGCGCGGGCGGCAGGGCTGCGCACCGTGCTTCAGCTGCCGGTGTTGCCCTGGCCAGAGGCCCCCCCGCGACCGGGCTTCGATCCCTACAGCGCGACGCTACCCTACATCCTTGACCCGCAGGTGCCGACGCTGCGCTGGAGCGCCGGCCTCACCTGGAACCGCACCGAGCTCGCCCCGCTGCAGGAGGCCGAGCGCCGACCCACCTGTCTGGTGCCGATCGCCACGGCGTTGGGCTTCGACGCCGTGCTGCTCGATCACCGCGCCTACACAGCAGAGGCCGCGGCGGCGCTGGAGAGCACGCTTCGTCATGCTGGGGTAAGGCCGATAGCCGATGCCGGGCCGCGCAGACTCTACGCGCTGCCCACCACTGCCGCACCTTGCCCGCCGCCGGCGCTGGCCAGGGGGCAATGGCTCGCCCTCGAACATGCCGCGGTGGCACTCGACAGCAGCTGGTATCCGGAAGAGGCGCAGCTGCGCTGGGGCCGAGGAGCGGTGCAGCGGCTGACGCTGCCAACCGGCGAAGCCAAGCTCGGGCTGCGGCTGATGGTACTCCCGGACCCGGGTGGTGCCGCCCCGACCATCGCGATCACGGCCGATGGCCAACCGCTGACACTGTTGCGCCCAGCACGGCCGATGCAGGCGGAGGACTTCGAGCTCACCCTGCCGGCCGGTCTTGTCGGTGCTGCCGGCATGCTGCGGCTGGAACTGCGCCAATCCGGTGGGCCGCAGCCGGCGGCGCGCGCCAACGCGGTGGATATACGCTGGTTTGGCCCCGCACTACTCGCGCTACGACTGGACCCCGCCCGATGAGCGGCGTGCCATCGCCGCGCGCACTGCGCAGGCTGATCCTTGAGGAGGCCTACCGCGCCAGGGTGGGGCATATCGGCTCGGCACTGTCCGTGGTGGAGATCCTGGCGGCGCTATACGGCGGCGTGCTGTGCCCAGGCACCAATGAGCTAGAGCGCGATCGCTTCGTGCTCGCCAAGGGCCATGCGGCGCTTGCGCTCTATGCCACGCTTCACCTGAAGGGGCTGCTCGAACGGGCGACGCTGGCCAGTTACTGCGCGGATGGCAGCCTGCTCGGGGTGCATCCTTCGCACCGGCTGATCGGGGTCGACTTCTCCACCGGCTCGCTCGGCCAGGGGTTGGGAATCGCCACCGGTGCGGCATTGGCAGCGCGGCTGCAGACCTCGTCACGCCGCGTCTTCGCCCTGCTCTCGGACGCCGAGTGCAATGAAGGGTCCACTTGGGAGGCGGCGATGTTCGCCGGTCACCACCGGCTCGATGCACTGGCCGTCGTGGTGGACCTCAACGGCCAGCAGGCGCTGGGCCCCACCGCTGGCATCCTCGACCAGTCTGCCCTGGCGGCGCGCTGGCGCGCTTTCGGCTGGCAGGTGCGCGAGGTGGAAGGACACGACACTGCCGCGATCGCCGCTGCGCTCGCCCGCCCTTCAGGGGCGCCGCTGGTGGTGCTGGCGCGCACGATCTCCGGCCGTGGGGTGACGTTCATGGAACGCCAAGTGGACTGGCACTACCTACCGATGACCGAGGCGCAATACCGGCAGGCTCTGGCTGAAAGCGATTCGTTGCCATGAATCTCGCGCCATGAGGAAGGCCTTCATCGATGGGTTAGTGGAACTGGCCGGGCGTGACCGGCGAGTGATGCTGCTGACCGCGGATCTCGGCTTCATGGTGGTGGAACCCTTTGCCACCGCCTTTCCTGACCGCTTCCTCAACGTCGGCGTGGCCGAACAGAACATGCTGGGCCTGGCGACCGGCCTGGCCGAAGCCGGCTTCATCCCGTTCTGCTATTCCATCGCCGCTTTCGCCGTGCTGCGGCCCTATGAGTTCATCCGCAACGGACCTGTGGCGCACGGGCTGCCGGTGCGCGTTGTCGGCGTGGGCGGCGGGTTCGACTATGGCAGCGCCGGCGCCACGCACCACGCGCTGGAGGACGTGGCGCTGATGCGTGCGCTGCCGGGCATGACCGTGCTGGCACCCGCCGATGCGGCACAGACCGCCAGCGCCCTGACGGCAACCTGGGACCTGCCCGGCCCGGTGTATTATCGCCTCGGCAAGGGCGGGCAGCCCGCTCCTGGGTTGGCGGGGCGCTTCGCCCTTGGCCGTGCGGATCCGGTTCGACCCGGCGGCGACCTGCTGCTGCTGGCCCTGGGCGGCATGCTGCCCGAGGCCTGCGCCGCGGCCGAGCTGTTGGCAGCGCAGGGTGTGCAGGCGGCGGTGCTGGGTGTGGCCTGCCTCCAGCCCGCACCGGAGGCCGATTTGCGCGCCGCCATCGCCACTGCGCCGGCGGTATTGACCTTGGAAGCGCATGGACCGGTTGGCGGGCTGGGCGCCCTTGTAGCCGAGGTGATGGCCGCCTCTGGGCTGGCGCGCCCCTTCCGCCGCCTGGATGTTGTCGCGCAAGGCGGGCTGACCGGCAGCGCCGCCTGGCTGAACCGCAGGCACGGCCTGACTGCACCGCAAGTGGCAGCAGCAGCGCTGGCGCTGCTCCAGGGCAGCGGGCGATGATACCGCGGCTTTCCATCGTGCTGCCGGTGCACAACCAGGCGGACCACATCGCCCGCGTGGTGGAAGACTATCGCGCGGCCCTGGCCGGGCTGCCCGATTTCGAATTGCTGCTGGTGGAAAACGGCTCCCGCGATACCTCGAGGGCGGTTTGCGCCGAGCTGGCGGCAGCAGACCCAGCGGTGCGGCTGCTGGTGGCGGAGCGCCCTGGCTGGGGCCACGCGGTGCGGCTGGGCCTGGCCGCGGCGCAAGGCGAGATCCTGGCCTACAGCAACGCTGCCCGCACCGCCCCGGCCGAGCTGCGGCATATGCTGGACCTGGCGCTCATCTGGCCACCGACGGTGCTGAAGGCAGATCGCCAACAGCGTGAGGGGCCACTGCGACGGCTTGGCTCGGCCCTTTACAACCTGGAGGCTCGGCTGCTGTTCGGCGTGCGGCTGCGCGACGTGAATGGTACACCCAAGGTGTTCCCCCGGCGCTTCACCGCGCTGTTGGCCCTGCGCCGCGACGACGACCTGATCGACCTGGAGTTCTGCGCGCTGTGCCGCAGAGAGGGCTACCCGGTACGGCAGGTGCCGGTGACCGCCACCGCCCGGCATGGCGGGCGCTCCACCACCGGGCTAGGCTCGGCCTGGCGGATGTATCGCGGCGCCCTGGCCCTGCGCGCGGAGTTGGGCGCATGACAGTGGCGCGCTTCGCCGCCCAGCACTCGGAATGGCGCGACCCGGCCTCAGTGGTAGCGCAATGGGCCGAGGCCGGTGCACTGGACCCGGCCCTGCTGGAAGCACATGTCAGCGGCCCGTGGTGGGAGTTGCTGGAAGCCGCCGGTACCACCCTGCTGGTTACGCGCGAATATGAACACCTGGTGCTGGCGCTGGGCGCGGCTGGCGGTCTGCCGCGCAGTAGCCTGCTGCGCCTACCGCATCCCTCCGGCATCGCGGTGGATAGGGCGCGCGGAGAGGTTCACATTGCCAGCACGCGCAACCCCAACGCCATCTATACACTGCGCCCGGCCGCCGGACTGCTGCAGCGGCGGGACCTGGAACAGCCGCACGACCCGGGCCGGCCTCTTCTGCCGGTAGCGGTGCGCTTCCTGCCAGGCAGCACCTACCTGCACGACCTGGCCATGCTGGATGGCACGCTGCACGCCACGGCGACAGGCAGCAACGTCATCATCGAACAGCCACTCGACGGCGCGGCGCGGGCGGTGTGGTGGCCGGCCAGCATTGAGGGGCCGGCAGGGCCGGATTTCAGCCTGAACCATCTCCAGCTCAATGGCATAGCCGCGGGGCCGACACTTGAGGCGAGCTTCTTCACCGCCTCGGCCGCTGCCCCAGGCGGGCCACGACCCGGCGACCCGGCCTTCCCGGTGGATGGCCGTGGCGTGGTGTTTTCCGGCGCCAGCCGGGCACCGGCGCTGCATGGGCTGACCCGGCCGCATTCGCCTCGCTTCATCGCCGGTCAGCTTTGGGTCGACAACAGCGGCTACGGCACTGTCTGCGCTGCCTATGGCGCCAGAGCGGAGCCGGTCGCACGGCTACCGGGCTGGACCCGTGGCCTTTGCGAGATGGGCGAATACGCCATCGTCGGCACCTCCCGCGTGATTCCTCGCTTCGCCGCCTATGCCCCCGGGCTGGACCCTGCGAAGTGCGTCTGCGGCCTGCATGCGGTTGAGATCGCCACCGGCCGCATCGCCGCAAGCCTGGTCTGGCCGGCGGGCAACCAGATTTTCGCGATCGAAGCACTGCCAGCCGCGCTGGCCGATGGCCTGCCCTTCCGTGCCCCGCGCGGTGCCGAGCCACCTTCGGCGGCGGAGCGCACCCTGTTCTACGCCTGGCGGCCGTGAAGGAAACCACCACATGACCCAAGAGTTTCGCCTGCTGATGTTGGGCGCCATGTATGAAAATGGCGGCAATACCACCCATCGCTTCCTCGATGGCCACCCGGGGCTCTTCACCTACCCGTTTGAATCGCAAATCGGTACGCGGCTGGTGAACGACGCGCTGACCTCGATGTTCCCGGTGAAGTACCGCTGGCCGGTATTCTCGCTGGATGCGACGCCGCTGCAGGACTACCGCGCCATCATCGACGAGGAAGGCAAAGTTCGCGCGCGCACGCCGCATGTCAGCAAGTTCCGTCATATGCCGTTCGATATGAACGATGATGCCCGCGCCGCACGCTACCAGCACCTGGTCCGGGCCAGTGGCCGCAGCACCGGCAACAACGTGGCGGCCTTCTTCCGCGCCACCTTCGACGTGTGGCAGGACTACCGGCGCAGCGGGCGCGAGCAGGTGCATGTCGGCTACAGCCCCATTATCACCGTGGATGCCGAGGCCATTCTGACGGCACTGCCCGGCGCGCAGGTGCTGCACGTGGTGCGCAACCCGTTCTCGGCCTATGCGGATACCTGCAGGCGCCCCGTGCCGATGGCGCTGCGCGACTACATGCAGGCCTGGTGCCTGAACCAATACCATGCGCTGCTGGCGCGGGAGCGCCACCCGGGCCGGGTCCACATCATCCGCACCGAGGACGTGATGGCTGACCCGCAAGCCGCGCTGGCGACGGTACTGCGTGCCCTGGGGCTGGAGGATGACCCGGCCCTGGCAACACCGAGTTGGAACGGCACGCCGCTTCAGGAGATCTACCCCTGGGGTACCATCCGCCAGGCTACGCCCGAGGCTAACCGCGCCACGGCGGCGGAACTCGGCGCCGAAACCCGTGCCGAGATTGCCCGCATGACCTGGCAGTACCTGGATGTGTTCGACTATCGTGACTTTGCCACTCCCTGAACCGGGGATGGCCATGGGGATGCCGCGCCGCGCCGTGGTCACCGGCGGCAGCGGATTCATCGGTGCAAACTTGGTGCGCCGGCTGCTGGCGCTTGGCTGCGAGGTGCATCTGCTGCTGCGGCCGGGCTATGCTGACTGGCGCCTGGCCGGTCTGCTGGACCGATTGACCCTGCACCTGCTGGATCTGGCCGAACCTGCCGCCGTGGCGCGCTCGCTGCGGCTTGCGCGACCGGACTGCATCTTCCACTTGGCGGCGCATGGCGCCTATTCCTGGCAGCGGGACGCCGCGCGGATTATCCGCACCAACCTGCTGGCCACCCAGGTGCTGGCGCGGGTGGCGCTGGCACAGGGCGTGGCGGTGATGGTGCAGGCAGGCACTTCCTCGGAATATGGCCGCAAGGATCACGCCCCGGCCGAAGACGCGCCGCTCGAGCCAGAAGGCCCCTATGCCGAGAGCAAGGCCGCGGCGACCGCCTTCTGCCAGGCCTTCGCACAGCGCGAGGGCATGCGCCTGCCGACGCTGCGGATCTATTCCGCCTATGGCCCCTGGGAAGACCCGCGTCGCCTGCTGCCAGCCCTTCTGGTGCATGCGCTGGTTGGGAAATTGCCAGCCCTAGCCGCGCCACGCACGGTGCGGGACTTCGTGGCGGTGGAGGATGTGGTACAGGCCATGCTACTGGCTGCGACCAGCCCGTTGCCGGAACCGGGCGCGGTGTTCAACCTGGGCACCGGACGACAGACCCGGTTGGAGGAGATTGTGGCCCTGGTGCGCGACAGGATGGGCGTGGCGGCAACGCCGCGCTGGGCCAGCATGCAGGGGCGCGAATGGGACACCGATACCTGGCTGGCGGATAGCCGGCGCATTGGCGCGGCTCTGGGCTGGGCGCCGCGCATTGGCCTGGCCGATGGCCTGATGGCCATGGCCGACTGGCTGCGCGCCGCACCTCCGGACCTTCTGCAACGCTACCGCGCGCCCTGGCAAGGGCTGTAGCCCCGGCTTCTACCGGAAGACGAACCCTGCGCGGCAAGCAAGTATCAGCCGGAAGCTGGGCTCCGGACTCACTCGATGTCGCCGCTATGAAGGTTGTCCCTCCGGGGCTGAGTTGGTCGGCTGTGAGAGAAGTTCCAGGCCTCGGTCTCGCCGCAGACGCTGGGCCGGGTGCTGCGTGGCATGTGGCTGCGCAAGCTCTCGGCTCGGCCAAAGCACCACGCCCAGGCCGACGGGGGCCATTGCGGCGTACAAAAAAGGCCCCAACCGCGGTGGCAGGCATTGCGCAGGATCAGGTCCTCAAGCCCGAGGCCCTTGAGATCTGGTTCGCCGATGGCTGAGCTCCGAAGGAGATCAACCGCATAGGCCAGAAGAACAAGATCACCCGACGCTGGGCGCGGCGCGGCACACGGCCGGTGGCGCCGCAGGACCAACGCTATGCCTCCACCTACATCTTTGGCGCCGTCTGCCCGCAGCAGGGCAAGGGAGCCGCTCTGGTGCTGCCCCACTGCAACACCGAAGCCATGGGCCTGCACCTCGCCGAGATCGCCACCATGGTCAGCCGTGGCCGACACGCCGTGCTGCTGCTCGACCAGGCCGCACGGCACCTCTCAGCGGCTCTCACCGTGCCGTCCAACATCACCCTGCTGCCGCTGCCGGCGAAGTGCCCAGAACTGAAGGTCATGGCGAACGTCTGGCAGTTCATGCGGGACAACTGGCTGTCGAACCGTGTCTTCGCCACCTAGGACGACATCGTCGCCCACTGCTGTGAGTCATGGAACAAGTTCATCGGCCAGCCGTGGCGTATCATTTCAATCGGAATGCGAGACTGGGTCCATCAGTGCTGCTCCGTAAGGGTTGGCATTATGTCACAGGGGAGCACGTTACGTTGCAGGTGATGCCTGCCATAAGGCCGTTCGGTAAAGCGGTGCCCACGCCCCTGGACCTCGTCCTCTTAAAGGATCGGGATCAAAGGGCCGCCGGCCCTTTGCGGGTCCAGGGCAGAGCCCTGGCCTTCCTTCGGCTCTATCAGTCAGAGCCGACGAAGCTTGGTA
>JAIXTK010000334.1 GCA_027483995.1 Acetobacteraceae bacterium
CCGGCCGCCTCGCCTCCGGCGAAATCCTGTTCCGGGACAGCAAGGGCAGCCAGACCGACCTCGCCAGGCTCGACCCGCGTGGCCCCCAGATGCGCGCCCTGCGCGGCGCCGAAATCGCCCTGATCCCGCAGGAACCCATGGCCGCCTTCAGCCCCGTCCACACGGTCGGCGCCCAGATCATCGAGGCGATCACCCTGCACGCCTCGCAGGAAGGCCGCCGCGTCTCCAAGGCCGAGGCGCGCGAAACCGTCATCGGCCTGTTCCGCGATGTCGGCATCTCCATGCCGGAACAGCGTGTGGACGCCTATTCCTGGCAGCTCTCCGGCGGCCTGCGCCAGCGCGCCATGATCGCCATGGCGCTGTCCTGCAAGCCGCGCCTGCTGATCGCCGACGAGCCCACCACGGCGATCGACGTCACCACCCAGGCCCAGGTGCTCGCCCTGCTGCGCGACCTCCGCGCCAAGTACAACACCGCCATCGTCTTCATCACCCACGACCTCGGCGTGATCGCGCAGATGACCAGCTACGTGGTGGTGATGTATCTCGGCCGCGTCATGGAACAGGGCCCGGTGGACCAGATCTTCCACGCCCCCGCCCACCCCTACACGCGCGCCCTGCTGCGCTCCATCCCCACCATCCACGGCGAAACCCGCACGCCGCTGCCGGTCATCAGCGGCTCCCTGCCGCACCCGTTCAACCGCCCCACCGGCTGCCCCTTCCACCCGCGCTGCCCCGAGGCAATGCCCGGTTGCGCCACCGCCACGCCCAAACTCCTGCCGGTGGCCGAACGCCAATCCGCCGCCTGCTTCCTGCACCACCAGGAGGCCGAGCCATGACCGAAGCCCCGCTCCTCGAAGTAAGGGGCCTCCAGAAATTCTTCCCCATCGTGAAGGGCTTCCTGCAACGCACCGTCGGCAATGTCCGCGCCGTGGATGGCGTGGACTTCACGCTGAACGAGGGCGAAACCCTCGGCCTGGTCGGCGAATCCGGCTGCGGCAAAACCACCGCCAGCCGCTGCATCCTGCGCGCCATCGACCCCACCGCCGGCCAGGTGCTCTACCGCACCAAATCCGGCGAAACCGTCGATCTCGCCCCCATGCCCCAGCGCGAGCTCTCCCGCTACCGCGCCGAAATCCAGATGGTCTTCCAGGACCCGTTCGGCTCGCTCAATCCGCGCATGACCCTGCTGGACAATGTGGGCGAACCCCTCCTCGTCAACGGCATGAAAAGCCGGCGGGACCGCGCCGACCGCGTGGCCGACCTCCTCAAGCTCGTCGGCCTGCGCCCGGAATTCATGCACCGCTTCCCGCACGCCTTCTCCGGCGGCCAGCGCCAACGCATCGGCATCGCCCGCGCCCTGGCCACCGAGCCCCGCCTGGTCGTCGCCGACGAACCCGTCTCCGCGCTCGATGTCTCCGTGCAGGCCCAGGTGCTGAACCTGCTGCTCGAACTCCAGCAGCGCCTGCGCCTCACCTACCTCTTCGTCGCCCACGACCTCAGCGTGGTGCGCCACATCTCCGACCGCGTCGCGGTGATGTACGTGGGCCAGATCGTCGAACTCGCCCCCACCAACGCCCTGTTCTCCCGCCCGCTCCACCCCTACACCGCCGCCCTCATGCGCGCCGTCCCGGTGCCAGACCCCCGCGTGAACCCCGCCGACGGCGTGCTGCGCGGCGAAGTCCCCAGCCCCGCCAACCCGCCCAGCGGCTGCTACTTCCACCCCCGCTGCCCCTTCGCCCAATCCCGCTGCGCCGTGGAAACCCCCGCCCTGCGCGAAATCGCCCCCGGCCACCACTCCCGCTGCCACTTCGCCGGAGAGTTGGCGCTGGCCGGCGCCTGAAGCCGGACGAAGGCAAGGCTGGGCTTCGCCCAGCCCCCTCGACCTTTTCCGCCGAAGGCGGACGCTCATGTGGGTCCAGGGACCTCAGGTCCCTGGCGGGTCCAGGGCAGAGCCCTGGTCGGGCTCCGGGGGTGAAACCCCCGGCCTTCCTACCCCTGCGCGCCCCGCACGAGTGTCCCCGGCAGCGCGCCGGTGGCGATGCCGCCGCGATAGGTCACCTGGCCGGACTTGATCGTGGCGGTATAGCCGGTGGCCTGCTGCAGCAGCCGGCGCCCGCCGGCCGGCAGGTCGAACTTCATTTCCGGCCGCTGCAGCGCCAGCTTGCCGAAATCGATCACGTTCAGGTCAGCTTTCTTGCCGGGCGCGATCACGCCGCGGTCCATGAGGCCGACCGCGTGTGCGGTGTCGGAGGTTTGCTTGCGGACCAGCTCTTCCAGCGGGAAGCGCCCGGTCGCGCGATCGCGGCCCCAATGCTGCAGCAGGTAGGTGGGGAAGCTGCCGTCGGAGATGAAGCCCACATGCGCCCCGCCATCGGAGAGGCCGGTCAGCACGTTGGGGTCTTCCAGCGCCTCGCGGCACGGGTCCAGGTTGTAGCCGGCGTAGTTGGTCAGCGGCGTGAACAGGAAGTTCCGCCCGCCACCGCTCACCAGCATGTCGTAGGCCACGTCCTCGGCCGTCCGCCCCTCGCGCGCGGCGATCGATTCCACCGATTGCGACTGCGGCGGCTCGTAATCCGGCGGATCGCCGAACGGGAACATCCGCGCGAAGGAGAGGCGGTTGATCAGCGGGAAATTGCTGCCCGCGAACCGGTCCTCGGAGAGAATGCGCGCCTTCACGGCAGGGTCGCGCATCGCCGCCACGCGGTCCTCGAAGGAGAGCGGCAGCAGGCTCTTGAAGGTCGGCGTGCCGCTGAACGGGTTCTGGCTGCCCAGCAGCCCGAACAGGATGCCGATCGGCCGCGGCGGAAACACCGGGCGGATGCTGATCCCATCCGCCTGCGCCTCGCGGGAGAGGCGCATCAGCACCTTGTAGCTGTCCGGCGTGGAATGGTTCTGCGACAGGGAGAACACCATCGGCCGGCCGCTGGCCTGCACCATGCGGCGGAACATGGCGAACTCGTTCTCCACGCCGAGCGAGAAGTCGCTCACCATCTCCAGCTGCCCGGCGCCCGCCCGCTTCATGCCCAGCGCGATGCCGACCAGCTCCGCCTCCTGCGCGCGCAGGGTGGGCGTGGGGTCACCGGCCAGGGTCTTGTGGCTGATGGTGCGGGAGGTGGAGAAGCCGATCGCCCCGGCCCGCATCGCCTCCTCGGCCAGGTCGGCCATCTGCCGGATCTCGTCGTCCGTCGCGTGTTCCAGGTGCGAGGCCCGGTCGCCCATCACGAACACCCGCAGGGCCGCGTGCGGCAGCTGGGCGCAGATATCGATGTCGCGCTTCTTGCTCTCCAGCGCATCGAGATACTGCGGGAAGCTCTCCCACGCCCATTTCAGCCCTTCGTGCAGGGCGGGGCCGGGAATGTCCTCCACCCCCTCCATCAGCTCGATCAGCCGGTCCCGGTCGCCCGGCTTCACCGGCGCGAAGCCCACGCCGCAATTGCCCATCACCGCGGTGGTCACGCCATGCCAGGCGGAGGGCTGCATGTGGCTGTCCCACACCGCCTGCCCATCGTAATGCGTGTGGATATCCACGAACCCCGGCGTGACGATCTGCCCCTTGGCATCGATCTCCTCGGCGCCACGGGCCTCCACCTTGCCCACCGCCACGATTCGATCGCCGGCGATCGCCACATCCCCCTCGAAACCGGGCTTGCCGGTGCCGTCGATCACGGTGCCGTTGCGGATCACGAGATCAGGCGTGACAGACATGGCTTGGACCCCTCGTTCTTGTTGAGCCCACGGTAGCAATGTCGCGGCGAAAGACGAAGCCCTCCGTCTCAGGGCCTCACGCCGTGGGCCTCCGCCAAGGCTTCCAGCCGTGGCAGAAGCGGGCCGATATCCCGTTCGATCGTCGTGAAAAGGATCGTGTCGTCGATCCCGAAATAGCCATGCACGATCCGGTTGCGCACCGCCGCCATTGTCGACCACGGGATATCCGCATGCGCCGTCTTCACGTCGTCGGGCAGGTGGCGCACCGCCTCACCCAGGATCTCGAACCCCCGCATCACAGCGTAGCGCGTCTTCTCGTCGGCCAGATATGCCTCAAGGGACATGCCGTCCACGAAGCGCATCATCGATCGGCAGGCCAGCACCATGTCCCGCAGGAAATCCCGGAAATCGCGCGGCGCCGTCACAAGGCAATGGCCTCGGCCCTGATCTGCTCGCCCATCAGCGGCTTCAGGGAGGCCGCACTCACAAGGTCCACCGGCACCCCCGCCACCACGGCGATGCGCTGCTCCAGCGCC
>JAIXTK010000266.1 GCA_027483995.1 Acetobacteraceae bacterium
CCCGATGTCGGTGGCCCCAGCGTGGTAGCCATCCGCAACGGTGAGGTGTTCGACATCACGGCCTGCTTCGCCACCATGCGCGATTTGTGCGAGGAGCCGGATCCCGCCGCGGCCACGCGCGCCGCAAAGGGCGAAAGCCTCGGCCCCGTCAGCGAGATTCTTGCCAACACCCCGCCCGAAAGCTGCAACCCGGCCAAGCCCTGGCTGCTGGCGCCGATCGACCTGCAGGCGGTGAAGGCGGCGGGCGTCACCTTCCCCATCTCCATGCTGGAACGCGTGATCGAGGAACGCGCCCGCGGCGACCTCGATGCCGCCGCCGGGCTGCGCGCGGAGGTGAACGCGCTGATCGGCGATGACCTCGCCCGCCTCAAGCCCGGCTCGCCGGAGGCCGCCAAGCTGAAGGAGATGCTGATCGCGCGGAACGCCTGGAGCCAGTACCTGGAAGTGGGCATCGGCCCGGATGCGGAAATCTTCACCAAGGCCCAGCCCATGGCTGCCATCGGCACCGGCATGGATGCCGGGGTGAACCCCGTCTCCACCTGGAACAACCCGGAGCCCGAAGTGGTGCTGGTGGTGGCGAGCGATGGCCGCATTGTCGGCGCCACGCTGGGCAACGACGTGAACCTGCGCGACGTGGAAGGCCGTTCCGCCCTGCTGCTGAGCAAGGCGAAAGACAACAACGCCTCGGCCGCCGTGGGCCCGTTCATCCGCTTCCTGGATGCCGGCTTCGGGCTGGACGATATCCGCACCACCACCGTTACCCTCACCGTGGCCGGCACCGACAATTTCCGGCTGGAGGGATCATCCTCCATGACCAGGATCGCCCGCGACATCACGGATCTCGCCGGCCAGATGGTCAACGCCCATCACCGCTTCCCCGACGGGGCCGTGCTGTTCTGCGGCACCATGTTCGCGCCGATCGACGACCGCGACGCGCCGGGCAAGGGCTTCACCCACAAGACCGGGGATATCGTGACGATCGCCACGCCCAGGCTGGGGCGGCTGGTGAACCGCACCAAGCCCACTGATCAGTGCGCGCCGTGGGATTTTGGGCCGGGGGCGCTGATGCGCAACCTGGCGAAGCGGGGCGTGCTCTAAGCAAGAGGTTCTTTTTTGAAAAAAAGAACCAAAAAACTTTTATTCGTTTGATGCGGAAAAGCCCGGTCTTCCCGCATCAAACGAATGAAGTCTTTTTGCTTCTTTTTCTTCAGAAAAAGAAGACTTTCTGTCTGGCCTGACCCGCTCCTCCGCCGGCCGCGCCACCCAGAGCGGGATCACCTCCGCCCCCGCTTCCGGCGCCAGCCAGTCCGGCACCGCCTCGGGCGGCATCGGCCGCGCATAGAGGTAGCCCTGCGCGGAATCGCAGCCCATGCGCATCAGCATGCGGGCCTGCTGCATCGTCTCCACGCCTTCGCCCACCACGTCCAGCCCCAGCCCGTGCGCCAGGGAGATGGTGGCACGCACGATCTCCTCCGCGCGGCTATCCAGCCCCAGGCCCTGCACGAAGCGCTTGTCCAGCTTCACCGCATCCAGCGGCAGGCGCAGCAACTGCGAAAGGCCGGAATTGCCGGTGCCGAAATCGTCCAGCACCAGCCGCGCCCCGCGCCCGCGCAGGGCGGCCAGTTGCTGCAGCGTGGCGTCGCTCACGCGTTCCAGCAGCACCTCCTCGGTGATCTCGATCTCCACGTCGCGCAGCGAGAGCCCGGCGCTCGCCACCTGGGCGGCCAGGCTGGCGGCGATATCCTCGCGCTCCACCTCGCCTGCCGAAAGGTTCAGCGCCAGCCGCCCCACCGGCAGGTCCCGCTGGCGCAGGGCGGCCATGGCGGCCAGGGCCTTGGTGCGCACCGCGGCCCCCAGGCGCATCGTCCGCTCCGGCCCGATGATCGACAGCAGCTCGGCCGGTGGCACGTCGCCCAGCTCGGGATGGGACCAGCGCGCCAGGGCCTCCATCGCGATCACCGGCGCCGCGCCGGCTTGCGCGCCCAGCGCCACGATCGGCTGCAGGAATGCCCGCACGCCGGCCAGGCTCTCGCCGTTGCCGGCGGCATCGAAGGCGCGCAGCACCAGGGCGCGCCGCAGAAGTTTCGCCGCATCCTCCGGGCCAGACCAGCCGATGCCGCCGCGCCCGTCGCGCTTGGCCTGCACCAGTGCCGCATCGGCAGCCCGCAACAGCATGTCGCCATCGCCTTCCCAGATGGTGGAGAGTGCCACCCCCAGCGTGGCGCCGGCCGGCAACATATACTCATCATGGGAAACGGGCGTGCGCAGCGCGGCGGAAATACGCGCCGCTGCGGCGCGCGCCTGTGCCTCGTCCGTCAGCCCCAGCAGAAGCACCACGAACTCATCCCCGCCGGTGCGCGCCACCATGTCGCCGGGCCGCACCGTGGCACGCAGCCGCTCCGCCGTGGCGCGCAGCAGCGTATCGCCCGCGGCGTGGCCCTGCGCCTCGTTCACCTGCTTCAGATGGTCCAGGTCCAGGATCACCGCGGCCAGCATCCCGCCGCGGGCGAGTTCCTCCGCCAGCCGATCCTCCAGCGCCCGGCGATTGGGCAGCCCGGTCAGCGCGTCGGTCAGGGCCAGGTCCCGGCTTTGGCGCAGGGCGCGCCGCAGCTCCAGGTTGGAGGTGACGGTGCGTGCCAGTACCTCCAGCGCCTGCACCGTTTCGGCATCGTGGCGGCGGGGCGCGCGGTCGATCACGCACAGCGTGCCCAGCGCGTGGCCGCCGGTGCTCACCAACGGCACGCCGAGATAGGCCCGCACATGCGGCGCCGCCGTTACGAGCGCGGAATCGACAAAGCGCGGGTCCTGCGCCGCATCCTCCACCGCCAGCGGCTGGGAGGGGGTGAGAATCGCATGCGCGCACAGCGCCCCGTCGCGCGGCGTCTCCTGCGCCTCAAGCCCCTCGCGGGCCAGGAACCATTGCCGCTCGCGGTCCACCAGGGAGACCAG
>JAIXTK010000311.1 GCA_027483995.1 Acetobacteraceae bacterium
AGGGTGATGGCCAACGTCGCCCGCCTCGGCGCGCAATGGATGGCGGCCGGCTTCGTGCACGGCGTGCTGAACACCGACAACATGAACATCACCGGGGAGAGCTTCGATTACGGCCCCTGGCGCTGGCTGCCCACCTACCAGCCCGGCTTCACCGCCGCCTATTTCGACCACTCCGGGCTCTACGCCTATGGCCGCCAGCCGGAGGCGCTGCTGTGGAACCTCGCCCAGCTCGGCTCCGCCCTGCTGCCGGTGGTGCCGAAGCAGGCGCTGATCAATGTGCTGGATGGCTACGAGGATGCGCTGCACGCCGAATTCGGCACCGCCACGCTGCGCCGCCTGGGCCTCGCCCCGCGCGGGGCGGAAGCCGATGCGGCCCTGGCCCGCAGCTTCGCCAGCTTCCTGGAAGCCAGCCAAATTCCGTTCGAGCAGGCCTGGTTCGACTGGCACGGCGGCCTGGCGCGCGAAGCCAAAGCGGGGCAGGGGCCGGCCGCCGAATTCTACCGCCACGACAGTTTCGCCGAAGTCCGCTCCGCCCTGCGCGGCTACGAGCCGGCGGCGGGCACCCGGCCGGACCATGCCTATTTCACCCGCGCGTCCCCCTGCACCATCCTGATCGACGAGGTGGAAGCCATCTGGGCCCCGATCGCCGAGCGCGACGACTGGTCCCTGCTGCAAGCCAAGCTGGCCGAGATCGCCCAGATGGCCGAGGCCTACGGCACCGCGCCGGCGATGCCGTAGGGAGGCGGGCTCATTCCCGCGTGATGGTCAGCGTGAAGGTGGCCACCGTGCCGCGGCGGGCGATGGCGCGTTCGGTGAACGGCACGATCACATAGGTGGTGGCCTGTGCCGGCTTCACCGCCACGATGTTGCCCTCCACGGACCCGCGATGCACCGCCTCGGCCGGGTTGGCCGTGTCCACCATGTTGAAGCTGGCGGCATGGATCGGGCTGCGGAACACCACCGTCAGCGTCTGGCCGGCCGCCACCGGCACGGCATAGGCCGGCGCCGCATCGCCCCGGATGCGGCTGGTCAGGGAGCGGGTGCCAGTCTGGCTGAATTCCAGCACCTGCAACGGGAAGCTGCCCATCGCCGCAGCCCGGGCCGCTTCCATGTCCACCATGGGAAGGGGGCCGGGGGCGACTGCCGCCATTTCCGGCGCGGCAGGCGGCGCTTCGCAGGCGGCAACGCCCAGGGCAAGGCCGAGCGCGGCAGAAGCGCGCAGCATGTGGGTGCGAATCATCGGGCGTTCCTTTCTGTCGAACGCCATCCAACCCGCATACGCCCGCAGGTGAAAGCCGCCTTGCGGCGTTACGCCACCTGATGCGCCTTGCAGAACGCCTCGTCGAACCGCAGGCCCAGCCCCGGCCGGTCCCAAAGATGCATCTCGCCGTCCACCACTGGCGGGGTGTCCTCGAACAGCGCCAGCGTCCAGGGCATGTATTCCACTGTCAGCCCGTTGGGTGCCGCGGCGACGAGGTGGCAGTGCAGTTCCGGCGCCAAATGGCTCACCACCGGCAGGTTGAACGCCTCGGCCAGCGCCGCGACCTTCATCCAGGCGGTGATACCGCCCACGCGCACCAGGTCCACCATCGGGATATCCACGCTGCGCGCCTCGATCATGTGGCGGAAGGGAGCGATGCCCCACACGTATTCCCCGCCGGCGATCGGGGTGGAGAGGGCGGCGTTCACGCGGGCCATGCCCTGGTAGTCCTCGTGGTTCACCACGTCCTCCAGCCAGAACAGGCCGAATTCCTCGCAGCGTTTGGCGATGTCGATCGCCTGTTCCGGGCGCCAGCGCTGGTTGATGTCGCACATCAGCTTGATGTCGGGCCCGATCGCCTCGCGCACCACGCGCATGCGGCGCACCTCGTCCGATGGCGCGGGGTTCCCCGGCAGGGCCATCTGCGTCTTCATCTCACGGAAGCCCTTCGCCACCAGCCGGTGCGCGGCGGTCTGCGCCTGGTCGTCGGTCAGGCCCCGGCGCAGCGAGCCGCTGGCGTAGCACGGTACCCGGTTGCGATAGCCGCCGAGCAGCTTCCACAGCGGCAGGCCGAGGGCGCGGCCCTTGATGTCCCACAGCGCGATGTCGATCGCCGAGGCGGCCAGGGTGAAGATCCCGCCCGGCCCGCAATGCGCGCCCACCGCGTTCAGCAGCTTGCGGCCGATGCGTTCGATATCCAGCGGGTCTTCGCCGAGGCACAGCGCGCCAAGCTCATCCACCGCCGTGCGCAGGGAGCCGCTCATCGCGTCGCCATACAGGGTGAAGGCGATGCCCTCGATGCCCTGGTCTGTCCGAACCTTCAGCGTGACAAAGGGCCGCTTCCGGTTGCCATCCTCCGGCATGTCCGCCAGCGGGTCCCCTTCCGGGATGCGCAGGATGGCGGTTTCGATGCCCGTGATTTTCATGCGGCTTCCTCCAGCAGGTCTGGCCCGTTGTTGCGGACGTTATTGACCTTCGTGGACACGCGCCAGACCCGGAACGACGCCGCCGAAGGCCGCATCAGCTCGCCATAGGGCCCTTCCTCCTCGCCCAGCCACAGCGCCCAATCGGGCGGTTCCAGCACCACGGGCATGCGTTCGTGCATATGTGCCAGGGCCTGGCAGGCGGCGGTGGTCAGCACGGTGAAAGTTCGCAGCACCGTGCCCTCCGGTCCGCGCCAGCCTTCCCAGATCCCGGCCAGCGCCATCGGCGCCCCGTCGGCGCGGGCGATGGCATGCGGGATCTTGCCGCCCTCGGTCACCTGCCACTCGTAGAACGCGTCGATCGGCACGATGCAGCGGCGGCGGGCGAGCGCATCACGGAACAGCGGCATGGTGGCCGCCGTTTCGCTGCGCGCATTGATCGGCTTGCGCTCGGCCTTCGGGTCTTTCGACCAGTGCGGCACCAGGCCCCAGGCCAGCAAATCGAGATGCCGCGTGCCCTCGCCGGGATGCCGCCGCACCACGGGGGCCATCTGCGTCGGCGCCATGTTCCAGGTCGCCTCAAAGTTCGGTGGCGCGTTCGTGGTGGCGAACAGCCGCCGTATCTCGTCCACCGACCGATGAGCCGCATACCGCCCGCACATGCCCCGATCCTCCGCCCCTCGTTTCAAGCGCGCCAGCCATGGTAGCGTGCCGCCGCAACCCACAGGAGTCCCGCCGGATGCGCCTGCTCGCCCTGCTGGCAGCACTTGTGCTCGCCACCCAAGCTGCGGCGCAGCAAAGGGTCGTGAACGTGTACAACTGGACCGACTATATCGATCCCTACGCGGTGCAGCAGTTCCAGGCCGAAACCGGCATCAAGGTGCGCTACGACCTCTACGACAGCCTGGAAACCCTTGAAGCCAAACTATTGGCCGGCAAGTCGGGCTACGACGTGGTGGTGCCCACCAGCGAGCCTACCTTCTCCCGCCTGGTGCGCGCCGGCGCGCTGCAGAAGCTCGATCCCGCCCGCCTGCCCAATGCCGCCGGCCTCGATGCCGCGCTGATGCAACGGGTGCAATCGTCGGATCCCGGCAACGCCCATGGCGCCATCTACCTCTGGGGCACGATCGGGCTGGCGGTGAACCCGGTGAAGCTCAAGCAGTTCGCCCCCGACGCCCCCACCGATTCCTGGGACCTGCTGCTGAAGCCCGAGCACGCCAAGCGCATGGCACGCTGCGGCATCGCCATGATCGACAGCGCCATCGACGTGATCCCCAGCGTGCTTAAATACCTCGGCAAATCGCCGGACAGCACCGATGCCGCCGACCTCGCTGCCGTCGAGAAGACGCTGAAGGCCATCCGCCCCCATATCCGCAGCTTCTCCAGCAGCGGCATGATCGAGACGCTGGCCTCGGGCGAGACCTGCCTCGCCATCTCCTACTCCGGCGACGCCATCCAGGCCGCCGGCCGCGCCGCCGAAGCCAGGCGCGGGGTGGAGGTGCAGTACATCGCCCCGAAGGAAGGCGCCCAGCTCTGGTTCGACCTGTTTGCCATCCCGGCCGATGCGCCGAACGTCGCCGAAGCCCATGAATTCATCAATTTCATGCTGCGCCCGAAGGTGATGGCGGGCGTCACCAACCACGTGAACTACCCCAACGCCGTACCCGCCAGCCGGGAGATGGTCGGCAAGGAGATCCTCCAAGACCCCGGCGTCTATCCCCCGCCCGCCATCCAGGCCGGGTTCTTCACCATCGGCCCCGTCCCGCAGGAGGCCGCGCGGGTGCGCAGCCGGATGTGGACGCGTTTCAAGACCAATCGCTAAGTATCGGAATTTCCATGTCTCAACCGCTTCTCTTCACGCCGATGACCATCCGCGGCACCACGCTCAAGAACCGCATCGTCGTCGCCCCCATGCACCAATATGCCGCGGTGCAGGGCCACATGACCGATTGGCACCTGATGAACTATGGCCGCTTCGCCGCCGGCGGGGCCGGGCTGGTGTTCATCGAATCCACCAAGGTGGAACGCCGCGGCTGCGGCACGGTGGGCGACGTCGGCCTGTGGGCCGATGAGTTCACCCCGGGCATGAAGCGCATCGCCGATTTCATCCGCGCCCAGGGCAGCGTGCCCGCGCTCCAGTTGGGCCATTCCGGCCGCAAGGCCCGCGCCTTCCGCCCCTGGGAAGGCGGCAAGCCCCTCACCCGCGAAGCCGCCGAAGCGCAGGGCATCACCGACTGGGAGGCCTGGGAGCTGGTCGCCCCCTCCGCCATCCCCGCCGGTGAGAACGAGCCGGTGCCGCGCGCGCTGGAACGGTCGGAGATACCGCAGGTGATCCAGCATTGGGTTGATGCCGCAAGCCGCGCGCATGAGGCGGGGATCGAGGTGCTGGAGCTGCACGGCGCCCACGGCTTCCTGCTGCACGAATTCCTCTCCCCGGTCGCCAACCAGCGCACCGACGAGTATGGCGGCAGCGAGGCCAATCGCATGCGCCTGGTGGTGGAGGTGGTGGAAGCCGTCCGCACCGTATGGCCGGAAGACAAGCCCTTGTTCCTGCGTCTTTCCGCGCAGGACGATGCGGGCTGGGGCCTGCAGGAGAGTGCCGCCCTCTCGCGCATCGTCGGCCCCAAGGGCGTGGACGTGATCGACTGCTCCGGTGGCGGCATGACCGGTGCGCGCCCCAATGCCGCCCCGCTCGGCTATGGCTACCAGGTGCCGTCGGCCGAGCATGTGAAGCGCGAGGGCCACATCAAGACCATGGCCGTGGGCCTGATCGTGCATGCCGACCAGGCCGAGGCAATCCTGCAGGAAGGCCGCGCCGACCTTGCCGCCCTGGCGCGGGAGATCCTCTACAACCCCAACTGGCCGCTGGATGCCGCGCGCAAGCTGGGGGCCGAGATCGGCTTCGATGCCATCCCGCCCGCCGGCGGCTGGTGGCTGGGCAAGCGCGCCCAGGCGGCGAAGGACGTGGTGCCCTCCACCTACAGCACGGGGCTCCCCTCGTGACCGGGCATACCCCAGCGGGCCCGCTCCGCTTCGCCGACCTGCCGCAATCGCGCTGGCCCAACAACGCCGGGCGCAGGGCCGATGTTGCGGCCGGGCCCATGGGCGAGGACGGCAAGCCGGACTGGATGCTCTCCTTCGCTTGGCTGGAGGGCGATGCGCCGTTCTCCGACTATACCGGGCACGACCGTACCATCACCCTGGTTTCCGGCATCGGCTTCGTGCTGGATTTCGGCGAGGCGCCGGCGCCGCTGGTGGTGCAGGCGCCATTCCAGCCGCGCGGCTTCGATGGCGGGCTGCCCACGCAGCTGCATTTGCCGGCCGGCAACTGCCTGGTGCTGAACGCCATGACCCGCCGTGGCCGCTGGCGCCACCGCGTGACGACGGTCAGCACCCGCGTGCCGCTGCCGGCGGTGGCGGGCGAGCGCTTCCTGGTGGTGCTGCGCGGCCGCTGCTCGCTGGGCGGCACGCTGCTGAACCCGCGCGATGCCGTGCGTGCCACCGATGCGGTGCAGCTCGCCGCGGCCTCCGATTGCCTGCTGGCGGTGGCGCAGTTCGAGCCGGTGGCCGGCTGAGCGTGCCCCCCGCTGAACGTCGCGGCCCCTCCTTCTCCGCCATCGCCGCGGGGCTGCTCGCCTCCTTCGTCGGTTTCGCCAGCTCCTTTGCCGTGGTGCTGCGCGGCCTGACAGAGGCCGGTGCCTCCCCGGCGCAGGCGGCGTCCGGGCTGATGGCGGTGTCGGTGGCCATGGGGATTGGCGGCATCTGGCTGTCATGGCGCAGCCGCATGCCGATCAGCGTCGCCTGGTCCACCCCCGGCGCGGCGCTGCTGGCCAGCACCGGCGTGCCGGAAGGCGGCTTCCCCGTGGCCGTCGGCGCCTTCCTGGCCGCTGGCGTGCTGATGGTGGCGGCCGGGCTGATCCGCCCGCTGGGCCGTGCCGTGGCCGCCATCCCGGCGCCGCTGGCCAATGCCATGCTGGCCGGCGTGCTGCTGAATTTGTGCCTGGCGCCGGTGCGCGCGGTGGCGTTCAGCCCGGTGATGGGGCTGGCGATCCTCGGCACCTGGGCGGTGGTGGCGCGCTTCAACCGCCTGCTGGCCGTGCCCGCGGCGGTGGTGGTGACCGCCGTGCTGGTGGCCGCCACCACGCCCCTGCCGTTCGACGGCATTGGCGCCCTGCTGCCCACGCCCGTGCTGGTGATGCCCGAATTCACGCCCGTGGCCCTTCTGGGCATCGCGCTGCCGCTGTTCGTGGTCACCATGGCCTCCCAGAACATCCCGGGCATCGCGGTGCTGAACGCCAATGGCTACCGGCCGGACCCTGGCCCGCTCTTCACCCGCACCGGGATCCTGACGCTGCTGGGCGCGCCGCTGGGCGGCCATGCCGTGAACCTCGCCGCCATCACCGCCGCCATCTGCGCGGGGCCGGACTCAGACCCGGACCCCGCCCGGCGCTGGTGGGCCGCGGTGGTGGCCGGGCTGGGCTACATCGCCTTCGGCCTGCTGGCCGGCGGCGCCACGGTGCTGATCGCCGCCGCCCCGCCAGTGCTGATCGAGGCGGCGGCCGGGCTCGCCCTGCTGGGCGCCTTCAGCGGGGCGCTGATGGCCGCGGTGGCCGACCCGGCGCGGCGGGAGGCGGCGGCCATCACCTTCCTGGTTTCCGCCTCCGGCCTGGCCTTCGCCGGCATTGGCGGTGCGTTCTGGGGGCTGCTGGCGGGGATCGCCATGCTGGGGCTGGCGCGCATCGATCGTTAACCCGCGCGCCGGCGCGCCACATGTTTACTTGTCGAACGCAAAATGCGGATTGTATGCAAGGCAGGTCCTCACACCCGCCGGAGCCGCCGCGATCGAACCGCCGTTCCCGCCCCCTGGCGACAGGCCGCCCTGGCGCCGCTGGCTCCACGACCAGGCGCAGGAGGGCGTGTCCGCGCCGGGCGAGGATGCCACTGCGGGCCTGCCCCTGTTCGGCGCCACGCTGTTCGGCGCCACCCTGGCCGCCACCAGCAACGACACGCGCTACCTGGATGGCTCGCTCTGGGGCATGTACGGCAACGCCTCCACCCCCGCCAACACCTATGGCAGCCAGGCGGCGGAAGTGTGGGCGGCCGGCGCCACCGGCAGCACCGGCGTGGTGGTCGGCGTGGTCGATAGCGGCATCGACTACCGCCACATCGACCTCTACCTGAACATCTGGCTCAACCGGAACGAGATCCCATCCGCCTTCAAAAGCGCCCTGGTCGATGCCAATGGCGACAACCTGATCACCTTCTGGGACCTCAACCAGACCGCCAACGCCGCCTACGCCACCGACCTGAACGCCAATGGCCGCATCGATGCCGGCGACCTGCTGGCCGATACGCGCTGGGAGAACGGCACCGACGACGACGGCAACGGCCTGGCAGACGACCTCGTCGGCTGGGATTTCGCCAACAACGACAACGACCCCTTCGACGACAACGGCCACGGCACCCATGTGGCCGGCACGATCGGCGCCATCGGCGGCAACGGCACCGGGGTGGCCGGCGTGAACTGGTCGGTGCAGATGGTGCCGCTGAAGTTCACCGCCAGCGACGGCAGCGGCACGCTGGCCGGCGCCACCAACGCGCTCAACTACTTCACCGTCGCCAGCAAGGCCAACACCGACCAGCATTTCGTCGCCACCAACAATTCCTGGAGCGGCGGCGGCTTCTACAACCCGCTGCGCACGGCGATCATCAACGGCGCCAAGCAGGGCATCCTGTTCGTTGCCGCCGCCGGCAACGCGCCCAGTGGTGGCTCCCCGGTGGATACCGATGCCACCACCACCTTCCCGATCGCCTATTCCACCACCATCAACGCGGGGTACGAGGCGGTGGTCTCGGTGGCGGCCATCACCAGCACCGGCGCGCTGGCCAGCTTCTCCAACTACGGCGCCACCACGGTGGATCTCGCCGCCCCCGGCGACGGGATCCTCTCCACCCTGCCCGGGGACGCCTACGGCACGTTCAGCGGCACCTCCATGGCCACGCCGCATGTCACCGGCGCCGTGGCGCTCTATGCCTCGGTGAACCCGACCGCCAGCGCGGCCACCATCCGTTCCACCCTGCTCAGCACCACGGTGGCCACCGCCTCGCTCAGCGGCAAGGTGGCCACTGGCGGGCGGCTGGATGTGCAGGCGATGGTGGCCACCGCCGGCGTGCCCTGTTTCGCCGAGGGCACCCGCCTGCTTACCCGCCGCGGCGAGGTGGCGGTGGAGGATCTCCGGCCGGGGGAGGAGGTGGTGACCCTCCTCAACGGCCCGCTGGTGCCGATCGCCTGGATCGGCCGGCGCCGCATGAACTGCGCGGCGATGACCCACCCCGCCGATGCCTGGCCGCTGCGCGTGCGCGCCAATGCCTTCGCGCCGGGCCAGCCGCACAGCGACGTGTTCCTCTCCCCGGACCATGCCGTATTCGCCGATGGCGTGCTGGTGCCGGTGCGCCACCTGGAGAACGGCACCACCATCGCCCGCCTGCCGCGCGACGCGGTCACCTACTTCCATGTCGAGCTGGCCCGGCACGACGTGCTGCTGGCCCAGGGCCTGCCGGCGGAATCCTACCTCGATACCGGCAACCGCGGCGATTTCGAGGGCATCGCGGCACCGTCGGATGCCCCCCGCCAGCGCCTGGCACTCCGCACCTGGCGCCAGCGCGCCTGCGCCCCGCTTTGCCTGCACGGCCCCGCGCTGACCCGCCTGCGCACGCGCCTCGCCGCGCGTGCCGCCACCCTGGTGCCGGGGCAGGGCACCGAATGGGCGGTGCATCTGGAGACCGCCGGCCGCCTCTGGGCCTCCCAGCCCAGCGCCGATGCCTGGCGCTTCGAATTGCCGCACCCCGAGCCCACGGCTCGCCTCGTCTCGCCGGCCTTCGTGCCCTCCGTGCGCGTGCCGGGGCTGGAGGATCATCGCTGCCTCGGCGTGCCCGTCGCCCGCCTCATCGCTGACGGCCACGACCTGCCGCTGGACCATCCCGGCCTGCACGCCGGCTGGCACGCCCTGGAGGATCAGGTGCGCTGGACCGCCGGGTCGGCCACCCTGCCGCGCCTGCGCTCCCTGATCGTGGTGCTGGCACCGATCGCGCTGCCGCGGGGCCGCGCCGCCGCGGCCTGACCCCGCCCGGCCTGCGATTGCACTTCGCCCCCGCCTGCGGCACCGTGGCGCCACCGACGCGGGAGGACACACAATGAAGCTGGTGTATTTCAACGACTATCGCCTGGGCGTGCTGAAGGGCGACGCGGTGGTGGATGTTTCCGCCGCCGTGGCGGACATTCCGCACACCGGCCCTGGCGACCTGATGAGCGGCCTGATCGCCCGCTTCGACAGCTACAAGGCCAAGCTGCAGGCCGCCGCCGATGCCGCCGCCGGCGTGCCCCTCGCCTCCGTCTCCCTGCGCGCCCCGCTGCCCAAGCCCGGCAACATCGTCTGCATGGCGGTGAACTACATGGAGAACGGCACCCTGAAGGAGGCCGCGCCCATCAACGCCTTCCACAAGGCGCCGGGCGCCATCATCGGCCCGGGCGACTCCATGGTGCTGCCCGACGTGCCCGCCAGCATCTTCGAGGGCGAGGCGGAAATGGCGATCGTGATCGGCAAGCGCGCCAAGAACGTGGCCGCGGCCGACGCCTTCAAGCACATCTTCGGCTACATCAACTTCATCGATGGTTCCGCCCGCGGCCTGGCGCCGCAGAGCTTCTTCCACATGAAGTCGCGCGAGACCTTCGCCCCCATCGGCCCGTGGCTGGTGACGGCGGACGAGATCGCCGATCCGCAGAAGCTGGGCGTGAAGCTGTGGGTGAACGGCACGCTGAAGCAGGATTTCAACACCGATGACATGGCGCACAAGATCGCCCGCTGCATCGAGTGGGTGAGCCACTGCCACACGCTGGAGCCCGGCGACATCCTGGCCACCGGCACCAACCATCGCGGCCTGTCCAGCTTCCAGGACGGCGACACGGTGGAGCTGGAAACCGAAGGCCTCGGCCGCCTGAGCTTCAAGGTGAAGGACGACCTCAAGCGCACCTGGGCCCGCGATACGCGCCTGGAACGCGCCGAGAAGGGCCTCTCGGCCACCGCGCCGCAGCTGACCGGCAAGTACGCCCAGCCGCAATAGGCCCTTTCTCCTTGGGCTGACGAAGGGGCGATGGCATAATCTGCCATCGCTCTTTTGTTTTGGTCGCGTGATTCACGTCTCCGGCGATTCCGCCTCCGACGACCACGCTCCTGGAGGCGCCCCCATGCCCACCCGCAACGTCGTCATCACCGACCACCAGGCCGAACTGATCGACCGCCTCGTCGCCTCCGGCCGCTACCAGAACGCCAGCGAGGTGCTGCGTGCGGGGCTGCGCGCGGTGGAGCAGGATGAAGCGGAGCACGAGGCCAAGCTGGTCGCGTTGCGGGCCGCGGTGCAGGTGGGGATCGATGCTGTAGCGGCGGGGGACTACGTCGAATTCGGTTCGGCGGATGAGATGCGCCGCCATCTGCGCGCGATCACCGAAGAGGCCATCGCGCGTTCCGGCAAGTAGCGCATGCAATGGAACGTCAGGTTTTCGGGGCCCGCCCTGCGGGACTTCAGCGGCATCATCGAATGGACAACGCGAGAGTTCGGCCCTGCCCAAGCCATTCGCTATGAGGCGCTGATCGTCGCGGCGGCCGAAACACTCCTCCAGGGGCCGCAGATTGTCCCTGTGAAGGACTGGCCGGAGTTGGGCGGTGTTCGGTGCCTTCCCGTGATGGAGGGACGCCGGCGCGCGCGGCATCTTCTCTTCTTCAGTTGGTCAGAGCAGGGCGGCCATGGAAGCATCCAGATCCTGCGCATCCTGCACGCCTCCATGGACCCAGCACTCCACCTCCCGCCCGAAGCCTGACCTTCCCTCCGGCCGCCACCACGGGCACACTCCCGCCAAAGCCCGGAGGAACCCCGCCCATGCGCATCCACAACATCTATGTCGACGACAAGGGCGAGACCCATTGGCGCGATGTCCATGTCGAATGGACGCGGGAAGGCCCGGGCGGCAAGCTGTCCGACACGCAGAAGGCCACCGGCGTGATCTTCCGCCAGACGCCTGGCAGCTACGATTACGACTGGCACCCAGCCCCGCGCCGCCAGTACATCATCAACCTCGATGCCGGTGTGCGCGTGACCGCCAGCGATGGCGAGGTGCGCGAGATCGGCGCGGGCGAGATCCTTCTGGTGGAGGATACCCACGGCAAGGGCCATATCTCCCAGGCGATCGGCGGGCAGATGCGGCATTCCGTGTTCATCACGCTGGAATAGCGCCGGCGCTCCAAGGCCCGCGCGCCAGACCCGCGCCTTTTGCTGTGGTGCAGCATGGGGCGCGGAGGGTATCTGCAGTCTCCCCGCCACGCGTCCCGCCGGCGGATGCGACCGGAATTCCCTGATGCCCTTCCCGACCCTGAACGCCGCGCTGGAGCGCGCGCTCACCGCGCGTGGCTATGCCGAGCCCACCTCGGTGCAGGAGGCCGTGCTGGCCGCCGAGCCCGGGCGGGACCTGCTGGTCTCCGCCCGCACCGGCTCCGGCAAGACGGTGGCGTTCGGCCTGGCGATGGCGACGGAGCTGCTGGGCGAGGCCGAACGGGTGGAGCGCGGTGGCGCACCACTGGTGCTGGTGATCGCGCCCACGCGCGAGCTGGCGCAGCAGGTGCAGGGCGAGCTGGAATGGCTCTATGCCGAAGCCGGCGCCCGCGTGGTGTCCTGCGTCGGTGGCATGGACCCGCGCGCCGAGTCCCGCCTGATGGCCCAGGGCTGCCATATCGTGGTTGGCACGCCGGGCCGCCTGCGCGACCATATCGAACGCAACCAGCTCGATCTCTCCGCCTTGCGCGTGGCGGTGCTGGACGAGGCCGACGAGATGCTCGACCTCGGCTTCCGCGAGGACCTGGAATTCATCCTGAACGCCGCGCCGCAGGAACGCCGCACGCTGCTGTTCAGCGCCACCTTCGCCCGCGAGATCGTGGGCCTGGCGCGCGCCTTCCAGCGCGATGCGATCCGCATCGACACGGTGGACCGCTCGCGCCCGCATGAGGACATTGAATACCGCGCCATCCGCTCCGTGCCCGGCGAGGATTTCGGCGCGCTGGTGAACGTGCTGCGCGCCGCCGACAGTCGCGCCCTGGTGTTCTGCGCCACGCGCGAGGGGGTGAAGACCCTGCTGCAGCGCCTGCTGGGCAAGGGCTTCGCGGCCGTGGCGCTCTCTGGCGAGCTGTCCCAGGCGGAGCGCAATGCCTCGCTGGCCGCATTGCGCGACAGCCGGGCGGAGGTGTGCGTGGCCACCGACGTGGCCGCGCGCGGGCTCGACCTGCCGGAGCTCGATCTCGTGGTGCACTACGACCTGCCGAACGGGCCGGAGGCGTTGCTGCATCGCTCCGGGCGGACTGGCCGCGCCGGGCGCAAGGGCGTCTGCGCGCTGATCGTGCAGCCGCGGGCGCGCCGCCGGGCCGAGCAATTGCTGATGGCGGCCAAGGTTTCGGTGCAGTGGGTCTCCCCGCCGGCCGCCGAGGAGATCCGCGCCGCCGACCGTGCCCGCCTGGCCCGCGACCCCGTCTTCGCCATGCCGGTGCTGCCGGCCGAGGGCGAGGAGGCGGCGGCGCTGTTGGCCGAGCATGGGCCCGAGGCGGTGGCGCTGGCCC
>JAIXTK010000452.1 GCA_027483995.1 Acetobacteraceae bacterium
CGGGCGCGCGCGGTGTGCATCTGGGCGTGAAATCCGGTCGCACCTCCGGCCTGCGGCTGGGCTACTCGCAGATCGCCAACCCCGTGTACCTGGCCCGCAAGGGCAGCTACGAATGGCGCCGGGCGCTGGTGAGCATGGCGCGGCATCTGGCGATCAATGCGGTGCGCTCGCTCCATCCGGAACCCTGGGTGGACCGGCGTGGCCGGCTGCGCGGCAATGTGCTGGCGCTGGCCGACCTGCTGCGCGGGCGGTGTGACCCGCGGCGGATCCTGGTTTTGTAGCACGGATGTGCTACATTGCCCCGCCCCGGAGGATGCCATGGCCACCACCACGCTGCGCATCGAGGACGAGCTGAAGGCCCGCGTCACGGCCGCGGCCGAGCGTGCCGGCAAAAGCCCGCATGCCTTCATGCTGGAGGCGATCGCGCAGCAGGTGGAGCAGGCGGAGCTGGACGAGGCGTTCCATCGCCTGGCGGACGAGCGCTGGCGCGAGGTGGCAGCGGGCGCGACGGTGGAATGGGACGAAGCGCGCGCCTGGGTGGAAGCCCGGCTGCGCGGCGAGGGGCCGGCGCGGCCTCGCCGATAGGCGGGGGCGCTGAGCCATGGCCCGCATCCAGCTTGCCGCGGGTGTTCTGGATGATTTCGACCGTTTCCTGGACCATCTGGCGCGCTTCGAGGTGCCCGACGGGCCGGCGCGCATCACCGGCCTGCTCTCGGCCATCGACATCCTGCGCCACAGCCCGTTGATCGGCCGCCCGGTGCGGGCCGGCCGGCGCGAACTGATCGTGGGGCAGGGCGGGCGCGGTTACGTTGTGCTGTATCGCCACGTTCCGGCGGTGGACACGGTGTTCGTGCTGGCCATCCGCAGCCAGCGGGAGGAGGGCTACAAACGGTAGTCCCCGCGAAGCTGTTGAACGTAGTACGCCAGCGCACTACATTCCTTGCATGAGCCACCCCGCCCCAATCTCTGTCCGCCTCGACCCGGAGGTGCGTGCCGTTCTGGAGGATGAGGCCGCCGCGCGCGGCACGGGGCTTTCCAGCCTGTTGCGCGAACTGGCCGCCCAGGCGGCCCGCGATATCCGCCGGGCGCGCATCCGGGCGCAGAGTGCCGCGGTGGGGGCCCATGTGGCGGGCGAGCCCGAGGCCGGGGATTTCTACCGGGAGTGGGGCAACACGCGGCCGGAGGGCTGAACGTGGCCGCTTTCGTGGCCGGGCAGATCGTGGTGGTGGATTGGCGCGATGCCCTGCCGAAGGAGCCGAACAAGCTGCGCCCCGCCGTGGTGGTGGAGGACCATGCGCTGTTCGACCCCGCCT
Source organism: Acetobacteraceae bacterium (assembly GCA_027483995.1). Taxonomy (GTDB): domain Bacteria; phylum Pseudomonadota; class Alphaproteobacteria; order Acetobacterales; family Acetobacteraceae; genus CAMDGX01. Next base: position 1,314 of record JAIXTK010000452.1, read on the forward strand.
ACCCCAATGTGATCCTGGTGCCGCTGACCGAGGACGCAAGGCTGGCGATCGCCGAGCTTTCGGTGCGGATCGAGCCGACGCCGGAGAACGGCTGCAGCAAGCCCTGCCACGCGCTGTCGCATTGCGTGGCCACGACATCCAAGGCCCGGGTGCGGGCGGCCACGCCGGCGCGGATCACGCCGGCGCAGCTCGCCGCCATAAGGCGCCAGATTGCCGAGGCGATCGGCGCCGGTTAGGCACCGTCAGAGCCTGTTCGAGAACTCGCTCTGGCGAGTCAGAGGCGGCCGCTTGGCCGCCGCCCGGCGGTGATTTGCGAGCACCGGAGCGGAGCGGCCTGGAGGCCGTGAGCACCGGAGCGGAGGAAATCGCCGTCGGATGACCGCCAGAGTAGAGTTATCGGACAGGCTCTCAGGTGGCGTAGTCGTCGCCTTCCTTGTCCAGGATGCGGCGCCAGGAATCCAGGTGCATGCGGGCATCCACCTTGGCGCCCCAGGGGCCGGTGTAGCCGCGGCGCAGCTTTTCCGGCAGGCGGCGCAGCGGCTGGCCGGAGGACATGGCGGTGAGCTGGTACATCGTGGTGCGTTCGGCGCTGTGCAGCTCGTCGAAGGCTTCCTCCACCGTGGCGCCCACCACCGTCACGCCGTGGCTGGCCATCACCATGATGGACTTGTCGCCCAGCAGGCGGGCGATGCGGTCGCCTTCCTCGTTGTGGCCCACGGGCTCGTCGCCCTCCAGGTCGTACACCACACGGTCGTTCAGCATCAGCGAGTTGTGGTGCGCCAGGATCAGCTGCGGGTTGGCGAGCATGGAGATCGCCGTGAGATACTGCGGGTGCACATGCATCACGCAGGTGGCGGCGGGGTTCAGCAGATGGATGCGGGCGTGGATGTGGAACGCCACCTTGCGCAGCTCACCGGTGCCGCGCAGCACCTTGCCATCGAGGTCGCACACGATCAGCGAGCTGGCGGTCAGCTCCTCGAAGCGCATGCCGCGCGGGTTGATCAGGAATTGCGGCTCCTTGCCCGGCAGCATCAGCGAGTTGTGGTTGCCGATCTGCTCGTTCCAGCCCAGCCGGGCGGAAACGCGGAACACCGCGGCCATGTCGCAGCGCAGGCGCCACTCCTCGGCTTCGGCCTCGCTGTTGGTCAGGTTCTTCACGACGGCGGACATTTGGGTGGCTCCTTGAAGAAAGCGGTTCTTTTTTGGAAAAAAGAACCAAAAAACTTTTATTCGTTTAGCCTCGGCGCAAAGTCGGAAAAGTCTTTTTGCTTCTTTTTCTTCAGAAAAAGAAGACTCTTAGCTTGCGTAATCACTGCCTTCCCGGTCCAGGATCCGCCGCCAGGAATCGAGATGCATGCGCGCATCGACCTTATCGCCCCAGGGCCCGTTGTAGCGGCGGCGGGAGCTCTCCGGCAGTTGCACCAGCTTCCTTCCGGTGTTGAGCGCCGTCATGTGGTACATCATCGTGCGCTCGGCCTGGTGCAGCTCGTCGAAGGCGCTGGCGATATCGGGGCCGACCACGGTCACGCCGTGGCTGCCCATGATCAGGATGGATTTGTCGCCGAGCTTGGCGGCCAGGCGGTCACCTTCCTCGATGGAGCCGGCGCCGGCGCGGGCCTCGAGGTCGAAGGCCATGCGGTCGGCCAGCAGCAGGTCGTTGAAGTGGGAGACGGTCACTTCCGGCTCCGCGATCAGCGAGAGCGCGGTGAGGTATTGCGGGTGCACGTGCAGCACGCAGGTGGCGGCGGGGTTCTGCACGTGGATGCGGGCGTGGATGAAGAAGGCGACCTTGCGCAGTTCACCGGTGCCACGCAGCACGTTGCCATCCAGGTCGCAGACGATCAGGGAGGAGGCGGTGAGCTCCTCGAACCGGTAGCCGCGCGGGTTGATCAGGAAGGTCGGTGCCTCCCCGGGCGTGCGCTGCGGCAGCATGATGGAGTTGTGGTTGCCGATCTGCTCGTTCCAGCCCAGCCGGGCGGAGACGCGGAACACCGCGGCCATGTCCACCCGCAGCGCCCATTCGGCTTCCTCGGCGGCGGTGGAGGAAAGAGATGTCACGATGGCGGACATGGGCAAACCCCCTGTTCGGTTCGGGGATATCGTGCGACAGCACAAGGTTCTTGCCAAGCGCCCTGAAGCCGGTCAAGCATCGGGTGTTATAATAGTCGAACAGGGGGATACACCGATGATGCGTCGGCGCAGCTTCAATGCCGGTCTGCTGGCAGGTACCGCAGCCGCCACCTTGCCGCTGCCCGCCTATGCGCAAAAGAAGGGCGGCGACGCGGTGATGGCGCAATCCGCCCCCCCGCCCACCATCGATGCGCAGACCTCCTCGGCCGCCGCCACGCGCAACATCAGCCTGCACGTGCACGAGACGCTGTTCGCGCGCGACGAGAAGGCCAACCCAGTGCCGGACCTGGCCGAGGGCGTGGACATGTCCGCCGACGGTCTCTCCTACAAGTTCACCCTGCGCAGCGGCGTGAACTTCCACAACGGCAAGGTGATGACCTCCGCCGACGTGAAGGCCAGCCTGGAGCGCTATGCGCGGGTGGGCATGAGCAAGTTCTTCATGGCCCCGGTGGACGCGATCGAAACGCCGGACAGCCGCACCGTGACGGTGAAGCTGAAGAACGTGTTCCCGGGCTTCATCGAGAACCTGTCCTCCCCGCGCGCGCCCTGCGCGATCATGCCGGAAGAGGAATGCGCCAAGCCGGCCGGCGAGGGCGGGCGGATCGGCACCGGGCCGTTCACCATGGGCGAGTACCGCAGCGACAGCCACATCATGCTGCACCGCTTCGACAAATACTCGCAGAACATGAACTACAAGGAGCGCGACGGGTTCGCCGGCAAGAAGACCGCGTACCTGGATAGCGTTCGCATCCGCTTCATGCCGGAAGGCGGCGCCCGCACCGCCGGCCTGCAGACCGGCGAGCTGCACGTGATCGAGGCGCTGGACGCCCCCGTGGCCAAGCGGCTGGAGAGCGACCGCAACATCCGCAGCTACACGATGATGCCCTGGGCGTACCAGACGCTCATCATCAACACCGCCTGGGGGCAGACGCAGAACCTGTCGTTCCGCCGTGCCATCCAGGCCGCGCTGGACCTGGAGGAGATCATGGCGATCTCCACCTCTGGCCTCTATCGCATGCAGCCCTCCTGGCAGCATGCGGGCACGCAGCACTACCCGGGCGTGGCGGGGCTGGAGAAGTTCCTGAAGCAGGACCAGGCCCAGGCCCGCGCCCTGCTGCGCGATGCCGGCTACAAGGGCGAGGAATTCGCCATGATGGCCGACAACACCAACCGCCCGCATATCGATACCGCGACGGTGGTGAGCGAGCAGCTGCGCGCCGTGGGCGTGAACGTGAAGCTGACCGTGACCGACTGGCCCACCATCTTCACCGCCCGCACCAAGCCCGAGGGCTGGTGCATGTGGCCGCTGCTGATGGGCATCGAGCCGTATGAGGGCCCCTATGGCGTGGTGGGCTTCTTCGCCGGCCAGTCCGCCGCGATGATGAAGCCCGACCCCGTGATCGAGGACGCGCAGAAGAAGCTGACCACCAGCCTGAAGCTGGAGGATCGCGTGGCCGCGGTGAAGCAGTTCCAGGACCGCATGTACGACCAGGCGCTGTCGCTCAAGATCGGCGATTCCGGCTGGATCCAGGCCACGCGGGCCAATGTGGTGAACTTCGCGCCGTACCGCATTCCGCGCATGTGGGATGTGTGGTTCGCCTGATCGACACGCCGCACCGGTTGATTTGACGTGCTGCGCCTGATCGTCGTCCGCCTGCTGGCGGCCGTGCCCGTGCTGCTGGTGGTTTCGCTGTTCAGCTTCGGGCTGACGCTGCTGGTGCCCGGGGACATCGCCGCCGAGATGGCCGGGCCTTCCGCCAACCGGGCGGAGGTGGAGCAGATCCGCACCCAGCTGGGGCTCAACCAGCCCCCGCTGGAGCGGATGCTGCACTGGTATGGCGGGCTGCTGCGCGGCGACCTGGGCAAATCCATCCTGCTCAACCAGTCCGTCGGCTCCGCCATCCTGGAGCGGCTGCCGGTGACGCTCTCGCTCGCCGGGATCGCGCTGCTGGTGGCGGGGCTGGTGGGCGTGCCGCTGGGGCTGCTGGCGGCGGCCAAGGCGCATAAATGGCAGGACCAGGCGGCGATGGGCACCGCGCTGGTGGGGCTCTCCCTGCCCGATTTCTGGCTCGGCCTGCTGATGATCTGGACGCTGGGGGTGAAGCTGCAATGGCTGCCCACCGGCGGGTTCATCCCCTTCACCACGGACCCCGTGGGCTGGCTGCGCTCCATCGCCATGCCGGCCGCGGCGCTGGCGCTGACGCAGATGGGCCCGCTGGCACGCATGACGCGTTCGGCCGCGCTGGAAGTGGCCAATAGCGACTTCATCCGCACGGCCCGGGCCAAGGGCCTGGCGGAGCCGCGCGTATTCGCCCGCCACGTGCTGGCCGCCGCCGCGGTGCCGATCCTGACCGTGGCCGGCATTTCCTTCGGCATCGCGCTGGGCGGGGCGCTGGTGATCGAGCAGGTCTTCTCGCTGCCCGGCGTCGGCCGGCTGGTCATCGGCGCGGTGCTGCGGCGCGACTGGCCGGTGATCCAGGGCGGGCTGCTGCTGACCGCCTTCGTGTTCGTGGCGGTGAACCTGATCGTGGACCTGCTCTATCTCTGGGTTGATCCAAGGCTGCGGGAATCCCGATGAAGATGCCCGCCATCCTGAAGCGCCGGTCCTTCGCGATCGGCCTGGTGCTGGTCGGCGCCGTGGCGTTCTGCGCCGTGTTCGCCGATGTGCTGGCGCCGTTCGACCCGGTGAAGAACAACTTCCGCTACCGGCTGGGCGAACCCAACGACACCTACCTGCTGGGCACGGACCGCTTCGGGCGCGACGTGCTCAGCCGCATCCTGCACGGCGCGCGGGTTTCGCTGCGCATCGGGCTGATGGTGGTGATCGCATCCGGCCTGATCGGCGGCGTGGTCGGCCTGGTGGCCGGCTGGTGGCCGAAGGTGGATGCCTGGCTGATGCGGGTGATGGATGGGCTGATGGCCTTCCCCGGCATCCTGCTGGCCATTGCCCTGGCCGTGACGCTGGGGCCTTCGGAGATGACCGCCGTGGTGGCGCTCACGGTCGCCTACTCGCCACGCACCGCGCGCGTGATGCGCGGCGCCGTGCTGGTGGCGCGCGCGCAGGACTATGTGGAGGCCGCCCGCGCGGTGGGCGCCAAGACCGGGCGCATCCTGCGCAAGCACATCATCCCGGCCACCATGGCGCCGCTGATGGTGCAGCAAACCTACATCTTCGCCGTGGCCATCCTGGCCGAGGCGGTGCTGAGCTTCGTCGGCGTCGGCCCGCCGCCGCCGCGCCCCTCGCTCGGCGCCATCATCGCCGACGGGCGCGACACCATGATCGAGGCGCCGTGGATCGCGCTCTCCCCCGGCGTGGCGATCGCGATGATCGTGCTCGGCCTCAACCTGCTGGGCGACGGGCTGCGCGATGCGCTCGACCCGCGCATGAAGAACACGGTGCGATAACCATGTGGCCGCTGGATGACTGGAACGGGTTCGTGGCGCGCTGGCACGCGGCCTGCGCCGGCGATGCGGTGCTGGCGGCATTCGCCGGCCCCTGGGCGGTGGATTTCGCCATACGCTGCGACGCGCACGAAGCCCGGTTCGGCTTCCGCGAGGGCCGTAGCGCCACCCCGGGCACCCCCGCCTTCACCTTCGCCGCCCCGGCCTCGGTGTGGGCGAAATTCCTGCAGCCCCTGCCGCCGCGCCACCACCACGTGATCCTGGCCATGCTCGCCCGCGTGCCGGAAGCGACGCTGGAAGGGGACATGCTCACCTTCGCCCAGCACTGCCACCTGGTGCGCCGCGTGCTGGAACTGGGCAAGTGGCTCGCCCTCGGAAACGCCCTGCCGGCCCCCAACAGCCTGCGGCCCCCCGTGGCCACCCCGCGCGCCCTGCCGCAGGGCGGCACTGTGCCGGTGCAGATCGCCGGCCAGCGCCACGACATCTTCCACGAATGGGCCGGCGAAGGTCAGGATATCCTCTGCCTGCACACCGCCGGCAGCGACGGGCGGCAGTTCCACCGCCTGATGGCCGATGAGCGCATCACACGCACCCACCGCCTGGTGCCCTTCGACCTCCCCTGGCACGGCCGTTCCATGCCCCCCGATGGCGCGCTGCCGGGCTCCTGGCGCATGACGACCGACCGCTACGTGGAAACCATCATGGGCTTCGTGGCCGCCGCCGGCCTGCGGAACCCCATCGTGCTCGGCGCCTCCATGTCCGGCGAGATCTGCCTGGAACTCGCCCACCGCCACCCCGAGGCCTTCCGTGCCATCATCGCCTGCGAAGCAACGGACAACATCCAGGGGCGCCAAACCCCCTGGGCGTTCCACCCGCAGGTGAACCAGGCGTTGTTCGTGCCGGAATGGATCCACGGGCTGATGGCGCCGGATGCGCCCGCCGAA